>JAZRWW010000048.1:0-15549 GCA_045599865.1 Thermoguttaceae bacterium
CGAGTTCATTAAGCGCCTAATCCGTCCCGTATGCCGACGCCAGAAGCGCGGACATTCGCAACCCATCCGCCCGCAATGCGGGCGGCTTTCGCGCGCCGCTTTCGCGGCGATTCTTGCGCGTCGTTTTCCGTGAACGCTTACAAAATTTGAGTTGCGTTACGTCGACGATTCGTTCCAATATGCCAAATACGCGGTCGTCGACTTTGATCGATTAGTTTGTTATTGTTAAAGAACTCTACAATGAACGTAAATTCAGTTAATTTGGAGAAGCGCGCTAAGACGCGAATGTTCCGCGGTTTCACTTTGGTCGAACTTCTCGTCGTCATCGCCATTATCGGTATTTTGATCGGTCTTTTGCTTCCCGCCGTTCAAGCGGCTCGCGAGGCGGCGCGCCGAATGCAATGCACCAACAACTTGAAACAGCTCGGTCTTGCTCTTCACTCGTATCACGACGCTTACAACGCTTTTCCTGCGGCTCGTATCGAGGTTACGGGCGTAAGCAAGCGTTACTCGGACTCCGGCGACGGTTGGGGCGGAACATTCGCGTTGTTGCCCTTTATGGAACAGTCGGCGCTTTACGAAGTCGGCAAGACTGAAGCGTTGAAAGACAACGACAGACTGCCGCAATCTTGTTCGGCGGTTATGGCCGGACCCGCGCCCGAGGGGTTCCGTTGTCCTTCCGACGGATCGAACACGGAGAAATACGCGGCGTCGTCCGGCAATTTCTACAAGATGAATTACGTCACCAGCCGCGGCGACCTTGTCGTTTACGTCGACGAATGCAGCGGGTCGAACGACAGTAATTGGTCGACTTTGAAATCGTCGGCAATGCGCGCGGGATTCGGTCCCTTTACTTGGAAGTCTACGGCGGGTTTCACCGACGGAACGTCGAACTCGATCGCGATCAGCGAGACGGTTACGGGAACCGGCAACTCCGACAATCGGATCAAAAGCGGTTTTGCGCACGACGTCAATTGCGCGCTTGCTTCCTTTATTTCGACTTGCGTCGCTCTATACGACGTCAACGATTCCAAACTGTATTCCAACACGTACGGCGTTTACGGCGGTCGGGGCGCGGTCGTTTTCGACGGTCGCGCGACGGTCGGAGGCTTCAGCACGATTCTTCCTCCAAACGCGCCTTCCTGTTCTCGTTGGGCTTGGGATACGCACTGCGGTTTTTTCACGCCGTCTAGCAACCATTCGGGCGGCGTCAACGGTTTGATGTTCGACGGTTCCGTCCGTTTTGTTAGCGAGACGATCGACACGGGCACGACCGCGTTGCATAAGTATCCAATGACCGGGCAAAGTATTTACGGCGTTTGGGGCGCGATGGGTTCGATCAACGGCGGCGAAACTGTTTCAATGTGATTTGCGCTTGGCTGATTTCGTCGACTTGCAATAGAAAGAATTGAAATGAAATTTAATCGAATCGCGACCGTTTTTGCCGTTTTGACGCTTTGCGCCTGCGTTTCTTGCGCGAAAGTCCAGAAGCCGGACGGAATGCCCGACTTGTATCCTTGCACGGTGACGCTGTCTCAAGGAGGGGAGCCGCTCGAAGGCGCGTTGATCCATTGCCAATCGGACGATCCGAAGCTCATTCGCTGGGCGGTTACGGGTCAAACTGACGCTAAAGGCGTCGCGAAAATCTTCACGATGGGCAAATACGAAGGCGCGCCCGCCGGAACTTACGCGGTCGTCGTCGTCAAAGAGGAGACGGAAGGCGCGGCGTCAAGCACGCCGGTCGACATTGGCGAAACGTCGACCGGCGATCGTTCGGCGCCCGTTTTTTCGCTTGTTTCGTTGGAATTTACGACGAAAGAAACGACGCCGCTTCGAATAACCGTCGAAGCGAACGGCAATTCTAAATTTGACTTGGACTGCGGCGAAAAGACGCGCGTCGAACGTCCGAAAGAAAAGATTTGACGGCTATTTGACGTTTTATCCGTATTGTTACCGATTTTACTTCAAACGAGCGGACGCGTTGAAAACTTTTGTTTGTTCTCGTCGCGCCCGCTTAGAAAGCGAGCCATAAGTTGCAAAATTCGTTTACTCGCCGAAATTTTCTTGGAACGCTGACCGCCGGTACGCTCGGCGCCGCCGCGTCCGAACTTTTTTCAACGACCGATTTGCGAGCGGACGATTCGACTTCTCCGTCCGTCGCGAACGTCGCGCGCGAAATTATCGGCGATCCGCGCGTTCGCGGACCGTTCCCGATTTTGTCGACGCCTTTTTTTGAATCGGGCGAAGTCGATTACGAAACGCTTGCCGACGAAGTAAAGTTCGTCGACTGGTGCGAAAGTCCCGGAATGATCTGGCCTCAAGCCGGCGACGCCGTCGACCTCTTGACGAAAGAGGAGAAGATGCGCGGAATGGAAGTTTTGGCGGAGACGGCGCGCGGACGCAAGTCGGCGCTCTGCTTGGGCGTTCAGGGGAAAAATATCGACGATATGCTCGAGTACGCGCGCAAGGCCGAGGAAGTCGAGCCGACCGCGATTATTTCCCGACCGCCCGACGACGGCAAGACGGAAGACGATTTGCGCGATTATTGGCGCGCGTTGATGAAAGTCGTCAAGCGCCCCGTGATTATTCAAACGTCGGGCGGGACTGCGTACAAAGGACCGGCGCCGTCGGTCGAACTTCTGATCGAGTTGGGCAAGGAATCGCAGTATTTCGGATACGTCAAGGAAGAATCGTCGCCGATCGAAGCGCGCATGCGAAAACTCCTTGCGGCAAAACCGGCGATCAAGCGCGTTTTCTCGGCGATGGGCGGCTTCGCTTGGTTGCATCAATGCCGTATCGGAACGGAAGGTTTGATTACCGAGCGCGCTCCGTTTGCCGACGTTCTCGCGGCGGTTTGGCGCAATTACGACTCCGGCAATCTTGTCGTAGCGGCCGACGCGTTTAGCAAACTTATGCTAATGCTCAATTTGCGCGAAACGATACCAGGCAACAATTTGCGCGGATTCAGCTTGTATATTTGGCAGAAGCGCGACGTTTTTAAGAATCGTTTGTCGCGCGATTACGGGGCGAATAATTCCGTCCCGGAAAAGCCGGTCGTTTCGGAATTCAAACTTAACGACGAACAGATCGCCGAACTTGACTTGCGCTTCGAAGCGATGAAGCCGTATTTGAAAGAGGGAAGTTGGAAATAAAACGGCGTCTCCTCGCGCGACGTTTTCGTTTTGCGCAAATGAAAAACGCGCGAAAGTCTCCCGCTTCGGGCGACTTTCGCGCGCGTCGTTTGAACGCGATTAGACTCGCGTCTATTTCTGCGGCGCGACGAAATTTTCGACGACCTGATCGACCAGCCCGTATTTTTTCGCTTCTTCCGCCGACATAAAATTATCGCGGTCTGTGTCGCGCTTGATTTCTTCCATCGAGCGTCCCGTATGCTTAATGAGAATATTGTTGAGCTTGTCTTTAATCAACTTATATTCTTTAACGTGGATCATAATCTCTTCGGCGGTTCCCTGCATGCCCGCCAACGGCTGGTGGATCATCACGCGCGAATTAGGCAACGCGTAACGCTTGCCCGGCGCTCCTGCGGTCAGCAAGACGGCTCCCATCGAAGCGCATTGTCCGATGCAATAGGTCGCGACGTCGCAACTAATGAACTGCATCGTGTCGTAAATTGCGAGCCCTGCGGTAACGCTTCCGCCCGGCGAGTTAATATAAAGACTGACGTCGGCTTTCGGATCGACGGACTGCAGATAAAGCAACTGCGCGACGATCGAATTGGCGACTTCGTCGTTGACTTGCGTTCCTAAGAAGACGATACGGTCTTGCAAAAGACGACTGTAAATGTCCATCGCGCGTTCTTCGCGACCGTTTTTATCGATAACTATCGGTATGAGCGACACTTCTGTTATTCCTTTAAAAATGCGAACTCGGCGTTTTTTTGAAGGCGTCGAGTTTTTCTCTTGACGAACGGGGAATTTTTGACGGACGATTAGAGCGTCTTTTCTTCGGGCTGAGGCTGAGTCAAGATATTGTCGACTAGCCCGTAATCCTTCGCCTCTTGCGCGGAAAGATAATAGTCGCGTTCAATATCTTGCGCGATTTGTTCGACCTTCTTGCCCGTGCTAGTCGCAAGAATTTCGTTGAGCGTCTGACGATCTTTAAGAATTTCGTTCGCTTGAATTTCAATGTCGGAAATTTGCCCGTCGACGCCGCCCCAAGGCTGGTGAATCATTACTTTAGCGTGCGGCAACGCGTAACGCTTGCCCTTTGTTCCGCCCGCGAGGAGAATCGCGCCCCCGCTTGCCGCCATACCGACGCAGTACGTCGCGACGGGACAGGAGAGAATCTTCATCGTGTCGTAAATCGCCAACGTCGCGGAGACGCTTCCGCCCGGCGAATTGATGTAGAAGTTAATGTCCTTGCGTCGGTTTTGACTTTGCAAGAAGAGCAACTTCATAATCAGATCGTTTGCGGACGCGTTCGATATTTCCCCTTGAAGGAAAATAACGCGATTGTCTAAGAGCAGGTCGCCGACCGTCATATTGCGTTGACGTTGGTAGTCTTGGTATCCGGCGTTCATCGAATCCATTTGGGAATAACGTTGTTCGTAAGACATAGGTTTTCTAAAAAAATAACGCGTTGTTTGCCGCGCGGCTCGGAGCGCGGCTTCTCCTGATTAAAAAGAAACGCCGCGTTTCCGCGACGTTCCTTCGTTTTCGAAAAGTCGTCGAACGAGCGCGTCGCTAGACGGCTTTATTTAAGACGTCTCACTTGGCGCGACGCAACATAATTCTACTGTCGGCGACGGAACACCCCTTGCCGTCGGCGTGGACGATCAACGGGTTAATGTCGCATTCGGCAATTTCCGGGTGATTGACGAGCATCGTGGCGAAGCTGAGCAAGGTCTTTTCGAGCGCGGCGACGTCGCATTTGGGGGCGCCGCGGAACCCGTCGAGCATCTTGAACGTCTTGATTTGACGAACCATACGCTTGGCGGAAATCTTTTGCATCGGAGCGAGACGGAACGCGACGTCTTTCCACAATTCGGCGTAAGTTCCGCCGTGTCCGATCATCACGAGCGGACCCTTGGCGTCGCGATTACAACCGAGAATAACTTCGACGCCCTTTTCCGCCATTTGTTCGATGAGAATCGAATCGATCTTGGCGCCCGGCACGTTCTTGGCGACGTTCGCGTAGATTTGATTGTAGGCGGCTTTCGCGGCGTCGGCGCCTTCGACGTTCAAAATAACGCCGCCCGCGTCGAACTTATGTTTCACGTCGTCGGACATCACCTTCAAGACGCACTTGGCGCCGATCTTGGCGACGATCGAGGCGGCTTCGTCTTCGCTATGCGCGACGCCGCTTTGGAGCAACGGGAGATTGTAACATTCGAAAATCGGACGACAATCGGCTTGCGTAAGGTATTTTTCGTCGACGCCGTTCAAATATTCGTCGACGATCTTCTTGGCTTTTTCGACGTCGCAATCGGCGGCGGACATATATTCGCGGTCTTCCAAGTTGCGGAATTCGGTCAACTTGACGTAAGACCCGAGCGCGGCGACGGCGTTTTCCGGGAAGGAATAGTTCGGAACGCCCTGCTTGACGAGCGCGGCGACGCCTTCTTGGACGGACGAAGCGCCCATAAAGGCGCAGACGACCGGCTTGCCGCATTTCTTGACGACGGCGGGAATGTCGGCGCCGATCTTGTCGGAATCGGTCATCGATTGCGGCGTCAAGAGGACGAGCCCCATATCGACGTTCGGGTCGCTCATCACGAGTTCCGTCGCGAGTTGGTAACGATCGCTGTGCGCGTCGCCAAGGACGTCGATCGGATTGTGAATCGACCCGGCGGGCGGCATCGATTCCTTAAGTTTCGCGTTGGTTTCTTCCGTCAAGGACGCGAGCTTGAGCCCGTTGCGAACGGCGGCGTCGGTCGCCATAATACCGGGACCTCCGGCGTTCGTGATAATAACGAGGTTCTTGCCCTTCGGCTCGGGCTGGGTCGTATAAAGCGCGGCAAGGTCGAAGAGGTCTTCGATTTTGTCGACGCGTTGAACGCCGCTTTGCGTGAAGAGCGCGTCGTAAACGGCGTCGGAACCGGCGAGCGAACCCGTGTGACTGCTGGCCGCCTTCGCGCCTTCGGCGGAACGACCGGATTTCAAGCACAGAACGACTTTGCCCTTTTCCCAGAAGATTTTGGAAGCGATTTCCATAAATCCGGCGCCGTCGGCGACGCTTTCGAGATAGAGCGCGATCGCCTTGGTTTTCGGGTCGTCGGCAAGGTATTCAAGCAATTCGGTTTCGTCGACGTCGGACTTATTGCCGAACGAGACGAATTTGCTGAATCCCATTTGACGCGCTTCGGCGAAGTCGAGAACGGAGGTGCAGAGCGCGCCCGATTGCGAAATAAAGGCGAGCGAACCGGGTTGGCAAATTTTGGAGGCGAAACTGGCGTTTAATCCCGCTTCCGCGTTGATGACGCCGAGGCAGTTCGGACCGACGAGCGGAATGCCCGCCGCTTGGACTTTTTCCGCCATACGCTTTTCGATAACGGCGCCCTCGTGACCCGTTTCTTTGAAACCGGCGGAAATAATGACGATCGCCTTGACTTTCTTTTCGATCGCTTGATCGACGACGTCTTCGACGAACTTCGCGTTGACGAGAACGCAAACCAGATCTACTTCTGCCGGAATTTCAGACAATTTCGTGTAAGCGGTCAATCCTTCGATCACTCCGCCTTTCGGATTGACGGGGTAGATTTCGCCCTTAAAATCCTTGATCAGATTAAGGAGAACGTCGTTTCCGACGACGCCCTTTTTTGCCGAAGCGCCGACGACGGCGATCGACTTCGGATTGAACAAACTGTCAATTTTAGCGAAACGTTCCTGCGACAACACTAGCGCGCCCTTTCCATATGTTTGGCTATAAATCCGGTTCGTTTGAAGCGTCTCAAACTTGCCGCGCTCGCGTCAAGCGACGCAAGCCTTTTTAAGAATCGTACTACTTTTTTAATTTTTGTGAAGCGACCCGACGAAAAAGACGGTCGTTTTTTGCTTTTTATCAACAATATTTTCGTCGGAAAAGGCGCGACGTTTATTTTTGGCGAACTAAGACCAGCCGCAGACCTAAATTGTTGCCGCAAGCGCTCGAACTGCACGCAAAGCGTTCGGTCAACGCGCCGTTTTGAGGGAGATTGTTCCAACTCGCGCCGCAAACGATTCGCGCGCGCCCCGTCTGGTCGACTCCGCAAGTCCATTCCCAAACGTTCCCGGTCATATCGTAAAGCCCTAGCGCGTCCGATTTTTTCGCGCCGACTTCGTGCGTTTTCTTATCGCTGTTTTCGCCAAACCAAGCGTATTCCGCGAGCGACGCGAGATCGACGGCGCTTTGCCCCAGTTCTCTCGCGCGTTCCCATTGCGTTATTGTCGGAATTGCAAAACGCCAGCCGTTTGGCGCGACGTTGAGTTTGTTCAATCGATCGACAAACGCGGCGCACGCGTTCCAGTCGACGTTTTCAACGGGCAACTTGGCGCCTTTGAAACTGCATTGTCTTGTCGTTCCGATTCCTGCGGCAAACCATTGTTCTTGCGTCGTTTCAGTTTCTTGAATCCAGAACCCTTCGTCCTTTCCTTGCGCGGAATTTGGACAAAAACGGAACGCGAATTCGACGTTTTGCACGGACAAGGTCTGACGTCGACCGAATTCCTCGTTCGTTTGGACGTCGCCGTCTCGTTCTTCCGTTTGAAGAATAACCGGCTTGGACGCTAGTTCAAGATCGACCCCTCTGACGTAGTTTTTGGACTTGCTTGAAACGGCGGATTCGTTCGCTCCTGCAGTTTGAACGACTCCCGTCCAATTACTTTCTTTTTTGATCGGCTCTTCTTGGCGTTCCTCAGGAGACGAGGACTTTTCGTTTTCGTCGACTTCCTCCTGTTGAATTTCTTGTTCCAAAAGATCGCCTTCGTCGACTTCTTGTTCAGCCGGACTCTCTTCGTCTGTTTTTGCTAAATCTGCTTCTGGTTCAGCGAGAGCGTCTTCGTCAACTTCTACTAAATCGGCTTCCGACTCCTTAGTAGGTTCTTGGTCGACGCCTTCTTGTTCCAGAAGATCGGCTTTATTTTCTTCGGTTTTGTCATACGACGCTACGTCGTCGGTAGAACTTTTCGCGCCGTCGGAACGTTTGTCCTTGGGTCGAGTCTTTGAATCTTTGAGAATCGAATCGACTAGACTTTCTTTCTGTTTGCGGTCGTTTTCCTTCCAGACGTCCAGCTTCTTTTGGGTTTCGTCGAGAAACCTGGACAGTTCGTCGATCGTTTCCTCTTTCTCGCGCAAACTTTCGGCTTGAACCCCTGAAACCATACGACGACCGAGCATATCGCGCGCCGATTCCGCTTCTAGAATTTTGCCTATAAGTCGATCGTACAAAGTGCGAATCTTTTCAATATAACCCCGTTCCGCTTCCAGACGTTGAAAGGAGATTTGCAAGTTTTTCGCGTCGAGACGATCTTTAAACGTTTCGGACAATTCGCCCTTTTTCAGGTCTTGCGCGAGGCGTTTCTGTTCCGATTTTTCAAATTTGGAAAACTGACCGACGACGCGCGCGTAAGTCTTACGTTCTTGCTTGGCGTACTCGTTTAACCAGTTCTTCACGACGTCGCGGTCTTTATACGCTTTTTCCAACAGTTCGTTTAGTTTTTTCAAAGCGCCGCGATCTTCTTCAGAACCCTTAGTGAGAAGAGAATAATCCTCTTCTTGAGCGAGAACGTCCGAATATTCGCGACTGTTCGTCAAGAACAGACAAATGATCGTCGCAAATACGCAACAATATCGATCGATGAATTTCATTTTGTTTTCCCGTCTTCGTTTTACGCCGTTTGAGGATGAACGCCGCCGCGAATTTGTCCGTCAAACAGCCTTTCGCGCAGGAGAATAGCCTATTTTTCATAATCTGTAAAGATATTTTTCGACAATAAAAAACGCCGTTCGGTTCTAAGACGACGAACGGCGTTTTGGCGCGTAATTTTCAACGATCACGACAATTTTTAACGATAAATCAAATACGCCTCGCGCTTTTCTTTAAATCGCGCCAAGTCGCCTTGCCATAACTTCGCGATTTCGCCGACGTCTTTTCCGGCAAAAATCGCGTCGAACGTTTCGCCGTTGAGCAAGAGCGTATTGGCGTTTTTACGTTCCCATTTTTCGGGGTAGTCTTTCGCCAGTTGCATCATTAACGCGACGCCGGTTTTGACGGCGTCGAACTTTTCGCGGTCGGTAATCGTAAAACGCAGTCCGGCGATTTCTTCGTCGGCGTATTTGCTCGCGGTCGGCTTGAATTTAATCGGTTCAAACTTAATGCCGGGCAAGTTCGCGTCGTTCATTTTTTTGGCGAGGTCTTCCGCGTCGATCCAAGGGGCGCCGACGACTTCAAAGGGCGTTTCCGTGCCGCGTCCGACCGAAATATTGGTAAATTCGGGGATTCCGAAGCCGGGATAAAGCAGGGCTTCCGTCAACGAACGCATATTCGGCGAAGGATTAACCCAAGTCAAGCCGGTTTCGTCGAAATATTGCGCGCGACGCCAATTTTCGCAAGGTACGACCGTTAAATCGAGATTCAATTTGTATTCGTTCGCGAACCAGAGCGCGATTTCACCGACCGTCATACCGTGTTGAATCGGCATTGGGAAGAACGCGACGTAGGATTCGCGCCCCGGATCAAGCCAAGGACCGTCGACTTTGACGCCCCCGATAGGATTAGGACGATCAAGAACGACGAACGATTTGCCTAAATCCGCCGCCGCTTGCATCGCGGAACACATCGCGCTAACGTACGTATAGAAACGCACGCCGACGTCTTGAATATCAAAGACGAACGTATCGACGTTTTTCAACATTTCCGGGGTCGGGCGTCGCGTCTCTCCGTATAAACTGAAGACGGGCAAGCCGGTTTCAGGATCGTTTCCGTCGCCGATAGCGCCTTGGTCGAGGACTCCGTAAAGTCCGTGTTCGGGGCTGAACAACGTCGTAATTTCGACGCCCGCGTCTTGCAACGCTTTGGGAATGCGTCGACCGTCGCGAAGCAAGCCGGTTTGATTCGTGAGAAGCCCGACTTTGCGTCCTTTGAAGAGCGCGTAGCCGTCGCGATCCAAGACGTCGACGCCCGCGAGCGTTTTGCCGTTTTGGAACGCGGCGTCGTCCAATTCTTGCGCGTTGGGAGAACGATAGACCGATTTCTTTACGAAGTCGCGCGTTTGTTCGGCGTCGATTTTGTCGCGGAGCGAATCGACCGCGATTTGCCCGATTTTACCGCAATAAGAATTGACTCCGCCCTTTCCGTCCGGGTGAAGTCTGTTGCCAAGGAAAATAACAAAGAGGTTTAAATCGGGATCGACCCAGTAGGACGTGCCCGTAAAACCGCCGTGTCCGATAGCGGAAGGCGACATCAAGCCGCCGCGATTGCTCGAATAGGGCGAGCGTTTGTCCCAGCCGCGCGCGCGAATTCCGCCCGGCACGGCGACCGGCGCCGACATTTTTTCGAAAGTTTCTTGCGACATAATTTTCACAGGAGGAACGGATTCGTCGTCGGGCGTATAAGTTCCCCGTCCGATCAACATTGAAGCGAGAATCGCCAAATCGGGCGCGGTCGAGAAATTGCCCGCGTGCCCGGCGACTCCGTCCATTTCGAAGGCGCGAGGATCGTGAACTTCTCCTTTGATCCATTCGTCCCCGTTTAAGCCGCGCGCTTTAATTACGTCGTCGGGGAAATAGCTCAAATCGCGTTTTTCCGCCGCCGCCGTTCGCGCTTTTTGCTCGTCGGTCGGATTGTAGCCCGTGTCGACCATACCGAGCGGGAGATAAATATTTTTGCGAACGAATTCGTCTTGAGAAACGCCCGTGATTTTCTCGATCACGTAGCCCATCGTAATGTAGCCGACGTCGCTGTAAGAGAATTTTTCGCCGATTTCCGAACGCAAGCCCAGCCTGCAGATATTCGCCAGCGTCTCTTCGCGATTATAGCCGACGTAATCTTTAATGCTGTTGTCGGGAGTCAAGCCGGAAACGTGCGTCAAGCAGTCGCGGACGGTGATTTTTTCTTTGCCGTTTTGTCCAAAATCGGGCATATATTTCATGATCGGGTCTTCGTAGTCGAGCAGACCGCGATCAACGAGAATCGCCGTCGCGATCGCGGTCGACGTTACTTTCGTAACCGACGCCAAGTCGTAGAGCGTGTCGACCGTCGCTTTTTCGACGGTCGGTTCCGTCTGGCGATCGCCGTAAGCGCGCAAAAACGCGATTTTATTGCCGCGCCCGATCGCTACGACCGCGCCCGGAAAATCGCCTTCGTCGATTCCTTCTTGAACTACGGCGTCGATTCGGTCAAGGGACGCGGCGTCCATATTGAGCGCCTTGGGCGGGACGACCGGCTCCGCCATAGTCGCCGGATCGGGAAATTCTTGCGCCGCGCCGCAAGTCGCGAAAACGCAAAAGAACGCAAGGGATAAAAGCGTCGACTTCTTCATTGGATTCTTTCGTTGAGTGAATAGTTAAATGCAAACGCGAGCGTTTGAAGCTCCTACTGGCGCAAATATGCGCGCCTTTCTATTTTACAACGCGCGGCGGAAAAAAGCAAGGGACGCGGCGCGACGATGAGTTTTGAGAAAAATTTTTTTGTTTTTTTCTCGCGCATATTGAATTTTATTCGCGTTTTGAGTATCCTTAACGTCAAGGTAATCGTTCACGCAATATACCGATCAAGGTTTGCGTTCGAACCGACGGCGCCGCCGAAAACGCGTCCGTTATCAAAGCGAAATTATCCGACAACCCCAAAAACTCCCGTTTACGGAGAACCGAGTTTATCGGAAGAATTAGCGTTTGAAGGTTTGCGAAAAATATACGAACATTCAAACGACGCGACGACTGTAAAAAACAAAAAATCGTTTGCGCAACGTCAAGCGAACCGCCGATCCGCCCGTCGTTGACGGGCGGCTTGTCGCGCGCCGCTACGCGGCGGTTCTTACGCGTCGTTTTTCCGTGAACGATTACCTTTTTAACAAATAGGAAAAAATTAGCGTTAGATTTCTTACTTTGGCTCAACGCCGTCCCTATTTATGAAAGTTACGATTATGCGTAAATCTACTTTCTTGATCGCTTTAGCGACGTTTGCGTTTGTCGGCGCGTCCCTCGCTTTTGCCGACGAATCGAAAACTATGTTCCCTTTTATTATTGAAAAGGGCGCCCCGGAAAATATCACCAACGTTCAAACGTGGAACGAATCCTCCAAAATCGCGGGCGCGGACGGGTTTGTCGTCGACTCGCTCGGCTCGTTTTCGACTAAGTCGGGCAAAACTCGCCTTCTTGGCACAAACCTCTGTTTTTCCGGGAATTTCCCTTCTACGAAGGAAAAAGCGGAACGCGTCGCGGCGACTCTCGCGCGATTTGGAATTGGCGTCGTTCGTCTTCATCATATGGATTCGCGCGATATTTGGGGTAAGAACTTCGACAAGTCGACGACGGAAATCGACCCCGATCAGCTCGACAAATTGGATTATTTAATCTATTGTTTGCATCGACAAGGAATTTACGTCAATATCAATTTGCACGTTTCGCGCGCCTTCAAGGAACGCGACGGCTTCGAAAACGCCGGTAAACTCCCGACGCAAAACAAAGGCGTCGACAATTTTGATCGCAAGATGATCGAATTGCAAAAGAAATACGCCAAAGACTTGCTTCAACACGTCAACCCCTATACGGGCTTGGCTTACGTCGACGATCCGGGCGTCGCGGTCGTCGAGATCAACAACGAAAATTCCGTCGTCGCCAGTTGGTCTTGGGGCGAGCTTGACGACTTGCCTAGCCCATACGCCGACAATTTCCGCAAATATTGGAACGAATGGCTCGTCAAAAAATATGGAACGACGGAAAAATTAAACGACGCGTGGAATTGCAAAACGTATCCCCTCGGCGACGAAAGCATAGCGGAAGGCGTCTTCGACGCTAATTTTAAATTGGACGCCAATTCCAACTGGACGTTCGAACGGGACAAAGAATCGCGTCAATCTTATCAAATTTTGGAGCTGCAAGAATCGGGGCTCGACGTCCGCGCGTTGCGTTTCGAAGTCGAAAAAGCGGGTCAAGTCGGCTGGATTCCGCAGTTTAGCCGCGTAAACTTGGCGATCGAAGAGGGCAAGCCGTATAAAGTCAGTTTTAAAATTCGTTCGAAGAGTAATTCGACGCTCAACGTCGGCGTAATCGAAAATCACGATCCGTGGAGCCCCGTTGGATTCCGCAAGTCGGTCGAGGCGACGAAAGAATGGAAAGAAGTAAATTTCGCTTTTATCGCGCCGCGTTCCGATTCCGCAGTACGTTTGACGTTCAATAATCTCGATCCGGGCGAATCTTTCGATTTGGCGAACGTTTCCTTCCGCGAAGGGGGCGTCGTCGGATTGACGCCGGAACAAACGCTTGAAACGTCGACCGTGCCCGTGCCGAAACATTCGGGCGACGAAAACCTTCTCGGGGCTCAAGCGCTTGCCGATTTCGCCGATTTCCTCCACGATCTCGAAAACGGTTATTGGCAAGAAATGTACGCTTACGTCAAAGGACTTGGCGTCAAGTCGCTTACGACGGGCACGCAACTCCAGTACGGTTATTGGTACAATCAAGGTCGACTCGATTATTGCGATATTCACGCCTATTGGAACCATCCGAACTTCCCGCGTCGCTCTTGGGATTCGAACGATTGGTTGATCGGCAATTCGTCTTTGGCAAATTCGCCCGCGTCTGGAACGCTCGCCAATCTTGCCGCCGTTCGCGTGATCGGTCGACCCTTTACGTGCAGCGAATACGACCACCCGTACCCGAATTTATACAACGCCGAAGGCAATCTTATGCTCGCGGCGGTCGCGGCGTTTCAAGATTGGTCGGCGACGTTCCAATTTGCTTGGTCGCACGGCGATTCATACGAGCGCGACGAAGCGTCCAGCTTCTTTGACATGTGCGCCAACCAAACGAAAATGGCGCATTTGCCCGCCTGTTACGCGATGTTTGTGCGCGGCGACGTCAAGAGCGGACCGGGCGAATTTGTCTACGCGCCCGAAATGACCGAAGCGCAAGAAATGAAGATTATGAACGGCTCGTTGAGCGGCTACCACCGTTCGATCGCTTCCGGGCTTGGGCTCGACAAATCGTTGGCGCTCGCCGTTTATTCCGGCGTCGACCTTGCCGACTTGAATCTTCCTAAGTCCGACGCCTTAAAGAACGCGAAAAAGATTTCGAGTTGGAAAGATTTGCCGGAAAAATGCGGGTCGACCGAAAAGAAAGAGATCGTCAACGAATTTGGCGAGATTTGCTGGAATTATCAGAAGGAAGGGAAGGGCTTCTTTATCGTCGACGCGGCGAATAGCAAAGTATTTAGCGGATTCGTTACGGAACCGCGCGAATTTGACGGCTTGACGCTCGACGTAGGAGAAACCGAGCTGGGCTGGGCGACCGTTTCGCTCGTCAAAGCGACGAACGTCGAAGTCGGCGCGGAAAAATCGGGCGTTTTGACCGCCGGACGATATTTGTTAACCGCCACCGGATTAATGAAAAACACCGACGCCAAAATCGTTTACGAAGGAAACAACGTTACGACCGCCGGGCATTTTGGAGGCTCGAACGGACGCGCGCCCGTCTTGTGCGAAGGCGTGCCCGCGACGATTACGCTCAAGAATCTTGACGCGCAAAACGTCGATGTTTACGCGTTGACCAACGCTGGCGACCGCGCGCAAAAACTCGACGTCGAAAAAGTCGACGACGGCGCGCGGTTTACGTTCGGTTCCGAACAAAAGACGATTTGGTACGAAATCGTCGTGAAATAAGGCGACGCGGCGAACGATTCGCCGCAACTCCCCAAAAGTCGCCGATTTTCATTCGGCGGCTTTTCGTAAGCGCTTACGGCGCTCCTACCAAGGCGACTTGGCGCCCGACGAAGGAGCGCCGACGTCTTCAAAGAAAAAACCGACCGCGCCGCGCTGGGGCTCTTCCCCGCCGCTAGCCGTAATCAAATCGCTCGTCTCAAAGGCGGTCAAACAATAATTCGGCGCGGAATATGCTTCGCGCGTCCGTTCGTTCGATTCTTTTTGAATATTGTTCATATTAAACCTGTTTTATCTAATTGTTTTATCTTCGTTTATTCTCTATGCGTTTATGGAAAAACGCCGCGCAAGAACCGCCGCGTAGGCGGATCGGCGTTCCGCGGGACGTCGCGTAAACGATTTTTGTTTTTTTACAGTCGACGCGTCGTCTGAAAGTTCGTAAGCGTTTACGGATAAAGTTTGGAGCGGACCCCCGCGGTTGGGGGGCCGTGGAAGCCGCCGATTACATATCGGCGCACGCCTTCATAACCAAAAAACTACGATTTTAAATCGTTGAAACGTTCGTTTTCTTTCCGTGTCGCGTGATCGACGTTTTGCGAACCGACGCTATCCGCCGATATATAACCGGCGGCTTCCACCCCCGCGTCTTACGACGCGGGGGGGCGTCGGATAATTTCGCTTTTGTAATGGACGCGTTTTCGGCGGCGCCGATCCGCCCGTCTAAAGACGGACGGCT
>JAZRWW010000049.1:0-18530 GCA_045599865.1 Thermoguttaceae bacterium
CTATTTCCGGTTGCGTAGGAATTCAAACCCATTCGGTGTTTGGCGGCGATCGGTTGAGTTTGAATTTACACAACGTCGATATTAAATCGAGCGGTCAAGAGGACAAAAAATATTTAGAGCTATGGAACAACGGATATGGAATCGTTAATTTAACAGGCGCAATCAACATTGACGGCGGCGATGAAAATAACGGCGAACGCCCAATTGACAAAGATGGAAACGAGATACGTAACGCCGAATTACGAGTTACAGGTGAAACGATAATCAGTGGAAAACTCGAGAACAAAAATGGAGGACAAGCGACGTTTAACGATCATGTCACGCTTGTCGGCGAATATAACTCAACGTCGGTTGACCCTCGCTCAGAAAAAGAAGGCCCAGTGAAGAGCGAATACGTCGCCGATTTCTTCGGAAACGGATTGACGGTTGCTGGCGACGGGATGATTATCGCAAAAGATATCGGAGTCAGAGGGACGTTAGAGATCAAGGGAAACGGAGCAGCCGGCATATACGGTTCGTCTGTTGGGTGGGAAACAACGGTTTCGTTAAGTGAAAACGGCATTTTACTAGGAGCCGTTGAAAACGTTGATTCCCCTACTTATTTCCACAACGGCGGAACGTTAGTTTTAGGAAATTATAATCAACTAACCGACGGAAGCGTAAGTCATCCATATATGGTTACCGAAGACGAGTATGGGCGTTCAACCTTGCTCAAAATGAGTTTCCTGCGGGAGACTCTGGGGAATTTAGTGAGTAGTGAGGCTCCTGAAAATCAAACCGATCTCGTACACAGTTCCAAAGTGGCTGGGAATGGAACGATTATAATAGACACGCCCACCGGTTATTCGATAGAAGACAGAGGAGATGAAACGTCTTACCTCGCGGTACTGAACGGCGACAAAACTGAATTCACAGGGAACACTGAAGTCAAACTCGGATCGCTCGTTTTGTACAGTTCTCCCGAAACGGAAACGAGCGTCGAGAAAAGAAGTTTTCAATACGGTAGTTCAGATCTTACGCAGAACACAGGCGTGTTTAACGTTTACGGTGTGACTATGGGATCCCAAAACGACCCGGGTACTGACGGACAGCTCGTTTTTTGGCGTCCCAACGTCAGCGCGTTTAAATTGGAAAATGGCGAAATCGGAACGGCGACGTTGGACGACGCGCCAATTCTTTGCGCCAACCAAGTGAACTTTTTGCCTGGCAACGGCGCTAAAGAAAGGGGGGCGAAGCTGTTCTTTAATACTTTCTTCAAGGAATGGGTCTACGATTCGGAAGGCAAACATAGCGAGAGAGTGTTGAATGAAGAAGCGCGCAACCTGGGGACTATTCGCGCCAATGAGATCAACTTTAGTTCGAACAACTACGTGTGGTATGAAAGCGTTTCTAATTTGACACCAAGCGCGACGATGACAATTACGCTCGACGCGCCCGAAATTACTATCGACGGAGCGAAAATAGACGTTTCCAACGCCTCTGATCTGGCGGATTTGTTCGGCAAGCCGCTGGTTTCGACTACGGCGACGCAGATCGACGGCGGCGGTTTTAAAATAGAAGGTTCCGCGCAGACGGTCGCTTCTTATGCGAGCGCGCAGGGAATGACGAAGAAAGAACGGAATTATGCGGCTAAAATTGACGCCAACAGATTGTCTGGAGACGATATTTATTACTACGACGCGTTGTATAACGAAACGGATCCTGACAAAATTCGCCAAACGATCCACAATTTGTCGCTCGGCGGTTACCAGATGTTGAACGCCTACGGACATTTCGGGAACCCGACGAGTTCGTTCTTCGGCGGTTCGTCGATATCAGGGGAACATAAACGGGCGCAATCGGTCGATCCCGACTATTACGACTCGAATAACAACGGCGGTCAAGGCGGTCAGGGCAATAATGGTTATCAACAAAGCGCGATCGCTCAAAACGGACGTTACGGCGGCGGCGATCGCGCGATTTGGGGCGCCTATACCAACACGATGGTCGACGGTTCCGAATACGACGACGACGGTATTACGATGAACGGTTATCGTTTGAAGCGTCAAGGCGTTATAGGCGGTTTGAAACGTCAAATCGACGGTACGACGTCTGGCGGTCTTTTCTTCGGATTGTCGACTCCTGAGATTTATTCAAGCGGCAAAATCCAAGGTTACGGAAACTACGGTTCGCGTATGGAAATGGACGACTTCCAATTTGCCGGGCACTTCGAGAAGGTCTTCGGCGATTTTTGGGAGTTGGCGGTCTACGTCGGCGGCGGAACGCAATCTATGGATTGGATTCGAACGGTCAGTTTCAACGACGCGGGTCTGTATCGTTTCAACGCGAAGGGAACCGGCAACACGCTGACCGGCACGTTGTACTTGGCTAATCGTATCGATTTAAGCGAGAATCTAACTTTCCGACCGACGATCGGGGTCGACTCCGAACATTCGTGGCTTTACGGTTTCGGCGAAGACCAAACGAGCGGCGGCGGCGTCAACGACGTAGACGCGTATATGCGTTGGCTCGCTCAACCGTATTTTTACGATAAAACGTACTACAATCGCAACACGGCTCGCGCGGGCGCTCGCGTGAACTGGACGGGAAGCGCCGGTTACGCCGGTTTGAACGCGCAAGCGTTTTACGGCGTGCAACTTGGAGGCAAGGATGCGCCCAGTCTTTCGTATCGATCGGCAAGTTACGCTTTCGACGATATGGAAACGCACGCGATGGGCGGCGAGTCGTTTAGCGTCGGCGGCGGCGGTTTCGTCAATTTGAACCAAGCGAAGACGTTGACGGCGACCGGCGATTTTAACGCCGTTTGGTATAAACACGCGACGACTCAAAACGTAGTCGGCGGTATTTCATACCGATTCTAACGATTGTGCGAACAGAACAAAGACGCCGCGATGAAAAAATTCCTCAATTTGGAAATTTTTTCGTCGCGGCGTCGCTCTTTTTTCTTGGATTTACCATATAATTTAAAGGAAAATTTTTTTCACAGCCAAAGTCTCCTTAATTCACTCGGAGGTTCGCCAATGAAACGTTGTTTTCGATTTTTTTGTTTGGCGTCTTTATTCGGCGCGTTCGTTTGTTCGTCGACGTCAGTTTGGTCGTCGGAGAAAAACGCGACCGAGCGTTCCGACGCGCAACGTTCTTTTTTGCTTTTGACAAGTTCCGCGCTTGAAGCGGTCGACGTTGCGTTGAAATCGGAGGGAACTCCGACCAAAGAACTTGGAACGCCGAAATTTTCCATCGGCGGTTCCGCCTTGCCCGAGTCGTCGTCCGAGGACGCTTCAGAGACGTCTTCCGCATCTTCTGAAGTTAAGCCGACGCAAATAGGCGTTAAGGTTTGGTTTGAACTTGCCGACGGAACGTTCGTCAATCCGCTTGCGAGGCGTTGGAGTCCTAAAGAACGTTTTTACGTTCACGTTGAAGCGGCGGTTCCTCTTTACGTTTCGTTGTTGCAAGTCGATCCGAAGACCGGCGATTCGACGGCCGTTTACCCTTCTGAGAAATACGAAAACAGTAAAAAAGTTCTTCAAGCGGGCGGTTCGACGCGTTTGCCGGTCGTTTTTGTAATGGACGACGATTCTAACGACGAAATAATGTCGTTGATAGTAGTTCGCGCCGACTGGTTCGGGGTCGATGGCGAATTGACGCGCAACGCGGCGACTAGCGTCGAGTCTCGCAACGGTCGCGCGGTGGTGACTGCGGAATTAACGGAAGCCGCCGCCGGCACGATGAAGTCGCTTTGCGACGCGTCGCTTTCGGGTAAAAGCGTAAATTCTGCTACGATTCGTAAAAATAATCCTGAAATAAGCGCGGATCGCGCGGAAGAGATAGCCGACGCGATTAACGAAGACGCGCCTGTCGCAAAGTTTCAAGCGATAGCGCCCGCCGAAATCAAAGAGTCCAAGAATGCGGAAGACGTTTGCTTTTATATGTTGGGGACGTCGAAAGTCGGGCAGTGGACGTTAAAAATCAAAAAATAAGAGAAGACGCGTTAAAGAGGGGAACGTTTATTATGAACAACGTGCGTTTAGACTTCAACGTTTGGCGTCGCGCCTTGCGTTTCTTGTCGCGTCAATTTCCGTCGATTTTTTTGGCGTTTTGGGCGCTAACTATTGCGTGCGCGAGTTTTGCTTTCGGCTCCGCGACGAGCGACGATTCGGAGGACGAGTCTTTGCCGCGCGTTTTCGTGTTGTCGATCGCCGATTATCGTAGTTTTGATAAAGCAGGTTTGCAGGGCGTGAAACACGACGTCGAGACGGTCGAGTATTTTTTTCGACGCAACGTTTCAGACAAATTGCTTGAATATTCGCGCGTCGATCCGGATCACGCGACTCCTGAAGCGACGATTAAGGCGATCAAGCGCCTTGAAGGCAAAATTGGCAAAAACGACGTCGTATTCTTTTACTATACGGGGCACGGCGCTTACGACGCCGAGAAAGGCGGGCATTATTTGATGCTCAAAGACGACGAAGGGAAAGGACAAGCTCTTTATCGTTCCGACGTCAAAAGGCGTTTGTTCGCTTTGAACGCGCGTTTGGTCGTGATCTTTACGGATTGTTGCAACGTAATGAGTCCCGTGTCCGACGGAACGGCTTACGACGAATCTAACGGCGTCGCGGGAACTCGAAGCGTTAAGGCGTTGACTAATTATTCGCCCGTCGTTAAAAAACTGTTTGTCGATTCCGCGACTCGCGGAGTCGTCGATTTAACGTCTTCCGTTCCGGGCGAGTATTCCTATGCGTTCACAGACGGGTCGGTAGCGACGACGGTCGCGATTAAGACGTTCGAAATCCTCAACGACGAATTAAAACACGATTCGTCGGCTAAGGTCGATTGGCGACGTTTCGTCGACGAATGGACGAAAGAGACGGAAGATTTTTCTCGCGAGAAACGCAAATCGGCGGTTAAGGAAGATCCGACCGCGCAAGAAAAGCAAACGCCTCACGCCTACGAGCTTCCCGATTCCGTGCGACTGGGCGCGCGCGTCGCCGAGCGCAACGGCGCCGTCGGCTTGCAGATCACCCAAATCGCCAAAGGTTCGCCCGCCGAAAAAATCGGCTTGAAAGTCGGCGACTTTATCGTTCGCATCGGCGAACGCGCGACGGTCAAAGAACAAGATTATAATCGCATCGTCGATTCCGAGCCGCGCGAGACGACGATAACGTTTGTTCGTTACGACGAAAACGACAAAGAAAAGGACGGGAAGGAACAAACGGTAGAAATTGAACTCAACGGAACGCCGATCGTCGAGGCTCCGCGCGAGAACAAGACGCCGCCCGACAAGACGCCGCGGGAATCCGACGAATCGACTTCGGCCGACGATGACGCGACGGAATCTTCGTCGGATCGCGCGATCGAAGAACACGAGCCTTTTGTCGGGCTAGCGATTACTAGCGGCAATAAAATCGCCGCCGTCGCGCCCGGTTCGCCCGCCGCCGACGCCGGTTTGAAAGCGGGCGATATTCTAGGAACGTTCGACGGCGTAGCGATTTACGATTCGAAAGATTACGACGATGCGGTCGCCGCCGCCCAAGACGAGGCCGTTCTTGGAATCAAAACGAAAGACGGTCGAAAAATGACGGTTCGTCTTAAGGGGATTCGAACTAAGCCGCGCGCGAGTACGAACGGCGACGCGCAAGGGTTTTCCGGCATTGGACTTTCGCATAACGAAAATTCTTCTCCTAAGGTTATGGGCGTCAAGAAAAATTCGCCCGCCGCAAAAGCCGGCGTTCAAGTCGGCGATGTGATTCGTCGTTTTGGCGGTCGCGAAATCGTCGTCGTAAAGGATTACGTCGAGCAGTTGAAAAGCGCTTCCGACGAAGAAGAACTTGTCGTTTTGAGAAACGGCGAACTTCAAACGTTGACGCTCGTCGGTTTACATAGCGTCTCTTCTAGCGAGCAAGAATCGCAAGCGAGCGCGCAAAGCGACGTCGGCGACAAGCCTAAACGAAAAGCGCCCGTGTTTGGCGCCGGTTTGAGCGAGTCGCAAGAAAACGAGATCGTAGAAGTTGTCGACGGATCGCCCGCTGATAAAGCCGGATTGCATAAGGGGGATAAATTGCTTAAGTTCGACGGAAAAACGATCCAAAGTAGGGACGACTTTATCGAAGCGGTAGACGCCGCCGAGAGCGCCGGTCGAAAGACGGTCGAGGTCGAATACGAAACCTCCGGAAGGCGTTTTACGAAAGAAGTTGAATTAAATATCGACTAGTCGTAAATTCCGCCGCGTAAACGTCGCGTTTCGTCTTTGCGGCGCGCGTTTGCGACGCTTTTTTAAATACGAAAAGACTAGAAACAGAAGAAATTATAGACAAAGGACACGTAATGCGCTTGCATCGCAACTTCATACAAGCTATGGCGATAGCGGCGTCGTTGGTCTGCGGAACATACGGAGCGGAACCGCCGACGCAAGACGCCGATCTTTCTTTTGCGTTTCGTTTTTTTAGCCGAGCGACGGAAACGTTAAAGCCTGCCGACAATTTTGTTTTTTCGCCGGTTAGCGCCGAACGAGTCGTAGGCGCGATCGCTCTTGGCGCGGAAGGCAAAACTAAACGCGAAATAATCGAGGCGTTGCAACGCGACGAGAACGACGACGTTTGGCGCGAGCAAACGTCGAAGTTATATCGCGCGTTGCGCGAGGCTCCTGAAACCGCGACGTTTGGCGGATTATGGTTGCAAGAAGACGTCGCGCGAGTTCAAACGGATTTTTTAGCGCGACTTGTCAACGCTTCGATAATCGATACCATTTCGTTTGAGGATTTTTCTTCGCGCGACGCGCGCGCCAAAATCAACCGAATAATCGCGGAAAAAACGGGAAATCAGATTTCCGAATTTTTTAGCGAGGACGAAATTCGAAGCGACGCGCGCGCGATTCTTGCCGACGTCGTCGCGTTCGACGGAAAGTGGTCCAAGCCGTTCGATCCCGAATCGACGACCGAGCGCGATTTTGTCGACGTCAACGGCGATAAAACGCCCGCGCCTCAGATGCGAACGACCCTTCGCTGTCTTTATTCGGAAACGAACGACGGTCAATACGTTGAAATTCCCTATCAAGACGCTCGTTTTTCTTTTGTCGCGTATCTTCCTCGCGCCGACTTGAAATATCGTGATTTTGAATCGACGCTGACAGACGAGAAGTTTCGTTTAGCGCGCGAGGAGACTTCCGAAACGGAAATAGAATTGTTTGTTCCCAAGTTTTCCGTCTCGACTAAACTTGAACTGTCGTCGACTTTGAAAAAAATGGGCGTCGTCGAAGCGTTTGGGGATTCCGCTCGATTTGACGGAGTCGACGAAGGCGCGAACCTAAAACTCGACAAGATTAATCAAGGAGTCGTTCTTTCGCTCGACGAGTCGGGAACCAAAGCGAGCGCGACGACGTCGGGTTCGTTTGTTCCGAAGAGTCTCCCCTTTGTAACGTGCGATCTTAGTCGTCCGTTCGTATACGCCGTTCGTGAAAATTCATCGGGCGCGTTGCTGTTTTTAGGTCGTTTTGTCGCCGTCGAGCCTACCGTCAAAACGACGACGGACGCCAAGTAGCGTTCCGAATACGAGACGTAAAACGCCTCCTTTGTTTGTTGCGTGAGGCGGAACGATAAGAAAGACAAAATTTTTTAGAAAAAATTTTCCCAAAAACAGCCTCTTTCAGGTCGTTCTTACCATTATATTATTGTGAGGACGAAGCGACGAACCGCGCGTCAAGCATACGAAGTTCGACGCGAACGCGCCTCGTTCAAAAACAGAGCAAGACGTCGAGGCAATTTGACGCGCGTCGTTAATTGACTCGATTAGATTTGAAACCTTATAAGGAAAAATACGATGAAAAAGAGTTTGATTTTTGCCGCCGCTTGTTTGTTTGCCGCCGTCGGATTTGGAAACGCGTTTCAAGCGCAGGCGGACGAGCCCAAGGCTATGAACGAGAAAGAATTGACTTCTCTTGAGTCTAAGTTGTTCGTTACGCTCGACGCCTCGGGCGCTTCCGACGACGCGAAAGCCGCCCAAACCTTGATCGACGAAGGCGAAACGAGCGAAGGCGGCGATGCGAAATGTTGGTGGTGGTGTTGTCGACCGCGATATTACTACTATCCGACGTACTACTATTACAGTTGGTACTGCCCCTGCTATTACGTTCCCGTTCGCCTTGTTACCTATACGGTTCCGGTAACTTACACGGCGACGATCGTCAGTCCGACCGTTGCTGCCGTGAATCGAACCGTCTCTTCGACTTCGACGTCGACCACGACTTCGGAAACCAGCGTTTCTTCGACCGGATGGGAATTTAAGGCAAGCGGCGCCGTCGCTAAAGGCGCGGTCATTAACGGAACGGTTCCTGAGAAATCGCCGTTGAAAAAGATGGGTCTTCGCTCGGGCGATATTATCGTCAAGGTCGACGGCAATAAAGTCGATTCTTTGGCCGACGTCCAACGCGCCACCGCCAATTCGAAGATCGTTTATATCCGCGGCAATCAGATCAAAACCGGCGGAAAACAGATTTTGCAAAAAGTAAACGACGACGTTACCGTTAAGGCGTTTGCCGAAAAAGTTTCCGCCGAGCAACTTGAAAAAGTCGGTCAAGGCGGACAAACGTTGTACGAATATTACGACGCGCTTGAAAAAGACACGGTCGTCAAATAAAGTCTCGTTCCAAGAATGTTAAATCTTTCTGTTTTTTGAGTAAACCGTCGATTTCCAATGAAACATTGGGGATCGACGGTCGATTTGTTTTTCAGGGGTTCGAGGTCAAAACCTCGTTCGTTTCAACGGGTTGGAACTAAAAAACGTTTTGGCGCAATAAACTGCGAGTTTTTTCAATGAGAACATACTTTGATCGTCGCGCGTTTCTTTCCTTAGGCTTGGTTTTTTACCTCGTCGGAAGGACGACGCGAGCCGCGCGCGCTTTTGATAATTTGTTCGAAGGCGCCAATTCGTCGAATAAAGGACGGCTGGAATCGACGCGCGGCGTCTTCACGTTCCAAACGGATTTTGAACTTTCCGAAATCGCGTCGGAAATCGCGTCGTTAGATTCGCTTGTCGACGAGTTGACGCAAACGTTGAGAATCCCGCCGCCGCGCGAGAAAATTTTGGCGCAAATTCTACCCGACGAGGCGAGTTGGCGCGAGTTCTTCAAAAAGAACTACCCCGAACTGGCGTATCGAACCGCTATGTTCGATCGAAAAAATTATTTGTTCGATTCGCGAAAATCGCGTCTTTATACGTTTCGCGGATCGACGTTGGGCGTCGATTTACGCCACGAGGCAACGCACGCGCTGTTGGCTTCTTCTTTGCGTCGAACAGTTCCGCTTTGGCTCGACGAGGGGTTGGCGGAATATTTCGAAGAAACGCCGCAAGCGCGGCTTCAGAACGGCGAACGCAAGGCTAAGGTCGTCGCGCGTCTTGAAAACGGAGCGTTTAGTTCGTTGGAACTCTTGGAAAGCGTTTCAAATATTTCGTCGGCGACAAGCGCGTTTTATCTGGATTCTTGGGCTTGGGCGAACTATCTTCTAAACGACTCTTCCAAGACTCGCGACGTTCTTTCCGAATATTTAAACGATTTGGCGCGTTCTCGTCCTTTTGTGTCGAAAATCAGCGCGCGATTGAAAAAAATCGGCGGCGGAGAAGACTCTTTGCGACGATTTTACAGGTAAGCGTTCACGGAAAGCCGCGTATCGACGATACGCGGACTGTTTCGGCGCTCGACGGCGCGCGGTCAAAGACGTCGGTTTAACGCTCTTGAATCAAAACGACGTTCCAACGACTTGGCGAACGTAAGAAAACTTTCAACGTATTAGCTTTTTACTGTTCGCGGCGCCGTTTTGGTAATTCAACGTATTCGCGCATCGTTGACGCCCGGCTTTCCGTGAACGGTTGCAAAAAACGAATCTTTACGCCGCGAGCGTCCTCCGCCCCTTGTCGACGCTTAAACCGCGTTTATAATACTATGCGTTTTCATATGATTGAGCGCGTTTTCAGACGACGACGCGCCGATCGCTCAGGAACATATTTTTACTCGGAGTCTGAAATGAATAAACGTATCGATCTTCACGGGCGAGGAAAACGTAGCGGTTTTACTCTCGTCGAACTCCTTGTCGTCATCGCCATTATCGGAATTTTGATCGGGTTGCTTCTCCCGGCGGTGCAAGCCGCGCGCGAGGCGGCGCGCCGTATGGAATGCACGAACAATATGAAAGAGATCGGACTTGCTTTGCAGAACTATCACGATCAACAAGGCGCTTTTCCGGCGTTGCGCGCGGGCAACCCTCGCGGCGCCGCGACCTTTGAAGGCAACAACCGCAACGGCATGCGCCTTCACCTGTTGCCTTATATCGAGCAAAGCGCGTTGTACGAACAGCTAATGGCGTCCGACGTCGGCGCTTATTCCAACGTCGCGCCTTGGACTTCCGTTTTCAGCGGGTATCTTTGCCCGAGTTGCGGCGGTCCTGAAACTTCGCCGAACGACAATCCGACTCAAACGGCGGGTTACGCGGATTATTATTTCTTCATCGGCGACCGACCCTATCGTTCTTTCCCGAGCGGCACGTATACCAGCGGCGATATGGTTTCCGGCGTGTTCTTTAACGACGCTTGGTGCAAAATGTCGCGCATTGTCGACGGGTTGAGCAATACGATGGGCGTTTCCGAAGGCATACGTCCGAACGGCGTCGCGGAATTTGGCGACTGCGTGACGAAACCCGGTTCCACGGGCTGGTCTCCCGCCGATTTGACGCCTTTGTTCAACAAAGCCGAACATAAATACTTGTCGACTTGCGGCACGTTCAAGACTTATTGCGTTTTGCGAGGGTTCCGCGCTTGGGACGGCGATATTCTCTTCACCGCCGTCACCGCTTATACGCCGCCTAACAGCGTTCTTATTTCCGACGGAACGTCGCACAATTCGAGCCAGTTCATTCTTTCGCCGACCAGTCGCCATTCCGGCGGCGTCAACGTCGGTATGATGGACGGTTCGGTTCGCTTCGTTTCCGACACGGTCGATTGCGGCAATCAAGCGGCCGGTTGTCGCAGTTACCCCGACACGTCCTCGAAGAGCAATTACGGAGTCTGGGGCGCTTTATGCACCAAAGCGTCCGGCGAGACGGTAACGTTGTAACAAGTTTTGCGGCGCGCGACGATCGATCGTCGCGCGTTGCGTTTCGCGCTCCTTTGGGCGCGCGCGTTAAAAAATATAGGACAGATTCTCAATGAACGTCAATAAACTATCAGCGATTTCTTTAATATTCTGTCTTGCTTTAGGTTTGACTTTTGGCGCGGGCTGTAAGAAAAACGCCCGCGGAACCGTTCCGGTTACGGTGAAGGTTACTTACAACGGCAAGCCGATTCACGAAGCGGTCGTCGTTTTCTCTTCCGCGCAAGGCAATTCGTCGAGCGGCGCCACGAACGAAAAAGGCGAGGCGAAACTTTCCGCGTTTGAAAAGAACGACGGCGCTATTCCCGATAGTTACGTCGTAACTATCGACAAATCCGAGTTAAAAGAAGAACGCGACCCGGATAATCCCGACCGTATTTTGAAGAGCGAAACGATTTATCATATTCCCGCCGTATACGGCGATCGAAAAACTTCCGAGTTGACCGCCGAAGTCGTCAAGGGAAAGAAAAACGCGTTTACCTTTGATTTGGACGATTCGCGCGCCGACGAAGAGATCAAAAACGAAACTTCGATCGATTAGTCTTTACTCGCGCTTGTAAGCTAAAACGCGCGCAACGCGTTCTGAGGAACCTGTTGCGCGCGTTTTTTTTATTGCGGTTTGGCGCGCGTTCGTAAAAAAATATGGCGATCGTTCGCAGAATCTTCCGAACAAGGTTCGCGTTGGAATCGCGCGGCGTTTACGCGCCGGTTCGTCCGCGACGCTCTTCTATGAACGCTTACGAAAAAAACTTTGAAAAAAAAAGAATAAAACCGTTTGACTTGCATACTTAGAAGTATAGTTCGGTTTGTTTTTTGTTCCGCGCGGCGCTTTGCGCTTTGAAAAAGGGGCGCGACGTCGGCGGAATTTTACAACGTTTGCAACGAAACCGGGTTATTTTTTCGGAACGCGTAGAATAGAAAGAGGGGTCGCAAATGAGAAAAAATCGTTTTATCGCGTTGGCGCCGTTGACGTTTGTCGTCCTCTTTGGCGCTTCTCAAGCGTTCGCACAAAGCGCGATCGCCGAATTTGACGCCGAAAACGGGGTTACATTCGGCGGAATCAGTAAGAGGAACGCGTCCGACGACGTAACGCTTCGACGTTTGATCGACAAATTTGACGTCGAGAGCGCGGTTCCTTCCAACGACGGCGGGAGTTCTTTCGGCAAATTCGGAAGCGGAAACGTCGCAAACGACGGCGCTTTAGCCGGAAATTTGACCGACGAAACCGATCTCGACGTCGACAAGCCCGTTAAAACGAAGCAGACGACGAAGAAGAGAACGCGACTTCCGAAAAAAGCGACGGTTGCGGAAGAAGACGACGGCGCGGTTTTCGGCGCGTTCCCGGTTCCGTTTCCAGACTGGCGATACGCGCCGCGCGACCTTGCGCGCATTCGCGCTCCTCAAATGCCGCCGGAATTGCCCGGCTGGGGACCGTTTGGGAACGAATACGAATTTCCTTCCTACGAATGGACCGCGCGCAGGTACCGAATGGGATACGGCGACGTCGTTATTGCGGTAAACGACCGTCGCGTGCATAACTACCTCGAATATCGCAAAGCTCTTTCCAGAACGGGCGCCTACGCGGTTCTTACCCTTTGCGATCCTCAGTATAACGCGATTTACTGCGTCGGCGTAAAGAAGAATCAAGGACGTTTCGGCGTTACCCTTAGAGATTGGTACGGAAGGGGCGTCGCGGTCGTCGGATGCGAACCTTGGTTTTTATGCAGAGTTTACAAGCCGAGTTATCCCATTCGCCTTAGTTATTGACGCGGCGCGACTCTCCGCCGACGTCGTAACGCGCCGACTCAAGCGAGCGCAAAGTCGCCTAACCTTCAAACACAGGTTACCGTTCGCGGAAAGACGCGCATTAATGGAAAGCCGCGTATCAACGATACGCGGACTGTTTCTGCTCGTGAAAGCGCAAAATCGAAGAAGTCGGTTTAATGTTCTTGAATCAAAACGACGCTTACAAACACAGATTTCATATTACCGCTATAATCAAAACCTTGCGTTTCAACGTTCTAATCTATCGACCTTTCAAAGGGGTTTAAAGGGTCGGCGTCTTGACTTTCAAATCGTTTCGGCTTAAAATAGATAAAGTCGCAGATTGGCGCGACGCGCAGAACTTGCGTCGTTGCGAGTCGGAATAGGCATATTGAGAGACGAGAGGATGCAAAATGACGAATAACGCCGCAGTCGGAGCGATCGAGCTTTCGAGCATTGGGGTCGGATATCAAGTTCAAGACGCGTTGATGAAGTCGGCTTCGACGACGCTTTTGGTCGCGCGCACGATCTGTTCGGGCAAATATTTGATCGTTTTTTCCGGGAAAATCGGGGACGTCGAATCGGCGATGGAAGCGGCGCAACGCGTCGGCGGCACGTCCGTAATCGATTCGCTGGTCGTCGCGAACGTCCATCAGGCGATCTTTCCCGCAATGACGCAATCGGTCGTTCTTTCGCCGGAAGAAATCGGCGCTCTTGGAGTCGTCGAGACGTTTAGCGCTGTTTCCGCGCTCGTCGCGGCGGACGTCGCGGGCAAGGCGGCCGACGTAACGCTCTTTCGCTTGAGCCTTGCGATGGCGATGGGGGGCAAAGGGCTCTTGTTGATGACCGGCGCGCTCGCAAGCGTTCAAGCGGCGGTCGACGCGGCGACCGAGGCGCTCAAGGATCGCGGACTTCTCGCTTCGGCGGTCGTTTTGCCTCGACCCGAACGCGAATTGTTCACCGACTATATTTGACGTCGTTTATATTTGACGTCGTTGAACCGTTGGATATGTCAAAAGAGCGCGTCGCGCGGAATCTGCGTAATCGGAGCGAATCGCAATGAAAATCGTCGTCGTCGGATCGATGGGCGCTCTTGGGCGCGCCTTGGCAACGCGTTGGAACGATCCGCGCGTCGAAGCGAGAATCGCTACAAATTTAGGGGGCGAACCCGTCGAGTCGAACGATCTTGTCGTCCCGCTCAATTTGCCCGACTTCGACGCCTGCTCGCGTCTGCACGCGATCGAAACGATCGGAAGTTTGCGCCCCGACGTTTTGATCAACGCATCGGGCGTGAATTTGATCGACTGGCTTGAGACGCGCCCCAACACGGCGCGCAACGTTCATTGTCACGCCGTCGCCAACTTAAAGGAAGCGGCGCGTCGAACCGGCGCGCTTCTCGTGCAGTTCAGTTGCGGCGAAGTCTTCTATCGCGCGCAAATCGACGACCGCGACGCGCTCGGTTTTTCAGAAGAAGACGCGCCGAATCCCGAAAGCGTCTACGCGAAAACGAAGCTGGAAAGCGAACGAATCGCCTTGGAAGCGCCCAAGTCGCTCGTCTTGCGTTTTTCGTCGCTCTTTGGCGAGACGACGGAATATTCCAGCGGAAATCTCGTCGGCTCGCTTCTCAATTCTATTGCGCGCGCGCGTCGCGTTTCCGTGATCGACGACAAACTTCTGGAACCGATTTGGTCGGTCGACGTCCTTTGCGCGTTAAAAACGCTGATTCGTCGCCAAGCTCGCGGACTCTATCATCTCTCGGGCGACTCGCGCGCTACTCCTAGAGAAGTCGCGGAATTTCTCCTAAGCGCGATCGGGTTGCGCGGTCGCGAAGTCGTCGGTATTTCGACCGAAGAATACGGCGTTTCGGCGCCGCAGTCGGCTTTTACCGTCTTGCGTTCCGTAAAATACGACGCGTTGGAAAACGTCTATAAAATACCAGACTGGAAGACCGGCGTCGACGACTACCTTGAGTCGCGCCAAACGTTTGCGACGAAATAACTCCAAACGTTCGTTCGTCGCGTATTTTTCCGTTTTGAAATTATTCTTGATAGCGAAGGTTAAACGATGAACGTTCGAATATTATTCGTTCTCTTTGCGTCCCTTACGTTAAGTTTCATATTGCCGACGTTTTCGTCGGCGTCGGACGTTTACGTCGGTCGAAAAGTCTGTAAATTCGACGAATACAAAGACGCGACGATTCTCGCGCCCGTCAGAATCAGCGGTTATGAAGACGGATACGCCGAAGAAAACGGCGTTTTCGTCTGCGACGCGGGCGAAGACGTCTCCAAACGTTTCGCGGTAAATCATCTCTTTGAACTGAATCAAAAAAGCCCTGCGCCGATCGTCGCGACTTGCCAAAGCCGCGTGGAAAATACCGAAAGCGACGTCAATTCCGATTCGAGCTACTCGCTCTATCTTGACGTTCATTATTCCGACGGTACAAATCTTTGGGGACTATGTTTCAATTTCGCTTCGAACAATAGCGAATGGACGCAAGGGAAAATCGTTTTTTTGCCTCAAAAGCCGATCCAAACCCTCAACTGTTACGGACTATTCCGCAACCGCAAAGGCAAGGCGTTTTTTAAAGATTTTGAACTGCGCGAATCTCGTTTGACGGCGGACGTCTGTTCTTACAACGGAACGTCGATTTTTCTCAAACGCCCGGAAGTCAACGGTTCGGAAGTCAACGGCGCGGAAATTCTCTTGCGGGACGCCGGTAAAGACGGCGATTTTCTGGGCGCGTCCCTTGAAGCTACGCAAAAAGGTCAAGGCGTCGACGTCGAAGGCGTCTTTGTCAAAAGCGAAATTCAACGCCTTCCTTCGGGCGTTGACGAAACCGTCTTGAAATTGACGAACGAAACGGGCGAAGACCGCGCGTTGACCCTCGTCTATTCCCTGCCCCTTCCGAAAATCGACGGCGCGACTTGGTTTTGGAACGCCAACCCGCGCGGCGAAACGGAAATTGACGACGCGGCGGAATATTCGGAATCCACGTCCGTTTCCGACGTCGGATCCGGAGCTATGTCGCGTTATCCTCTTGGAGTCGTCTCCGCAAAAGACGCGCAAGGACGCGAGCTTGGCGCTATGGGACTTGCGATCGATCCGAATTATCCGGCGTTTTATCGCATTGCGTGCAACGGCGCTGCGCGCGAGCTTTACGTCGCGTTCGACGTCGCCTTGACGCCCGAAGTTAAATCGACCGAACTGCGCGTTTTGCCTCTCTTCTGGAAATTAAACGCCGACGGAGCCGAAATCGAGTCGCTTGATCGTCCTTTCTTCTCGCCGAACGTTCCGCAAGGTTCGACGGCTTTTCGCGCGGGATTCGACGCGTTTCGGCGCGCTTTCCCTGAAAATTTCGTCGTGCGCGCCGTCGAACAGGGAAACTGGATGGCTTTCGCCAAGACGTCCGAAGTCAAAGGTTGGGAAGATTTTGGGTTCCAATTTAAAGAAGGAAACAACGAGCCCGATTGGGACGACGCGCGCGGTCTGACGACGTTCCGTTACACGGAGCCTATGACGTGGTGGCAACAAGTCGCGCGAGTCGAAGGCGTCCCGCGCGCGCTCGACGCTGCGCTTGCAAGCGCTAAGGAAGCCGCAAAGGGCGACAAGCCGAACGTCGCCGCGCAAACGCTTCTCACTTCCGGCGGCTTCAACGAACGGGGCGAGCGCTCGGGCTTGCTTCTCGACACGCCGTGGTGCGACGGGGTCGTCTGGAGTATTAACGACGCGCCCGGTCTGGTCGAATTGGCAAAGGCAGGCAAGCTACGCGACGAAATTAACGAAGGAATCGAGCCGGTCGCCGGATTCGATATTAAATGGAACGATTCGATCGCCGATTCGCTCTACGGCAAAGTCCTTTCGACCGACAAATTGCCTAAGACTTATCAAGAATTTGCCGACGCGCAAAAGCGTCCGGGACTCGACGGCGAATACGTCGATTCGAGCGAAGGATACGTCTCGCTCAAATTGGACTATCGACGAGCGCATTTTCCCGGTATGAAAACGCCGTTGACGTTCTCGCGTCAGAACAAAAAACCGGCGATTTTGCGCGAATTGATTTCGTTCGAGTATGTGAAACGAATCGCCGACGACTCGCACGCTCGAGGCAAGTTGGCAATGGCAAATTCCACGCCGCACGGTTGCTTCTGGCTGACGACGCAACTTGACGTCTTGGGGACGGAAACGAACTGGAATTGGGACGGCGTTTGGAGTCCGCTTTCCGACGAGGAACTTTTGTATCGTCGCGCGATTTGTTGCGGCAAGCCCTACTGCTTCCTGATGAACGCCAATTTCGACAAGTTCCCGCGCGAAGCGACTGAAAAATATATGAAACGCGCGACCGCTTACGGCATGTTCCCGAGCTTCTTCAGCGCCGACGCCTCGACCAAGCATTATTTCACGAATCCCGATCTTTACGAACGAGACCGCGAACTCTTCAAGAAATATATGCCGATCGTCAAACGCGTCGCGGAATCGGGCTGGGAGCCGGAAACGCTTGCTATTTCTAGCGATTCAAAAATTTACGTCGAACGATTTGGCGCGCTCAAAGGCGCGAGCGTCGCTTCGAACGCCTTGCGCCCGACGGACGCCGTCTACTTGACCGTCTTCAACGACTCGCAAGAAGAACGCGATTACGAAATCGAACTGACCGCGCCGATTTTGCGCCATATCGACCAAACGAAGGCTTCGATTCGCGAATTGATCGAAGACGTCGACGCGCCGTTCGAAAAGGGAGTAATTACCGGGCGAATCGGCGCTCAAGACGTTCGCGTTTTTGAAATTTTGGCAAAATAGCGCGGCAATCAAGTTTTTATCGGACGCCTTGTCGATCGACTTGATCGACGGACGTCCTATCGTTTGTTATTTTAAGGAGAAAACGTTATGCGAACGGCGACGATCGAACGCGACACCAAAGAGACGCAAATTCGTCTTTCGATCGATTTAGACGGCTCGGGCGCGTCGAACATTTCGACCGGCTTGGGCTTTTTCAACCATATGCTAACGCTCTTTGCCGCGCACTCGAAGGTCGATCTTGATCTGAACGTCGTCGGCGATCTTGACGTCGACGGGCATCACACGGTCGAAGACGTCGGCATTGCGCTTGGAAAAGCCTTCGCGACGGCGCTGGGCGACAAAAAAGGCGCGCGGCGTTACGGGTTCTTCGTTTTGCCAATGGACGAAACGCTCGCGCAAACGGCGGTCGACTTCTCCGGGCGTCCGTTCCTCGTCTACAACGCGCAATTTCCCGTCGAGCGCGTCGGTAATTTCGATTTGGAACTCGTCAAAGAATTTTGGCAAGGGTTCGCCAATTCCGCCGCGTGCAATTTGCACATAAACGTTCTTTACGGCGGAAACGGTCATCATATTTCCGAAGCGATCTTTAAATCGGTCGCGCGCTCGATTCGCGCCGCCGTTGAATCAGACCCGCGACAGACCGGCGTCCCTAGCACAAAGGGCGTTCTCTAGAAAAAAAAAGGTAAGCGTTCACGGAAAGTATTCCCAAAAAATCGGCGGTTGGACAGGAAGAAAGCGACGCGTAAGGATTCGTTTTTCGCGAAAGCGAAAAACGCGCGAAAGCCGCCTGCATTGCAGGCGGATGGGGTCGACGCGAGACGACGGAAGGGTTCGACGC
>JAZRWW010000050.1:0-26413 GCA_045599865.1 Thermoguttaceae bacterium
GCGGAGACGAGTCGAACGTTCACTTTGATCGTTTTATTCGACCCGACGGGCGTGATCTCGCCGCTTTCCAAAACGCGCAATAATTTTACTTGGGTTGAAAGAGGCATATCGCCAACTTCGTCGAGAAAAATCGTGCCGCCCGTCGCGTATTCGAATTTTCCGACTCTGTCGCTAGTCGCGTCGGTAAACGCGCCTTTGATATGTCCAAAAAGCTCGCTTTCTAGTAGATTTTCGCTAAGCGCGGCGCAGTTGAGCGCGACGAACGGCTTGTTTTTTCGCGCGCTGTTGTGGTGAAGCGCTTGCGCGAAAAGTTCCTTGCCCGTGCCCGTGTCCCCAAGAATTAGAACGGTCGCGTCGGTCGGCGCGATACGCTTTAGACGTTCTAGCGCTTTGAGCATCGCCGGACTACTCCCGACGACCCCGTCGAAACCGAATTTTTCGTCGAGTCGAGCCTTGAGACGCTGATTGTCGAGTCGCAAACGCGCCGCGTCGCCCGCCTTTTGAACGATCGAGCGCAACTGCTTGAGGTCGAGCGGTTTCTGAAGGTAGTTGAACGCGCCTTGCAACATCGCTTCGACCGCAGTCTCGACGCCCGCGAAAGCGGTCATCAAAACGACTTCCGTTTCCGGCGATTCGCGTTTGACTTCGCGTAAAATCTGCAAGCCGCCGTCGTCCGTTTCCAGCATAAGATCCGTCACGACGACCTCGAAAAAACGACGCGTTATTTGCGCTTTCGCCTCTTGCGCGGAATGAACGACGACGCATTCGGCTTGAATTCGTTCCAAACTTGCCGCCACGACTTCCGCGTGCGCCGGTTCGTCGTCGACGACCAGCACGTTCAACGGTTCTTCCGACGAAACGTCCGTCGCGCTTTCTTTTACTTTACTCAACGTCGGCTCCTTTCGTTTCCTTTTTCACGCCTATTGCTACGACGCTCGTAATTTGAGCGACGCGCCCTCAAGTGTAACTTTCTTTGAAATTAGGACAAGACCCTAGAAGAAGGGATAATTTCGTCGGCGCCTAACTCGTCGGTGAAAATAAAAACGAACGTCGTATTTTCAAGTCAATTTTTTTTAAGTCAATGAAAACGTAACGTTCGTTGTTTAAAATTTACGCTTAGTTCAGCGAACCTTTCCAAGATTTATTCTTTTATTCCTTTAATAATCTCTTTCAACTTCCATATGATAATCCCGACATAAGGAATTTTTTTGTCTGTTTCACCTTCTAACGAATCCAATATATTTGAACAATAAATCCTTAGTTCTTTTGGTTCCGACGGCGTTTTTAATTTTTTTAAAAACCTGTCTAAAGCGCTTTTTCGGAGTTTAGGAATATCTAAAACGTCGATTTGACAGTTCAAATTTAGACGCGCGGTAAGATCCTCGTCAATTTTAGTATCGGTAGACGATATCTTTCCTTCTTTTGAATATTGAATTCCGTTTAAGGTCGACGGATCGCACGGATTGATTTTTAGCTCTTTATGACCGCGCTTAGCGCCGCAAGTAAAAGTATTATAGAGACGCTTCTTTTTTGTGCCGCTTCCTTGATTGCCCGTACAAACCGCCAACAAATTATTGTAATCTAAACCTTGTCCGACGTCGCGTTTGTCTTCTGGATTACGCGGAATCCAATGTTCGATCGTTACGGGATCGTATGGTTGGTTGTCGGTCGGTTTTCTTTCGTCTGGTATGCGTCGCATACAATAAGCGCATAAATACCCCTGTTCCTTTAGTAATTTCTCTTTAATTTCTTCCTTCTCTGAATGATTCAACAACCCATACGACTTATCGGGATTCAACCCTTTTTCACGAGCTTCACGTTGTTTGGCTAGTAAGAAAGGGGGAGGATCGCCTTTTTTAATCTTGATCACGATAAGAACTTTCTATTTGTAGTAGTTTTAATTCGACGCGACAAGCTACTAATTCGCCGTCGTCGTTTCCTATTTTCCTTTCAATCTCTTCAAGAAGCGAGCTAGCGCTTTCGATTTTTTTTTCATCGATCGCCTTGCCAAATTCTTTGAATAAAGCAGCTATTTCGGGCGGACGCTCGCTTGCTTTCATAATTCCAGAAAAAATAGAATTGGCGTCTTTACCATAGACTTCGCCTTCAGGTTCACGCGCCGCCAACTCGTCTATAATAATGAGATTTTCACTTTTAACAGTATTGATAACGGCGGGAGCGTGCGTACTGACGATAAATTGCACCTTTGGAAAAATCGCTTGTAAGTCGCCTAATATTCGTTGTTGCCAAGAAGGATGCAGATGCAAGTCGATCTCGTCGATCAAGACGACGCCTTCAGCCTCGCGAATTGCCAATCCTCCCAACTGCGGGTTTAAGACGACCATTCGATACGCTATGTCTGCAACTAAACTAATCGTACTTTTATAACCGTCGCTAAGTTGACTTAACGGTATTCTCATACGAAGTCCGTCGTCAGCATCATAATAGACGTCCAATTCGTTAGCGTCCAGGTTGTACTCTATTTTGACGCCGGTTCGAGCCGTCATACGGACGTAACAAGTTTCCATTGCTAGATATACCGAGTCCAATTCGGACAACGATTTGTTTATTTCCCCGCGCTTGATCTTTTGCGCCTCTTGAATTGTTTTCTTTCTAAACCAATTCAACATTAGTTTTACATTCGCAGATCCGTCTAACGCGTCAATATAGCCGTTTGTTCGAACGTTCGTCCTAAACGAGTCGTTCTTTTTTTCGCGATGATAATCCCAGAGACGTCCAGTTCCGTAATAGGCGACAATAGGAAGCGTCAGTTTGGCGTCGCCTTCTCTCATTCGTTTTTGCCAACCTTTGGCGACGTCAATAATCGTTTTGGCGTCTTTTATTGTCGTGTTTCCTCCTTTGCCGTTTAACGAACGTTTCCATTTGAGACTCTTACCGTCGATTTTTCCAATTGCCGAAACTTCGACAGGGAATTGCCGAAACGCTTCGTCCGTTTCCACGCCGCGCCAAGGCGTTAATCGAGCGTCTCTTTTGTCGATGCGACGTCCGGCGAGATCGTCAAGCGGAATAAAAAGCGCTCCAAGAGCGACTGCGGCCGCTTCAAGAATCATTGTTTTACCGGCTCCGTTGGCTCCGACGACGACCGACGTTCTTGGGTGAAATTCAACCTCAAGATTTTCAAGACGCCTAAAATTACGTAAAGATATTTTTTCTAGGAACATCGATCGCCTCGTTTTCTCTAACCTTCGTCGAAGCGGCGCTTACGTTTGTTTTTAGAGTCAAAGAAAGCGCCGTAAAACGTAAGACTCTTGCGTTTATTTTTTCGTTCCCAAGCGTTCGCCCGCGTATTTTCCTTCGCGAATCGGACGCCACCACCAGTCGTTTTCAAGATACCATTCGACGGTTTTACGAATACCCGACTCGAAATTCTCTTCGGCGCGCCAGCCGAGTTCCGTTTCAAGTTTCGTCGCGTCGATAGCGTAACGCAAATCGTGTCCCGGTCGATCTTGAACGAACGTGATCAAATCCAAATAACTGCCCGACGCGCTCGGTCTCAATTCGTCTAAAATACGGCAAATCGTCTCGACGACTTCAATATTCTTTCGTTCGTTTCGACCGCCGACGTTGTAAGTTTCGCCCGGCTTGCCTTTAGTTAAAACGGTAACGAGCGCTTTCGCGTGGTCTTCGACGTAAAGCCAGTCGCGAATATTTTCTCCTTTGCCGTAGACGGGCAAGGGTTTGCGATCCAGCGCGTTGAGAATAATCAGCGGAATCAATTTTTCCGGGAAATGATACGGTCCGTAATTGTTCGAACAGTTAGTAACCAAGACTGGCAAGCCGTAAGTATGTCCCCACGCCTTCACGAGACAATCGGCCGACGCCTTGCTCGCCGAATAAGGACTGCGCGGATCGTAAGGCGTTTTTTCTGTGAAGAGTCCTTCGGCGCCTAACGAGCCGTAAACTTCGTCGGTCGAAATATGGTGGAATCGAAAAGCGCTTTTGCGAGGCTCCGCGAGACCGTTCCAGTAATCGCGCGCCGCTTCCAACATCGACGCCGTTCCTAAAACGTTCGCGCGCACAAATTCGCCCGGTCCGTCGATACTACGATCGACGTGAGATTCTGCGGCAAGGTGCATAATTCCGTCGGGCTGGAATTCGTCAAACGATCGACGGATCGCTTGATAATCGCAAATATCGGCGCGGAGGAATCGATAATTTGGCGAGGATTCGACGTCGCGCAACGAGGACAAATTGCCCGCGTAAGTAAGTTTGTCAATATTGAGAACGCTCCAGCCGAGCGCGCCGACTGCGTAACGAACAACCGCCGAACCGATAAATCCGGCGCCTCCGGTAAGAGCTAATCGAAACATTTTGTTTTCCTTTGCTAATAGGTCAATGTGATCGTCTATCGCCGTAGTAGGCGCGGATTTGAGTTAAAATCGTCGCGTTTGACGATCGCCAACTCGTATCCCAAACAACGTAAATCCGCAGTATTTACTATACGTCGCGATTCTTCGTTTTGCAAGGGTTTTTTCAAGTATTTGCCTTTTTTTTGAGAAAACGCTACCGGCGACTTCGACCCGTTCCAATTTGTCGACGCTCGCGCCAATCCGAAATAAAATAACGCGGTCTATCGACGCCCGCGCGTTGTTCTGTTAAAATATAAAAATTATCAGCGTTGTTTTCAACGCTTACGCCGACGTTTGCGCGTCGCGCGTTGTTTTTGTTGTGAAATAAGACGACGATCGGAAGGAGTCGAAAATGTTGGATAGTTGGTTGTCGGATCGTTCGCGTTCCTTTAATTCTTCTGGTATTCGCAAGGTGTTCGATCTTGGCGCTAAGTTGGAAAATCCGATTAATTTGTCGATCGGTCAACCCGATTTCGACATGCCGGAATTGGCGCATAAAGGCGCGATCGACGCGATTAACGCCGGTAGAAGCGGATATACGCCCACGCAAGGTCTGCAAAAGTTGATCGATCGTCTCCAAGCGGACGTCGACGCGAAATATAACGACTCTGATCGTAAGCTCTTCATTACGAGCGGCACAAGCGGCGGGTTGCTTTTGGCCGCTTTGGCGTTTCTGAATCCGGGCGACGAAGTGATTTTGTTCGACCCCTATTTCGTTATGTACGAATCGTTGACGAAAATGGTCGGCGCCGTCCCGGTGTGCATTAATACCTATCCTGATTTCAAATACGACGTCCAAAAAGTTGCCGACGCGATTACGCCGAAAACAAAAATGATTCTCTTCAACTCGCCCGCCAATCCAACCGGACATGTCGCGACGCGCGAAGAAATTGAAGGAATCGCCAAACTTGCCGCTGAAAAGAATATTATTCTTGTGAGCGACGAAATCTACAAATCTTTTGCTCACGGCGAATTCCTTTCGCCCGCCGAATTTAATTCGCAGACGCTCGTACTTGGCGGATTCAGCAAGTCGCACGGCATGCCGGGGTGGCGCGTCGGGTTTGCGCACGGACCTGCGGAAATGATTCAAACGATGCTGAAATTCCAGCAATACACGTTTGTTTGCGCGCCGGTCGTGGCGCAATGGGCGGCGTTGAGCGGACTTGACGCCGACCTGAGCGCGCAATTTGAAGCGTATCGTCGTAAGCGCGACTTGTTGATCGAAGGTTTGGGCGACTTGTACGAACTGGGCAATCCGCAAGGCGCGTTCTATATGTTCCCGAAGGCGCCTTGGGGAACCGCGACGCAATTCGTTGAAAAAGCGATTACTAAATATAAGTTGTTGGTTATTCCGGGCAACGTGTTCAGTCGACAGGACACGAACTTCCGTATTTCTTACGCGGCTAGCGAAGAAACTCTTAATCGCGGAATTGAAGCCTTGCGCAAGTTGGCGAAGGATCCCGACTGACTTTAGGAAACGCGGCGACGCCGACGGACGATGCTTTTCTTTAATGTTTGTCGTTCGAATTGCGGGAAACGCGATTATTCAACAAGCGTCTTTTTTCGAAAATACGCGTTGGCGCGTTTAGTATCAAAGGAGACTTTTTATGAAACGAAGTGTTTTAACGTCGATTTTGGCGTTGGTTCTTATTGGGCTAACCTCCGTCGTAGAAGGCGCGGCGCCCGAGGCGAAACTTACCGGCGCGCGACGCGTGGAAGTCGTCTACGACGGGAACGCCTATGCGTTCGACGTCGCGCCCGCCCCTTGGAAGGTCGTCGTCGACGAGTCTTATTCGTCGTTGCCCGTCTACAATCCGTCGGCGAGTTCTTGGACTCGCGGCAGGGTTTTATCGGGAATGAGGGCGTGCGAATGCGCGGCGTTTGGCGCGCTTGATCCTTCGTCGGTAGTCGTCAAGTCGGAATCGACGGGCGAAACGTTGACTCGCGGTCAAGATTTTGAATTTGACGAGTCTTCCGGAGCGTTAGGACGTCTTGACGGGGGCAAACTTGGCTCTTCCGACGTCGCGCTTGTCAGTTATCGTTGCGTTGAATCGCGAATCGATTCTATCGTCGTCGACGCGGAAGGCAAGGTTGAACTTGTCGAGGGCAAGTCGAAAGTTCTTTCGCCGGAACCGCCCGTTTTGAGCGAAGGACAAAAGCGACTCGTCAACGTTTATTCGACCGGGCTTGGCGCCGATTTGACCGACGCGTCTATTTTTCCGATCGACGAAGTTTTTGCAAACGAGCCGAATTCTCTCGACGCGGGCGCTTTTGTCGCGAACGTCGACAAATACTACGCGGCAAACGGCGGACGAGAGATTCCTAGCGTTTCGAACGTCGGCGCGGCTAAAAAATATCTGCCGAAAACGTGGAAAAAATTAACGGAAGGCGAAGAAGTGCGTATTCTCGCTTGGGGCGACAGCGTAACCGCTTGCGGATTCATTCCCGACGATCAACGCTGGCAAGTTCAGTTTGTCGACCGCTTGCAAGCGATGTTCCCGAAAGCGAAGATTACGCTTATGACGGAAGCCTGGGGCGGTCGTTCGAGCGATTCGTATCGCAACGAACCGGCGGGAAGTCCGAAAAATTATCGAGAGAAAGTTTTGGCGGTCAAGCCCGACCTGATCGTTTCGGAATTTGTCAACGACGCCTATATGGACGAAGCGACCGTCGCGAAAAAATATGGCGAAATGCACGCCGACTTCCAAGCGAACGATATGGAATGGATTATTTTAGGTCCGCATTTCGTTCGCCCCGACTGGATGGGACTCGCGTCGGAAAAGAACTGCGACGTCGATCCGCGCCCAATGGTTAAAGGGTTGCGCGCGTTTACCATTGCAAACGACGTTCCCTTTGCCGACGCGCCCGATCTTTACGGGAAGTTATGGCGCGCGGGCGTGCCGTACAACACGCTGATGACAAACAGCATCAACCACCCCAACGGGTTCGGAATGGCTCTTTTCGCCGCTTCTTTGGCGCGTTTGTTTGAAGAGTAACGTTATCGACGTAATCTCAAAGCGTCGGTGCAAAAAAAGGGGCGAACCTGCGCGGTTCGCCGCGTTTTTACAATTCTTTCTCAAATTACTAGCATTAACGCCTAACGGTCTAAAAGAACTTCGATCGCTTTTACGCCGCTTAATACGGCTCCTTCCATTGAAGAAATCAATCCGACGTCGGTCCAGTCGCCGGCCAGCGCCAAATTGGGACAAGCGGTCTTTTGCGGCGGGCGCGAATTGAGAAAACGGGCGTTGGGCGAAATAACGGCGTCCAAGGCGGTCGTAACGCGCGACGCGAGAACTTCGACGTCGGAAGCGCCGCCGAAACAAAGGGAAACCTGATCCCATACCCGTTTGACAAGCGCTTCGGAACCTCGCGCGACAAACTCTTCGTCCGACAAAATGCGATGAGAAGCGTAAATCAGCGCTTGGCAGTAACCAGCGCGTCCCTCCTTCACGGGGAGGTCTTGTAGATCGGGCGACGTTACGAGCCGTTGCGCCGGTTTGCCCGCCAACGCGACGACGCGTTTGTCCGTTAAGGGACGACTGAGCCAAAAATGAACGGCGGTAACGGAACCGTACTCGTAGTTTTCAATTTTCACCGTTTCCGCAAGGTCGTCAAGGGAAGAGTTTTCTAAAATTCCGTTGGCGCTGAAAGGATCGACCGCCAAGACGTACCGATCAAATTTTTCAACGGAGTCGCCGACGACCAGTCCGGCGATTCGACGCGTCTTTCGTTCGGAATTCTCGTCTTGCGTTTCTTCGATTTCAAATTTCGAGACGGCGCTGAAAAATCGCGTTTCCACGCCTAAACGTTCTAGCGCCGCCAACGTTCGTTCGTGATAAATTTCGTAAAGAGGACGATTAGGCGCAAACGACGGAGACTCGAGTTCAGATAAGAAATCGTCGGCGATTTTTTTAAGAACGGCGCAAGACGCCAAGTCCGAGGTCTCGCAAGAGGAGATTAAAGTCGCCGGATTCCAAAACGCAGACAATTCTTCATTCGACGCTCCAAACAATTTGAGCGCGTTTTCGACCGAATCTTCGCGTCCTCCGAATTTGCCGGAACCGCCTGACGACGCTCGAACTTTTTGACAAGTTTTGAACAAATTCCAACGTTCAGGAATCGAAAGAGGAGGAAACTTCAAAATCGACGGCAAAAGTCGCATGCCTGAAGGCGCAAGCGCTGAACCCTTCAACGTCCAAGACTTAACGTTTCGATTCGAACTCGAACCGCTTTTTTCGAGTCCGCAGACGTCGAAGGTCGACGGAATCGAATCGAACGCGTCGTTAAGTCCAAGCTCGTCGTTTAATCTTAGAAGACTCCGACTGTCGGCGCGAAAAGAATGAAATCCGAAATCTTCTCTCGCGTTTAAACGATCAAACTTAACGGAACTCGCGCGTCCTCCTAGACGTTTTTTGCGTTCGAAAACTACGACTCGCGCGCCTCGTTTTCGCGCCTCTAACGCCGCCGAAATTCCGGCAAGACCGCCGCCGATAACGGCGACCGAGGACTGAAACGCGTCGTCTTTCAAACGATTCGATTCGATTTCATTTTGCATTTGAAGAACCTAGCGTCGCGTTGAAAAAACAAAAAATGTCCAAGAGGAAAACAACCCAAATCAAACGTAGTTCCACGCCTCTTGATTTGAGAACGAACCGATTTCAAGTCTTGACGTTCAAACGACGTCTTCATATTCGATTTTCTCGATCTTTTTCAAAAAAGCGTCCATTGAGGGACAACGATCGCGCGGATCCGCTTTGATGCACCAATGGATGGCGTCCGCCAAGGTCGGATTAATCGCGGGACGGTAATTCGTAATCGGCTCGGGCGGTTGATCGTGCGACATAGCCGCCAGTCCGTTGTTTCCTCGAGGCCAAGGCAATTCGCGCGTGCAAAGCTCGTACATTGTAACGCCAAAAGCAAAAATATCGACGCGTTCGTTTGTCTGGCGCCGTCGAACCAACTCGGGCGCCATATAATTAGGCGTTCCCGTTCGATTGCCCGGATCCGTGAAGGGCGACTTATTGGGCAACGACAAGCCGAAATCGGTCAATTTTAACACTTCGCCGTCGCCCGTAAAGAGCAAATTTCGCGGACAGACGTCTCGATGAATGAAACCCGCCTTATGGACGACTTTTAACGCTTCCGCGCATTGTCTAATATATCGAAGACGCCCTCCCGCCAACATATCCTGTTTGATCATTAAGATATTGTTCAGACCCGTGCCTTCAAGATACTCCATTACGAGATATTGCTCGCCGTCGGTCGTAAAACCCTCTTCCAACGTGTCGACGATATACGGGTGTTTTAATTGAACGGCGATTTCGCCTTCGCGCGGCTTGTAGACTCCCTTCAGTCCCTTATAGCGTTCTTCAACCTGACGCGTCTTTTCTTTGTCGAGGATTTTTAGCCCGACGACTTTACCCGTCTCGCGATCGCGCGCCATATAAAATTCGGACATTGTGCCCGATATGGCCGCTTTCAAGAGAACGAAACGTTTTTTATAGTCAAGTTTCTTCTTGCCGAATATTTTTTCTAAAAACGACATAAGCCGACCTAGATCAGACTGTCAATAAGGGAAGGGACGTTCTAACGCTCCTAACGCCGGAGGACGCGAACGTCGAATCGAATAGGCAATGCGACCTCAATTCAAATCGACAGTTCGAGCGCAAATCAACACTATTTTACCTGCGGTTTTGTTGTTTTTCCAGCGTTTGACGAAAAATTTTCCGATATTTTAAAAATTTTTCTCGTTTTTAAGCGATCCGAGGAAAAACAGTTTGCTTATATTGCGTATTGTTTCTATTGTGAATCGACTGGTAGAGAATCAGTCGTTTTGACGTTTTCGTTCCAACTTGCGGACAATCTTCGTCGACGCCAACGTCGTAAATCGATTAGGAATCGTCTCTATTTCAACGGGAAGAAAGCCGCCCGGATCGCCGTCTAATTGGAACGGCGTCGTCGAGTCGACTTCAGACGAACCCGTCGACATTTTAAAACGCTCGCCCTGTCCTAACTTTGCGAAGGGCAAGACGCGGTGCATACTTCCGCATTGCGCAAAGGCGACTCCCAACAACGCTTTAGTTAGGCGACCTCCTTGGAATATGCAATAGTCGAGCTTTTGATCGACGCCGACGCATTTAGGAACAAGCGGAAGTCCCCAGCCGTATCGGGGAAGATTGAAAACAAAGCTCCATTTTCCTATAATTTCTTGCGTCGTTTGTTCGTTTCCTTGATTTCTTACAACTTCGGTCTTGATCTGGGGATACGAGTAGGAAGCGATCGACTTGAAAATTGGCTTCGTATAGGAAAGATAGCTAATATGGGCGCCTTTTTTGGCTTTTTTGAGGTAGCTTTCTTCGCGCGCCGCATGAACTAAGCGCACGACGTCGGCGTCTATTCCGGCGCTGACCATTACGAGAAAGAGACGACCGTTCGCCTTGCCCGCGTCGAACGATATTGTCGAGCCCGTCGCGATCACTTCCGCCGATTTTTCTGGATTGGCGGGTAATTTGAGATATTTGGCGATTAAATTAGCGGTGCCGGAAGGCAACAGCGTGATTGGAACGCCTTGAATCGTCCGATTCGTCAACTCGGCGGCCGTGCCGTCTCCTCCGACTCCGACTAACGCCCTCAACTTCTTTTGTTCAAACAGCTCGTTGGCGCGCGCGGAGACAATTCCAAGATCCGTGCGTAGTTCGACTTGAAATCCCTTGTTTTCTAACGCGGCTTGAAGACGTTCCGCGCGAATTCGAGGGGATTTGCGTCCCGCTTTCGGGTTCACGGAAATTAGAACGTATTCCGAATTGCTGGAATTGGACGTCATTTCTCTCTCATTCTCCTTTCTTTTCGCGCTGAAACTTCAAATCTGAACGGAACGAATTATTGCGCGTCGGGGACTTTGAGCGTTTGCGCGGAACGAAAACGAACGCTTTGATAGTCTTCCTCCGCAATGAAATAAAACCATTCGGCGAATCGATCGTTTTTCACGACGGCTTTCTTTTCGGCGTCCGTCGCGAGAAAGACTAGCTCGGTTTCGTCTTCCGTCGATTCTTCGAGCGATTTGCGATCAAAGGACGCGTAGGCTAGGCACGCGCGCTTGTCGTCAAATTTTTTGCCGAAAACCAGCGTGATTTTAACGCCCTCTCGCGTTGCTATTTCGACCGTTCCGCCTTCGCCGACAAGGAACGGCTCGACTCGTTGCGGATCGAGCGGATCGTAATCGAGCGTCGCAAAACCAAATTCTCCCAACGTTTCCAACTGCGTCGTCAATTCCGCGCCGACTCGTCCCTCGTGAAAAAGCGCGACGAGCGCGTCGGGCTTTTTACGAACGTCGACGATTTTCAGACGTCCCAACGCGTCCGCCGTTTCGTTGAGAACGTCGTTTTGCGCCGACTCAGGGTCGACGTTTGACGCTTCTTGCCAAGACGCGCTTTCGGCGGAATAGTCGAATCGCCGCTCCAAAGACCAGACGCGCGAAAGGGAATTTTCCGGCGTTTGACGGAAAACTTCGATTCCTACTTGATTAAAATCGTTTCGCGCGAACGTCTGGTCGTCTTGTTTCGTCAAATTGAAGGCGTAGTCGCGCGTCGTCAAGAAGAGAACGTCCCAACGACTTATGCGCAACAAGTCGCGATCGATCCAATCGATCGGCTCATAGGAAACGCGCGCGGGGTACTCCGTGAATTCCGTCGTGCCGACTTCTTGCGTCGAATCGCCGGAAAAATCGACCGTATAAACGACGTCGTCGTTCGGAAAACGAACGTAACGCGCGTCGCGCGTCGCCGCGCTTTCGGGCAAACGATCCCCGATAAGCAAATCGACCAACGATTCGCCCGATTCGCCTTCGATTTTAACCGACGTCGCGGAACCCTTCGCAAGATTTTTTTCTTCTTGGGATTCTTCGTCGTTTTTTTTTGCTTCCGCCTTTCCGTCTAGGTCGGGTATGAACTTACTCGGACTGAGCAACCCGCACTCGCGGTGAAATTTGTCGATCGCGGAAGAGTCTTTGCCGCGGACGGGCTCGTCGATAACGTCGAGCGCGGCAAGTTGCGTAAGGGGCGCCACGACTTTTGCCAGACGATCCGCGTTTTCCGCCGGAAAGTTCGACATATCGGGCAAACGCCATTGAGCGTCGTTTTCGTTGCGAACGAGGGTCAGACGCCGCGTCTCTCCCGACTCGGGATCGATTCCGACAAATTCGATTTTGCGCATTTGCGACGGATCGCTGAAGTTTTCGAAAAGCGGACGACCGATCGCCTCTTTCGGCTCGGAATTCGGAAGACGAGGCTGAAATTGGAGCCAACATATCAGCGCCGCTAAAGCGAGAACGCCGATGCACGTCGATTTTAATATTTCGTTGTTCGATCCGATTTTCATTATTCCGAAACTCCGTTATTCACAACGCGCAAACGTCGACGACGACGATCGGCGACGAGGCGCGTCGCGACTTCGATTTTCTTACGCCTTTTTGTTATACCATAATTTGAGATTCTTTTCAAGCGACTACGCAAGGAACAAACGAACGAAGCGTTTTGACGAGATTCTCGAGGAATCAAGAAGCCTAGAATAACGCGCGGTTAGTCCGAAAAGACTTGTCGAGTAATATTTTTTTGATAAAATAAAAAGGCGTTTTATTGAACGCGTCGACGTCGCTTGCGACGAGCGGATTATTTCGGAGGAAACGGTTATGTTGTTGTTTGTGTCGGGGCTTGTGATTTTAGTCGTCGGTTATTTGACCTACGGTCGTTTTGTCGAGTCGGTTTTGGCGCCCGATGATCGACGGACGCCCGCCGTCAAAATGAGAGACGGCGTCGATTATCTTGTTTTGCCCCACTGGAAGAATATGCTGATCCAGTTGCTAAATATTGCCGGAATTGGACCGGTGATCGGCGTTATCGCCGGTATTAAGTTCGGAACGATCGTTTTTCTCCTTATTCCGATCGGAAATATTATCGGCGGAGCGACGCACGACTTTCTCGCGGGTATGGCGTCGTTGCGTAATCGCGGCGCCAACTTGCCGTATTTTATTAAAATTACGCTTGGAAACGTCCCGTATCAGATTTTTTCCGTTTTTATGATTTTTCTTCTTTTGCTGGTCGTTGCTGTTTTTATCAATATTCCGGCAAATCTAATCGATTCAACTTTCCTTCCTGACGTGCCGTTCTATTGGGGCGCCGTCGCGTTGATCTTCTTATACTATATCGTGGCGACGATGTTTCCCGTTGATAAGATTATCGGCTCTTGCTATCCTATTTTCGGCGGAATTTTATTGGTCGGCAGCGCGGCGTTGTTAGGCGCGTTGCTTGGACTCGGCTTTCCTTATCCCAACATTTTGCAAGAAACGGCGCGATTTACCGAATTGAAAGACGCCTTCGTGACCGAACAACCGATTCTCCCTTGTTTGTTCGTGACGATCGCATGCGGCATTCTTTCTGGATTTCACGCGACGCAGACGCCGATTATCGCGAGGACGATACGTTCCGAACGTCAAGCGCGTTCCTCGTTCTATGGAATGATGGTTCTCGAGGGCGTTATCGCGATGGTTTGGGCGGGCGCCGCGCTTGCCGTTTATAACGAATTTCCCGCGCTGTGGAAAGTCGCGCCCGTCAAAGTTTTGCCGCAAATTACGAAGGAATTTTTAGGAAACGGATTAGGAACGGTCACCGTAATCGCCGTCGTCGTGCTTGCCATAACTTCCGGAGACACGGCGATGCGCAGCATGCGTCTGAGTATTGCCGAAATGTTGCGTATCGACCAGAAGCCGATAAAGAACCGCGCGATCCTTTGCGTCCCGATTATTCTTGCCGTTTCCGCATTGCTTTGGTGGTCCAACTTGAGCGCCGCTTCGTTTGGCAAACTTTGGAATTATTTCGCGTGGGGCAATCAAGTTCTTGCCGCCGGAACCTTGGGCGCGTGTTGCGTTTGGCTCTATGCGAAGAAACGCAAAGGGTGGGTCGCGGCGGCGCCGGCCGTTTTTATGACGTTTATCGTCGTCGTCTTTATTTTGTGGACCTCCGAAAAACACAAGGGACCAATGGGGTTCGGATTGGATTTACGCCTTTCCTACGCGATCGCCGCCGTTTTAGCAGTCGTTTACGTCGCGTGGTGCGTTATGCGCGGCAAACGACTCGCCAAAGAGGGGGGAAAAGGCATGGAGGACGAAGACGGAGAGAACGCGTTGGATTCCGAATCTTCAAAGGTCGAAGTCGGCGAACAAATTTCTCTCTGACGTCGCGCGTGCGGTTTGAGAGTGAAAGGGACGTTGTGAAAGCGGCGACGATTCAAACGGTTTGCGTCTGTTTTTGCGTTCTGTTCGCGTTTGCGCGCGGAGGCGTCGCGTCCGAGACGATCGTCGTCGAGAATTACGCCGACGGAGACGTCGTGCGTTTTCCCGTTGTATTGTTGCGAGGAAAGATTGAATCGAACGAATCCTCCGCCGTCGTCGTCGAGAATTTGTCTTCGTCGCGAAAGACGCGCGTCGCGCGAGCTAAAACGTTTGATTCGCGTTTTAAAGCGCTTGTCGAATTGACGCCGGGCGAGAATTTGCTTTCGATTTCCGTAGGGGCGTCGCGCCTCGAATTGACGTTGATTTACCGAAAGAGCCGCAACCCGTACTTTGTCAGACTGGTGTATTTTGTCGATTCTTCAGAGGACGCTTCCTTTGAATCGCCGACGGAAGCCGGAGGGTTTTCGGCAGACTATTGCGACAAAATGCGGACTTGCGCGCTCCTTTGGCAGACGGCGACCGCCGAACGACTGCGCGATTTCGGGTACGGACGACGTTCTTTTACGCTCGAGTTCGACAAGAACGAAGACGTCGTCGTTTGGCTTCAGCGAGGCAAACGCAAGGCGGTCGAATACCGCGCTATGTCGGAAACGGAACGTTTTAAGGCGATATACCGCGAAATACTCGCCGGAGACGCTTATTCCGAACGAGCGAAATATTTCGTTCTTGTCGCTTTTGCGCGTCGTAGTTCGAACGACGACGAGATCGAAGGACGCGTCGCTTTAGGAGGAGGACGCGTCGCAATGCTCGATTCATCCTTGTTTTTCGAATGGTTCGATTCGCTGGACGAAGTTGAGGAACGTTTCAACGATTCGACGCCGATCGACGAACGTTACTTGCGCGACGCCGCCTATCGCAACGCGCGTTGGGCGTTGGCGTCGTCCGCCGTCGGAGCGGGCTTGCACGAATTAGGACACGCCTTCGGATTGGGACATTCGGACGAACCCAACGATTTTATGAGTCGAGGTTTTGATCGATTTAATCGAATTTTTAGCGTTTACGAACCGCCGACCGCTAGTTCGACCGGCGGGAAAGTCGACGAAAACGAGACTCCGCGATGGAACAAAAAGAGCGCCGAAAAATTAGTTCGGTCGCGTTGGATCGACGAATAACGACGCGTCGCCTAAAATAATCGCGCAAAGGGAAAATATGCAAGTTCAAGCAAACGAACGCGTCTTCGACGTCGACGAGCAAATAGTCGGCGTTTCAGGGACGGAACAGGTCAAAATTAACGTCGACGAGGCGCGCGTCAAGAGATTTGCCAAAGCGGCGCTTGGCGATTCCTTTACGCACGACAATTACTTTGCTAAAATGATGGCGGACGAAAAGACCGCGCGTCTATTCTTCGAGATGTTTTTGCCTAAAAGAGTCCTGCGTAGTATCGACTTGGAGTCTTTGCGCGCGGCGCCCGCGAAGTTTGTCGACGAAAAGGGCGCGTTTTGCGTAAGCGATATGATTTACGCCGTCGATATGAAACGACGTAAAGGCAAGAAAACGCGACGCGCCGTCTTTGTGTTGGTTTTGGAACATAAGTCGGAACACGAAAAGTACGTTTCAATTCAGTTGTTGAAGTATATTGCCGGGGTATTAGACTTTATGAGAGCCGATCCCGAAAAATATCAAGACGAAAACGGACTTTTGCCTTCGCCCTATCCGATCGTTTTTTCCCAGTCGAAGCGTTCGTGGGGGCGCGTTCCTTATTTGAATCGAATCCTTTGGGCGATCAAAGGGCTCGGAAGTTATATGGTTCGTTTTAAGTTTCAAGTTATTGAAGCGAGCGAAATTCCGTTGGAAAAAATTAAAAAACTTGAGCCGGTTATGCGCGTCTTTCTCTATATGGAACGACTTGCGAAACGGGAATATGAAAAGGGAGAAAATCAAGAACTGATCGATTTGTTTTCCGAGATTATCTTTGCGTCGACGCCGGATGAAAGATTGCGTCAAGCCGTTTTAGCTTCGTTCGGGTATTTGAAATATTTACAGAAAGGGCGTCCTCAAATGATTACGGTGCGAGAGTTGCAAGACGAAATTTACGAACAAAGCGACGAATCGGATTACGCCGCGTTTGAAGAGTTTTTTCCTGACTTGTGCGTCCGAAAATACGAAGAAGGTCTTGAAAAAGGTCTTGAAAAAGGTCGTGTTCTGAATATTTACGATATGATTCTAAAGTATTACCGTCATAGGTATAACGTCGACGTCCCTGAAACGTTGTCGGCAAGGATTAACGCCATAGGTTACTATCCGGCCTTAGAGGAAATACAATACGCCGCTTGGTCGGCTAATTCCCCTTCGGAATTTGAACGCGGCGTCGATTCCGTCGTTGAGAAATATGCCGAAGAAATTGAGGCTTTAAGTAAAAAGAGCCGTTAAACGAACGCTTGACGCCGTTGAGACGACAAAGGTTCGTTTAACGGCGCAAAAAAAATGTCGGAAAGGAAGCGTGGTTCTTGACGAACGAATTGAAATTATCCGCGTTTGGGTTAAAATTTTCCGAAGGAAGCGGAATACTCGATTTGATGAACGACCTAGGCGAGACGGTCGCGCTTCGACCCGACGCGATTTCCCTCGGCGGCGGCAATCCGGCGGCGATACCCGAGATTCAGGCGCTTTGGCGCGAGAGCGCCGCCAAGTTTTTGGCGGATCAAGAAGCCTTTGACAAAGCGCTTGCCTGTTACGACGCGCCTCAAGGCGATCCGAGTTTTATTGACGCGTTTGTTTCGCTTTTTCGCGAGCGGTTTAATTTGCCGATCGATTCGTCGAACGTCGCGATCACGAGCGGCGCGCAACTTGGCGCGTTCAGTTTGTTGAATTTGTTGGCGGGTCGAACAAAAGACGGGCGATTTCGCAAAATACTTATTCCAGCTTCGCCCGAATACGTCGGTTACGCCGATATGGGGCTCGAACGAGGAACGTTTGTCGCTTGTCCTGCGAAGATTACCTATCCTAACCCGGACGATTTGCGAATGTTCAAGTACGAAGTCGATTTCGACGCCGTAGAGAAAATTGTTGCGAAAGAGGAGATTGCGGCGATTTTAGTCAGTCGACCGACGAATCCGAGCGGAAACGTTTTGCGTCGCGACGAGCTGAAGCGACTCGATGCGTTGGCGAATCGAATTGGCGCTTGGCTGATCGTCGATTCCGCATACGGCGGTCCTTTTCCCGGAATTGTCGAAGACGAATCGGAACTCGACGGCGTTTTCTGGGGCGAGCGGACGATTCTGTTTTACAGTTTGTCGAAAATAGGGTTGCCTAGTTTGCGCACGGGCATAGTCGTCGCGCCGAGTGAAATTGTCGAACGTTTGACGGCGATTACCGCGATTATCGGATTAGCCAACGGGTCGTTAGGACAAAGAATTGCGAAGCCGTTTTTCGCGTCGGGCGAGATATTGCGCATATCGCGCGAGATCGTGGCGCCTTATTACCGTCGTCGTCGCGCTTACGCCGTCAATTTAATGCTGGACGAGCTACGACGCGCCGGAGTCGACGCGCGTTTGCACAAAAGCGAAGGCGCTTTTTTCCTTTGGGTTTGGGTTCCGACGTTGAAATCGGGGTCCAAAACTTTGTATAGGCGTCTCAAGGAGAAGAACGTCTTGGCGATACCGGGCGACGATTTTTTTTACGGACTCGACGAACAAAACGCCGACGAACGCGATCCCGCGTTTGAAGCGTCGAGGCGTCAGGCGTTGCGCCTCAGTTTTTCCGCGAAGGAAGAAGCCGTTGAATACGGTTTTCGCGTCGTCGCGGAAACGATCGCAGAAACCCTCGATTTTGAGGCGCGCGCGTAATCGATTTGTAAATAAAGTTTAACTTAACTTGAAATATCGGGAAACAAATTTGACAGATTCAGAAACGTCCGTCTTTTCCGCGTCGACTCCGCGAAACGTCGCGGTGATCGGAGCAAGCGGCAGTATCGGAACAAGCGCGCTCGACGTAATCGCCGAGTCGCAAGGGGCGCTTCGCGCGAGCGTTCTCGCCGTTAATCGTTCGACCGCCAAACTAGTCGAGTTGGCGCGAAAATTTAAGCCGGACGTCGTCGTTGTCGCCGATCCCGGCGCCGATACGACGCCCCTTCAAGACGTTCCTCCGGGGACGGAAATATTGATCGGCGCCGACGCGCTCGACGAAGTCGTTCGTCGCGTCGAAATCGACGTCGTTTTGTTGTCGATCGTCGGCGTCGCGGGCTTGCGCGTCGCTTGGAGCGCGCTTGACGCGGGTAAGACGCTCGCGTTGGCAAATAAAGAGGCGCTCGTGGCGGGCGGAGCGTTGTTGACGGATCTGCTTGAAGAGAAACGCGGCAAATTATACCCGGTCGACAGCGAGCATAGCGCTATTTTTCAGTGCTTGCTCTCGCGTCGCGCGAGCGCGTCGACTCCGCGAATTGTCGGAAACGACGTCAAGCGTCTGATTTTGACGGCAAGCGGCGGTCCTTTTCGCGAGTGGACGCGCGAGAGAATCGCGCAAGCGACGGTTGAAGACGCGTTGAAGCACCCTACTTGGAATATGGGCTCAAAAATTACGATCGATTCCGCGTCGACGATGAACAAGGCGCTCGAAATTATCGAAGCGCGTTGGCTTTTTGGCGTCGAAGCGGAAAATATCGAGGTCGTCGTGCATCCGCAGTCGATCGTTCATTCGATGGTCGAGTTTGTCGACGGCGCCGTGTTGGCGCAGTTGAGTCCGCCCGATATGCGACTGCCGATTCAATTTGCGCTTTACGAAACGGAGCGCAAGCCGGGACCGACCCGAAAATTCGACTGGACGCAGGCTTCGAAATTGGAATTTTTCCCGCCCGATTACGAGCTTTTCCCCGCGATGAAACTTGGGTTTGAAGTCGCAAAGGTCGGAGGAACGACCGGCGTCGTCTTGAACGCCGCCAACGAAGTCGCCGTCGACGCCTTTCTTAATAGGCGCCTTGCGTTTGACAAAATACCCGAATTGTGCCGTCGAGCTATCGACGAGCATTCGTTTGAATCGAAACCGAGTTTGGAACGCGTCTTTGAACTTGACGCTTGGGCTCGAAAGGAGACTAAAAAATGGACGGCTCAATAGCCGCTTTGTTAGGCGTCGCGGAAGGCGCGTCCTTTTGGACGAACTTTTTAGCGATCGTTTGGCGCGTTTTTATCGTGTTGCTTGGCGTCAATATGCTCGTGATCGTTCACGAGTGGGGGCACTTTATCGTCGCGCGAATGTGCGGCGTTCGTTGCGACAAGTTCTATATTTGGTTCGACGCTTACGGCTTCAAACTTTTCAGTTTCAAACGGGGCGACACGGAATACGGACTTGGCTGGCTTCCCCTTGGCGGCTACGTCAAAATGTTGGGGCAAGAAGACAATCCGGGCGGAATTCAAGCGGAGATCGAGCGTGCGAAAGCCGAGCGAGACGCGAATCCGTCGGAAACGAACGACGAGCAAAAGAAGACGCAAGACGAACGCATCGCGTCGTTGGAAAATCAACTTTACGCGCCCGACAGTTACCTTGCGAAGAACGTTTTTCAACGTATGGCGATTATTTCCGCCGGCGTCGTGATGAACGTGATATTTGCGATTATTTGCGCTTCTTGCGCCGCGCTAATGGGAACGCCGGAAACCTCCGCTAAAATCGGATACGTCGCGCCCGGCTCGCCCGCGTGGCAAGCCGGATTGCAAGGAGGAGACGAAATCGTCCGAATCGGCGAGAACGACAAGCCGATCTTTTCTTCGATTCTTGTCGCTTGTATGGACGGAAAAGAACTCGATTTCGGCGTTCGCAAGGCGGGCGTCGGCGAACCGATTTCCGTTAAGATTACGCCGCGACTCGACAAAGGAGCGTTGACTCCGATGATCGGCGTCGGTCCGTCCCCGTCCCTTACGTTGGCGGAAACGGAGGATTCCAGACCTTTCGACGCTTCGCTGGATTCGACGGAATACGCGGCGTTAGAAGCGAATTTGGGCAAGCTCAAAGGGAACGAACTGCTTGTCGCTATGAACGGCGTTCCCGTCAAGTCGCCCGCCGATTACCTGCGCTTGTCGAGGCTCTACGTCGATCGGCCTATCGAATACGTCTTTGCTCCGACGCTTCCGAACTCTGCGAACGAGCCGAAAATCGACGAGTCGAAAGAACAAATTAAAGTGACTTTGGCGCCCTGTCGCGCGCCCGACGTCGGCGTGCGTCTGACAATGGGCGAAATCGTCGCGATCGCGCCCGGTTCCGTTGCGGAAAAGGCGGGCTTGCGCGCGCGTCAAGTCGACGAAAAGGGCGAAGTCACGCAACGCGGAGACGTCGTCGTTTCGGTCGACAATCGCCCGACGCTTGATCCGTTGACGTTCCCTTACGAGATTTTCGCGCGAACGAGCAAGGAAATTTTCGCGAACTCTTCCGAAAAAACTTCAGACGCGCCGCCTGAAGACGCCTTGACGAAAGACGATTCGATACAGGGCGCTTCTTCTTCGTCGATTTTACTGACGGTTAATCGGGAAGGGGAGTCGCTCGACTTTTCGCTCGTTCTTCCACGCGCCGCTTCTTATACCGGGTTTGCTTCGAGTCGGGGAAATCTGGCTTGCGGAGCGTTGGGAATCGCTTACGAAGTTAAGCCGGTCGTATCGGGAATCGACGGAACCGTCGACGCCGAAAAGAACGCGATCGGGAATCGTATCGTCGAATTTGAAGCGCAAGTTCCTAGTCCGGGCGCCGACGCTTCGCCGAGCGTTCAAGAACTCTTCAAAGCGTTGACCGGGCGCAAAGCCGCCGACGTTCCAGCCGGAGAACTAGTCGCCGCGAAAACCTCGACCGTCGGCAAGGACGAGAATTCCGAAACAGAAATCGCCTCTTCCGTTTTGAATTGGTTCAATTCCGTTTTGCCCTACTTGCCGAGCGGAACGTCCGTCGTCGTTACGACCGAAAACGCCGACGGCGAGCGAATTAAGCTCGAAACGAAAGTCAAGCGGGACGGCGAGGCGTTCCTCGTCGATCGCGGACTGTTGTTTGGCGTCGATTCCGTCTTCCAACGCGCCGAATCTTTGGGCTCCGCGTTGAGTTTTGGCGTCGCCAAGACCTACGAGGCGGGATCGCAAGTCTTCGTCTTCCTGAAAAACGTCGGTAAGAACGTTTCCGCGAAGGCGTTGGGCGGTCCCGGTATGATCGTCGGAACCGCGTACCAAGCCGCCGGACGCAAAGACGGCGTGTTCCTGTTGTTCCTCTGTTTGATTAGCGCGAACTTGGCGGTCGTCAACTTCTTGCCGATACCCGTGTTGGACGGAGGTCATATGGTCTTTTTGCTTTACGAAGCGATTACGCGACGCAAGCCGAACGAAAAAGTTCAGATCGGTTTGAGTTACGTCGGATTTGCCTTGATTTTGGCGTTGATGTTCTGGGTTATTTTCCTCGACGTCGTGCGATATTGCTTCTAAGGTTCGTAAAACGCGACCCGTTTCTTGTAAACGGGTCTTTTTTTGCAATTATTTCGTTATTTTATCTATCCTTTTTAAAAACTGCTTTTTAACACGGAGCGGCGCCGATGACTTTTAACAAACAAACGTTTCAAGACGCGTTTGGCGCGTCGATACTTGAAGAAAACGATCGACGCGTCGTCAAAGGAAAGATTGTCGCGCGTTGGGTCGACGAGGCGCTGACCCCCGTTTTATGGCTTGCTTTTGCGAGCGCGTTTGCCCTTTGCGCGGCGCGCGCGTCCGTCGTCGGGTGGATTGTTTGCTCGTCGCTTCTCGATTTTGCCGCGCGTTTTTGGCGCGAGTCTTACGGCGTATGGCGCGATTATCCCTATTGGCGTTCCTTCGAAACGACGCGCGCGTCGAGTCGATCCGTCGCGACGCCCTTTTGGACGACAAGCGCGTGTTTTTTGACGATCCTTTTCTTACGCGCGCCCTTGGCGACTTTTTTTGCCGTCGCGTGGTTTTTGTTCTTTGTCGATCTTTTTTTGGCGCGTTGGACGCGTCGTTTTGCGGAAAGAACCGCGCGCGCCGGAATAGAATTGTGGAATTTGAGCGATTCAAAAAACGAAATTTTTGAATCCGCGCGCGTCGAGACGACGGAACAAAACGACAAATTGTCTTTCGAAAAGCCGGAAAAGAACGGGCTGGACGTCAATGTTGAAACGCCCGACGACGAAACGGAAGAAGTTGCGCTTTTGATTTCGAGTCAACGGAGAACTAAGACGGCGGACGGCGAAGAGCGAATCTCGGGCGAAGCGCTCGTCGAATTTGAAGAGAACGCCGAAATAGCCGTCGTCAATATCGCCTTCTGTCCTTCCTTTGAAGGAGCGCCGACCTTCGAATACGAGCAAGTTTCCGGCGCCGAAGTCGCGATTAAAACGACGCTGGTTCAACCTTTCGGCGTTCGATTGGAAGTTAGGCGTCGAAACGCGTCGGACGAAAACGAGCCGACGCGTCTTGAATTCTTCGCGCGTTATCCGCGATTAGAATAGCGCGCTTTGGACGAAATTACTTCAACTTCCAAGAGAAGCGATAATTAAAACGACGGTTTGGCGCCGTGTCGCCCGCGACGCACAAAGAGATCGGGTCTTTGAGTTCGGTCGGATTGTCGCTCCACTTGAAGTCGAAATCGATCTTAGCGCCCGATTTTCCAAACAAGTCGCGCGGGACGACGACCGCTAGACGGTTATTTTCTACGACGTAGCGAACTTTGGCAATTTCCTTCCATTCGCCCCCTTCGGACGATTCCGCGTCGGATTCCCAACGACAGACCGTCGTTTGCGAGTCGTCGACGACGTTTTTATTGACGATAAAGTCGTAGCCGAACCAGCCCGTCGAATAATCTTGATCCGCGTTGACGAGTAGAAGCGCCCAATTCGGATCGCTCGAGGGCGTCCAAGCGTTTGCCGTTTCCGCGAAGAAATAGAGATTCTTGGCGTCGACGCCGACTTTGCAAGTCGTGAAATCGTTGCGCCCGGTTTGGTCGACGTAACGAAGTCCGCCGTAGCCTTTGGCGTCGCGATGCGCCGTGTCGCCGATCGCGTCGCGATATTCGACCTCAAGCGCGTCCCAAACGCCTAATACGCTCGCGGCGGAATCGTCGGCAAGTTCGATCAAGCCGACGTTTTGAGGAATCGGACGCGCTCCCTTGTAACGTCGAATGTTGTCGACCGTCTGCATATAATAATTGTCGGTATACCCGCCTTTCATCGGCTGAATACAACGGTTAAATTCCGCGTTGTATTGGTCGACGAAGAAATAGGTCGCGTCCTTGCCGCGACGCATAAAGTTGAGCGAGGCAAGCGTTTCGGGCGTCTGGTAACGACCCGCCGTCCACTCGTTCCAGTCGTTGAGATAGAGGAAGCGAGGATTGACCGCGAGCGCCTCGTCCCAACGATCCTGATAATAAATTCCATACGCTTCGGGATTTTCGACGACTTTGTCGAGCCAAGGAACGTAAGTCGGCTCGGGCAAGTCGTATTCGTTCAATTTGGGCTCGCCGGACTTGCGCGTCCACGACTTGCCGATAAGAGACGCCGGATGCTGCGCGGGCGTGACCGCCGCTTCTTCAACCGCGCCGTTATGGCGAGAAACGAGTTCCTCCGGCTTCATCTTTTTAACGTTGGGATCGCCAAGATCGTACCCGAAAGACCAGCAGTCTTCGGTTCCAATATAACGCTTCCCGTTCCACTTGTAATAACCCCACCACATACTGCGCAACGTAAAGAACTCGCGAACTTCCTTCGTGTAGTCTTTGTAAAATTCTTCGCAGTATTCGGGATCGCCGTAATGCGGATTGTTGGGATCCGTTTTCGCTTCGGGATCGTAGTTCGGATTGCGACATTCTATCCCGCCGCGATTGGCGTCGACTTCGGGCGTGGGATTGTAAAGCAAGAGCGGCTTGCCTTCCCAATAGAACCACAAGTCTTGAAAACGCGGGTTCTTATAATACGCTTCGTACAATTTCTGAACGACGGTAATCGATTCCCCGTTGAAAGACCAGAAGCAGAATTTGGGAACTTGGTTTCCTTCCGCCTTCATTTTTTCCATCGTCGTGAAGAGAACTTCCCATTCGTCCCAATAGTGAACGGCGTTCGTAACGTCCAAAATTATGACGTCAACGCCCGCGTCGACGAGTTCCGACATATCCTTGCGAATCACGTATTCGTCTTGACTCAAAAAATAGCCCGTCTCGGGCTCGCCCCAGTGCAACGACCAAATATTTTTCCAAGCGGGGTGCGACGCGTCCAAACGCGCTTCGGGCGCTTCTTCGAGAATCTTCGTAACGTCGCCGCCGTAAGGAGCGGGCTGATTCGCGTGGTTTTGCGTGTGCCACGTGATGTAAAAAATCCCGACGACGCGCGGCTGATCCGTCTTGACGTCGCCCACTTCAGCCGACGACGGCGTAAAGCGACCGAGCGCGTCGATTCCGACCCAAGTGTCCGAATACAAATCGCGAATTTCCGGCGCCGACTCTTGCCCGAAACAAGAATCGTAAGGGGACGAAAGAAACGACGCGAAACCGAGCGCCGACGCCAAGGAAAGAACGGCGCCTAAAGAAGAGCGTAATTTAAAATTTTTTGACATAACAATCCTTCAACAAAACGCGGTGAACGTTAATTTGTCGACTTGTCGACTTTCTTGTTATATCAGAAGGGAGGCGCCGCGTCAATCGTTTGAAAGATTTTTTACGCGGCTCTTGTTACGACTCTTTACGTACTAAAACGATACGAACGCCTATGTTGTCGTAACCGTCGCTTGGCGAGTCTGGGTTTTCAGGGAATCTTAGGATACGATTTGCCGGACGGGTATGTTCTTCGTCAAGGCTAAAAAAACCGCCCCGAACAACATAGGAGCCTGGTTGATTGCCTTCGGCGTTCGTATATTCAGTATTCGTCCATTCGCCGACGTTGCCTAACGCATCGTAAATTCCCCAGTTATTAGGTTCTTTTAAGCCGACCTTATGGATTTTAAAGTCGCTATTCTTTCTATACCAAGCGCAATCGTTAAGCGGTATTCCATAATTTGCCCCTGTCGTTCCAGCACGACAAGCATATTCCCATTGTTCCTCGGTAGGCAAGTCAAACTGAAATCCCTTTGGCGCTAAGTTGCGTTTATTAAGACTGTCGACGAAGTTTCTACAATCATCTAACGTTACAAATACAACGGGATGTTGAGGTTCTCCTAATTTGACGCGTCTTTGCTTACGACGTTTAACGACTTTCCATTGTTCGTTCGTTATCGGAGTTTCGCCAAACCAAAAACCTTTTGGTATCGTTACTGATCGTTGATTCTCATTAGCGGCTTGCATATTTTGATTTTCTTCGACTGGACTTCCCATAACGAAACGACCGCGAGGACAATAACGAAACGCAAATTCCACGCCTTTATATCTCAAAGACGCGCGAAAACCTGGAATTGTTTGCGAGAAGAAAGCGTCGCGTAACAGAGGTTCAAACGAACCTTTGGAAAGACAATAAAAATTATCGCACAACGACCTGACGACGTTCCAAAAACAACTTGACCTCTTGACAATAACCCGACAAAACGCTGATAGAACTCTTAATAATTTGCTTCTAAATGGGAGAAAACAGGACAAAAACCACAGAAAAATAACGCCAAAGAATACGAGACCTTCAAAACTTTTGAACGTTTCAAGTAGTTTTTCCGACGTTTGGGTAAGAAAAAGCAAAAACGACAAGATAATTCCAACCCCCCATAAAAACAGAGGTCTGTCGAAAATTTTTTCGTTTGTTCGTTCTTTTTCCATAAAAGCTTGCCTTTTATTTATAACGTTCGCGAAGCGACGCCATCCGCCTGCAATGCAGGCG
>JAZRWW010000051.1:0-2966 GCA_045599865.1 Thermoguttaceae bacterium
AAAAAAATCGCGTTAAAATAGATAAAACCTTGTTGTAAGTTCTTGCGACATAAGGCGCGGTAACCGTTCTTCTTTGATAAGCATCGTTCTAAATATATGTTATTCATAGGGATAAGAACTGTTTTTACGACGCATTATAATATTTGCGTATTGTTTAAATAATATTAATGAATAAAGCAGTCAAATCGTCGAAACCGCCTCGTTTTTGAGGCGGCTCAAATTTGCAAGACTTTTCAATCGATTTGCCGATTAATTAAAAATCTGTCCTTTTGGACCTTTAGGAGTCCCTAAGTCCGGCATATACTTCTCAAGTAACGCGACGGACTTGTCTCCGTGGAAACAATAGACGCTTTTTGAGTTGTCGATTTTCTCTAAGATCGGTCTAATATTTTCATAGTCGTCGTTTTGATATTTTTGAGCGACTAAGACTCCAATTCCAAAGACTCCAGCGTAATCCGAGGCGAGTTTATCCAATTTTACGACGTGTTCCTGAATTACGTTTCCCGCTTTACATTCGACGACGAACAAACGCACGCCGTCGGTTGCGAGCAGGTCGAATTCCTGCATATCGAAATTTGGACTAGATTCTGAACGAACCGAAACGCTTGGGCGTACTTCCAGTAATCTCCCCGACGCGCGCGCGTTCTTTAAAGAGACGTAAACGTATTCTTCAAACCATTTTCCGCCTAAGTAGTCGGGGAATTCGTCGAAATTCGGTTGAATATTGATCGGGAAGCCGTTGAAAACAATTCGTCCTCCCTTTCCTTCGTCGTAATCGACTTCGACGCGTTGATCGTATTTGCTACTGTAACTTGAACTATGAATCGAAACGGGTCTGACGGAACGCTTCCTTCGGATCGCTTCGTTTCTTTCGGAACATAAATCGGCGGCTTCTTGTTGAAGCGTCTTTTGATTGTTGGATTGAACGCCCGTTATCACTCGACGAAAATCCCATATTTTTTTAGTGATATGCGCTCGTACTCTAACTTGAAGATCGTAATCTTCTTTCGGAGGATTGACGGGATAGTCGAACAGTCTCGTAAAATCGTCGATACGAAACCGCCTGAAATTGAGATGCGAGAATGCGGTCGCTTCGGTTCGGCGCTCCGAACTTTTAATTGGCCAATGAAATCGACGTTCAAATTGCGTATCGTAGTAGAAGTAATCGACGTCGCATCTCTTTCCTTCGACTCCTAACATTGCGGCAAACGCCATTGGTTTTGTTCCGCCCGTGGCGTTGACGGCGACTTTTTTTCCGACAAAATCTTCTTGCCTAGTAAATTCCGTAATGATTTTGTCCATATCGTTCGGATCGGACAGTTTGACGATTTGCGCGTCGACTCCGTCGCGTCGCGCGAAATCCTCCAATTTTTTCGAGATCGCGAACGTTTGATCGCTAGCCAGCAACAAATGGCGTTTAGCGTTGAGATCGCGCATCCCCATCAAATTGGGATAAGGTTGTCCGCCGACAAGATGAATCGCCAGATCGAATTGCTTTTTTTCCATTGTTTTTTCCTGAACTTTTTGTATCGAATCGAACGTTTACGACGTCAATATTTGCGCCGTCAGTTAGGCGAAACGTCAAGAACCTGTCCTTCTCGATATTTTGGCGAATGCGTCGCGACGACGACGGCGCCTAACCTAGGATCGTACGTCGCGACGGCGCCCGCTGGCGAACCGTGCAATTTATGTTGCGCTAATCCGTATCGCCAAATAGGGGCTCTTCCCGAAACGACGACAAGGGCGCCTCGGGGAATATCGGGCAAAGGCGGCAACGGTTCCGACGGTAAAATCGGTTCGTCGACGCCGACGTCGTAAAATACGACCGTTGATTCCAAAGATTGCGATTCGCTCATATTTTAACGTCCGTTAGTCTTTTTAAGGCGCGGAAAACCGCGCCGTCTTTTACGACGCGTTTTAATTTGGTTTTATTCCGGCAACTTATACTGCAGTTTATCGCCGTTCTGTTGAACGAACACAAAGGAACCGCTTTCGCCGGTCTTGTAAAGTTCTTTTGCCTTTTTCTGATCGTTCTTTGCAATAATACATTCTTTGTTTGCAACGTCGTCCCAGAAACGCGGATCGCCCTTTGACTTAATGCGTCTCAAAGTCCTCGTTTCCCCCTTGTTCGGAATAGCGGCGGAGGAACCAAGCGCTTGTTGAACGAGCGCTTTCGTTTGTTCTTTATTAGCTTCTTCGGCTTTTTCCGCGTCCGACTTGAGATTCGGATCGTCGAGAAGTCCGTAACCCGAGCTTGTTTTGCCTCCGATTCCAATCCTTTGAAACGCTTCATTGACAAGTTTAGCCGCAAGATCAAGCGCGACCTTGGCGCTTTCTTTGTCGAGGCGTTCTTCGACCGTCAAATAGATGCGGAATTTTCCGGCGACCGATAGGAATAGAACCGGGTTAGGCGAATCGAAATCGGACGGCGGCGCGGCGCCTCCTCCGTTGTATTCGGTATGATGCGGCGTCATAACGTCGAGATTCAACGATTGCGGAACGGAAGTCGGTTCGAGCCAGGCGTCGTGAAAGACGACGACGCCCGACTTGTCGGTCGTCCCGAAAATAGCGCGGTGGACTTCGCCCCCCTCTTTGAATTCGGGTTGCGTCTCGCCGTAATATTTATGGCAATAACTCGACGTCATACCCTTAATCGAAGAACCCGGTAGGTAGGGAACGCCGTAGGTATGCGACAAAGTCGCGCCCGTTTCGATCACGCTGTCGGCTCCTAGACCGACGATCACGCGTCGCCCGCCTTTGAATTCGACGTCGAACCCTCTTTTTAGGTCGTCAGGCGTCGATTCAAACGATTCTTCCCACGTCTTAAAGGCTTGGGGGTAGACGTCTTTGACCTTTCCGAGCGCTTTAATCGCTCGTTCCAACGCTTCCTTCTTGACGGAGTCGTCTTCGACGCCTTCTTTTTTTAAGGCGAAACGTTGCGCAATCAAGCCCGGATGAGCGCCCTG
>JAZRWW010000052.1:0-17964 GCA_045599865.1 Thermoguttaceae bacterium
CAAATCGACGCAAACGCGCGCCGTCGTCTTCCAACTATTGACGTCGTTAGTGTTGGTTTTACAATATATTCAGCGTCATAAGGAGCGTTTTCAGCGGAAAGACAAGAAATTCGTTTGGCCGTTCCTACTGTTGTTTTACACGGGCGCGCGTCCTTGGAAAAAGGTCTTGAATTTGCCCGATTTATTCGCGACGCCCGACGCGGCGCTTGACAAACGCTGGATATTCATGTTGCCGTTCAAATTCGTAAGTCTTTTTACGCGATCAAAAAAACAAATCGAAGCCGATCCTTGGCTAGAAGCGTGTCTCGCGTTGACAAAGGCGGCGGAACGAATCGTCGTTAAAAAAGACGCGACGTCGGAAGACTGGAAAAAAGCGTGGAACGACGCCTTCAAAACGCTGGCGGGCAAAATTGACCCCGACGACGAAGAAGAACTCGAAATTTGCGGCGAGTTCTTTATATTCGTCGGCAAAGTCGCAATGCGACAGGGCTGGAATCCGCCGACGCGCGACGAAATCGCGTATAAATTTGAAGAATTAGGAGGAGAAGTCAATATGACGCATAGGATTGAAAGTTTTTACGACCTTGGGAGAATAAGCGGTTTGGAAGAGGGCGAACAAAGGGGTGTGCAAAAGGGCGAACAAAAACGTCTTCGCAATATGTTAAAGAAGTGCATTGTTCTTCGTTTTCCCCAAACGTCGCAAACGACGATCAATAATATTTTGTCGATTACCGACTCCAAAGTTTTGGAATCGATTTTTAACGTCGCATGCACGTCGGATTCCCTCGACGCTTTTCAAAAAAATATTCGAGGAATCGCGCCGATAAACTGACTTCAAGAATCGCGACTTTTGACCGTTTAAGCGTTTGATCGATGCGCGTCGATTTAAAAACGCGTCCAAACGCGCGAGGATTTTATAAACGTCGTTATTCTTCACCCTCAGCATTCAATATAAGAACTATGAATTTCAACAAAGATAAAAATAAAGAATCGGACGTCCTTGAAGAAATGAATTCGCTAGCCGAAAAATTTCAAGCGTTACAAGAACTCATCAAACAAGGCAATTCCGCAGTTTCAAACGAGCTTCAGGATATTCAAGTACGTTTGACGGAACTGATTGAAAATCAAGAACATCGAGAATCTCAACAAATCGAATGTTCAAAATTCTCGTCTGACGATTATCGTGAGGAACTTTACAAGCATATTGACCGTATTTTCAAAAAGGACGAAAAGGACAAAGACGTTTGGTTTTCAAAGAAAAATTTCAAAAACAATCCGCCACCCCCATTTATAACTATTCCCCAACGTCCAATGCGTGAAGGAAATAGGTCGACGCGTTTTATTTCTTTTATCAATTTCAAAGGCGGCGTTGGGAAAACAACCTTGACGGGTAATTTGGCCGCCGCCTTTGCCTCTGGCAACTACCGCGACTCGAACAATCAATCAAATCCACAACCTCTTCGAGTACTTGTTGTCGATCTTGATTTTCAGGGCACTTTGAGCGATCGTTGTGCGGAATACCATTCGCTTCAAGAAGCGTTCGCTTCGGAAAAAACGTCGGCGTCTCTCCTTAAACAGCCCAAATCTCTCAATATTACGCTTGAAGACCTCGTGCTTAATATGGAGAAAACGGACAACGCCTTTATTATTCCCACCGTCGACGATCTTGATTCTGCCGATAACGAACATTTTGTCCGATTAGCTTTCGATCATCGCGATATTCGTTATTGCTATCGATTGTGGTTCCATCAAAATAAAGTCTTTGAGTCTTACGATCTCGTAATATTTGACTGTCCTCCGAGAATAACAGCCTCGTCAATTTGCGCCTTAATGGTATCCGATTTTGTTTTTATTCCAACGGCGCCGGAATCTTTTGACAAATATTCGGTCATACGAACAATGTCATGGTTATTACGCTTCAAGTATGAGTTGAACCTCCCGCTCAAAATCGGAGGGATCGTTCTCAACAGAATACAATCGGATAAAGCTTTTACTTCTCAGGAACTGGAGTTCAAATACGATTTAACGCAAAACATTGAATTTGTTTTAAATGATCCGAAATATGGAAAGCGTTATCTCAAAGAATGTGGAATTCCCACTCTTTTTGAATCATACGTTCCAAAACGTCAAGGAAGAGTCTCCATTAATGGAGAACACGACGAACCTTTGCCAGGTTCCAGGGAAAGAAAAAAAGCGCATCCGTATTTTACGGAAGTTGCAACAGAATTGTATGAAAGGATTTACCAATGATTCAAAGCAATAATCGAACGTTCCTGCAGATACTGCGTTCAGACGCGTTTGACGTCGACGACTTTATTCGAAACGAATTAAACGCAGTCGCTGAAATACTAGAGGAATACCGCGTTAACTCGGCGAGCGAATTGCAGAAGGAGCTTCAGAAAAAGAAGGCGCGTTCCGTAGCTTTCGACGCCGAAGCCTTCCTTAACGAGTGTGGAATCTATCTTCGTCGAAGAGAAGCCGGAGAAAACGTTGACGAGCAAATCAACGCGTTGGTCGAAACGTTCAATAAGAATGAGAAAAATAGCAAACTGTCTGGAAAAAAGATCATTGAATTCGCAACGGAATTCGGTCTTTCCTTTGATAAAAAAGACAAAGTAGACTCGGTAAAATCCAAGTTCAGAACTTGGTTGCAGACGGGACAAAAACCTCTGACAAAAGAACAGGAATGTTTACAGAAGCATGGGGAGCAATGGCATACAATTTACAACGCGTCCAATAAAACGGCAGATGGAAAACTTCCCCAAAAAAGTATTGAACAACTTGTTGCTTTGGCGCAAAAAATCCTTGACGAATACGTCAAGTGTGATACTCTGAGAAGTTTTCTTTTGGACGTGGGCATTGAAAACATCGCAGGAAAATCAAACACTATCGTCAAAAATCTTCGAAAACGTCTCGAAGGAAACGATTCCGCCTCCAAAAAGAGTTCAAGTCGTCCAAAAAATACAATTCCTAAAGTTACCCAAGAAGAAAAGCTCGAATCTTACAAACAGCAAGTTCTCCCCTTGCGTGAAAAACTCGAATGTAATCCTCCTGTCGAAGTTAGGAAGGATATTGTTCAACAGATTATTGGCGTCGTTCAAGACGCCAACAGCGGATCTAGTAAACTTAACAAAGATAATTTCATTTTGTTCGTACAAGATGCGTTTGGGTATGGATTGAAAAAACGACAAAACAACTCCGAACGATTGACTCAAACAATCGAATACGTCAAAAAATGTTTTTTAAGTTCTCCGGCAATCCAACAGGAAGAAAAACAAGAGACAAAAATCGAATCCTTGGAACAAACTGCCGAAAACGTCATACAATGCGTTTCAAGTTCTCCGGCAATTCATCAGGGAGAAAAACAAGAGCGTGAAAAGTCCGATACGCTTGAAGATGATATCCGCGAAGCGCGACGTCTGCGCGCCGACGGTATGATCTCAAAGATTGTCGACTTGGCAAAGACCGTTAAAAATAAATATAAAGTCGAAGGCTTGATAAAATTTATGGACGGTTTAGGCGTTAAAAGCTTCAACACTCCTCCGGGAAAATTAATTGATGAAATGGAGAAGCGACTTAACAACGAGGTTTATTTGCGTTTCAAGTTCAATCACATTCAAGAAATGAAATAGAACCCCGTAAAAGTTCAAAAATGTCAAACCAAAACTACCTAAACCGAGACGCGTTAGAAATCCTCCCCCTATCCTCGCGCGTGAACAAGCTGGACATAACGCGCGACGTAATCGATCCAGAAACCTACTCGGTCGAGCTTTCCGACGCCGCTTGGCGCGACGTCGAGACGACCGCCGACGAGCTTCGCCGCGCAAAAGCGTCGGGCGCCGCGCGTATCTTGACTTACGGGGCGCACTCGGTAAAAAACGGACTCGGGCTCGTCCTTGCGCGTCTTGCCGAAGGCGGCTGGATCGATCGTTTCACGACGAACGGGGCGGGCGTGATTCACGACTGGGAATTCGCGTTTCAAGGTCGTTCGGGCGAGGACGTTCGGCGTTATACTTCCGAAGGTCAATTTGGAATTTGGGACGAGACGGGCAAATATATTAATTTGTCGATCGTCGTCGGCGCTTATCGCGGTCTTGGCTACGGCGAATCGGTCGGCGAAATGATTTTCAACGAAGGTCTTGAAATTCCGTCGAATCGCGAATTAGTCGACGCGATACTTGACGGCGCCGACTGCGGCTTGGAAGATTCTTCGGACGCGCCGATTCTGGACGACGATCCCAATTCGCCCGTGAAACGACTTGATCGCGCCGCAGCCGCCGCCGATTTGTTGCGCGCGAAAAAACGGTTCGGCTTGCCCGACGGGAAAATGGAAATTCCGCATCCGACGCGCGAATATTCGATCGCGTATCGCGCGCGACGCGCGGGCGTCGCCTTCGGCTGTTGTCCAATGATCGGTTGCGACATAATCTATACGCATCCGGCGAATCGTTGCGCGGCGATCGGACGCGCGGCGGAGCGCGATTTTCTCGCCTATGCGCAGTCCGTTTCGCAACTCGAAGGGGGCGTCTATCTTTCCGTCGGTTCCGCCGTTCTTTCGCCGATGATCTTCGAAAAATCGCTCTCTATGTCGCGTAATCTTGCGCGACGCGAAGGGCGCGTTATTGAAGATTTTTCAATTCACGTCGTCGACCTAGCAAAATCCGCTTGGGATTGGACCGCCAACGGCGAGCCTCCAATGGACGATCCGGCGTATTATTTACGTTATTGCAAAACGTTCAGTCGAATGGGCGGGCGTATGACTTACTGCAGCGCCGACAATCGCGCTTGGTTCGTCGCGTTGCTCAGAAATTTGGAACAAAATCGTTAATCTAGTCGCGCGACGCTTTTCAATGCAAAACGCGCTTGAAAACGCGTCGTTAATAACGTATAATATTTCAAGGCGTTTGCGTCGACTTTTATTACGCTTCGCGCGCGCTTTGACCGATTGGTTTTGACAATAAGGAGTAATCAATGTTTCTAAATCGTCGTGAATTTCTCAAGACGTCGGCGCTTTCCGTAACCGCGCTTGGCGTTTCTCAATTCGGCGTTCCTTCGATCGCTCGAGCCAAGGGCGCCAATTCGAAACTGCGCGTCGCCGTCGCCGGTATCGCCGGTCGCGGCGCGGGCAACATTTCCGAATTAATGGGCGGATCGGGCGACTTGGTCGAACTTGCCGCGCTCTGCGACGTCGACGACAATAATTTGGCGTCTCAAGGCGCCAAGTATCCCGACGCCAAGCGTTTCTTCGACTATCGAACAATGTTCGACGAAATGAAAGACCTTGACGCCGTTCTTGTCAGCACGCCGGATCATACGCACGCGCCCATTTCGATGGCGGCGATGCGTCGCGGTCTGCCCTGTTTCTGCGAAAAGCCGCTTGCGCACGACGTTGCGGAAATTCGCGATATGCAAAAGATCGCGAAGGAAAAGAACCTTGCGACGCAAATGGGCACGGTCATTCACGCGACGGAAAACTATCGCCGCGTCGTCGAACTGATCCAAGCGGGCGCGGTCGGCGAAGTAACCGACGTTCACGTCTGGTGCGCCAAGGGCTGGGGCGGCAAGTCGGAGCCTTCCAAGGACAAGTTCGACGTTCCGAAAAACATTCACTGGGACGAATGGCTCGGTCCCGCGCAATGGCTCGATTACAATCCTTGTTATTTGCCCGCCAACTGGCGTTGCTACTGGCCGTTTGGAACCGGCACGTTCGGCGATATGGCTTGCCACTTGATGGATCTTCCTTTCTGGGCGCTCGATCTTCAACTTCCTAAGACGATTCACGCGACTTGTCCGACCGATATTAGCCCGATGTGTTGTCCGCTTGACGTCGAATGCAAATATGAATTCGACTGGAACGGTAAAACGTTGCCGCTTACTTGGTACGACGGCGCCAAACGACCGCCGGTCATTGCCGAAAAGAAACTCGAAAATCTGGGAATGGGCGTTATTTTCGTCGGCGACGAAGGCATTCTTGAAGCCGACTACGGAACGATTCGCCTCTATCCGCAGGAAAAATACGCCGACTACAAACGTCCGGAAAAGACGATCCCCTCTTCCGCCGGTCATCACCGCGAATGGATTAATTCGATCGTCGACGGCGGCAAATCGACGCCGCTCTGCAATTTCGATTACGCCGGTCGTCTTGCGGAAGCGGTACAACTTGGCGCCGTCTCCTTGCGCGCGGGCAAAATCAAGCTCGAATGGGACGCCGAAAAGATGGAAATCGTCAACGATAAAGCGGCGAACCAATTTATTAAGACCGAATATCGCGACGGCTGGGTTGTTTGATCCGAATACCCCTCTGCGATAATTACAAAAGGGACGCGTTGCAACTTGATTGTTTTGAACGCGTCCTTTGTTTGTTTTCCCGTCTCGATTGCGTAATTAGACGATGAATAAAGACAAAATCTACCCTCGACCGGCGCCGTTGAAACGATTTATTTGATATCCTTCATTCCCTCCGCAACATACGAACAGAACCTTTCATTAAACAAAACGATTCTTTTTCTTTCGATGGTTCAACAAAAAACAACGTCTTCGCAACGTAAACCTGACTCGGTTAGGAAAAATTTTGGTCGATATTACACGCCGACGCCTTTTGTTTGCGAAATACTCGACCTTTCAGGCTATCGCGGTAAGGAAATATTACGTAAGCGCGTAATCGACAATAGTTGCGGGGACGGCGCGTTCCTTGTCGAAATTGTCGAGCGATATTGTCGAGAATCGCAAAAATCGCGCGACGGCGACCTGAAAAGGGAACTCGAAACCTACGTCTTCGGAATTGAAATCGACGAAAAAGAACGCGCCGAATGCGTCGGTCGACTCGATTCTGTCGCGGAGCGTTACGGCGTTCGCAACGTCTCTTGGAACGTAACTTGCGAAGACGCGTTGCAAGTCGACCGCTACGACGGCAAAATGGATTTTGTCTTAGGTAATCCGCCCTATGTGCGCGTGCATAATTTAGGCGCTTCGTTCAACGACGTCAAGCGATTTCAATTCGCGCAAGGAGGTATGACCGATTTATTTCTCGTCTTTTATGAAATCGGACTCAATATGTTGAACGAACGGGGAACTCTCGGCTATATTACTCCGAGTTCGTTCTTTAATAGTCTTGCGGGCGCTTCGTTTAGAAAAAGAATCGTCGACGAAAATCTTCTTGATAAAATCGTCGATCTTGGACATTTTCAAGTCTTTGACGCGACGACCTACACGACGATCGCCGTGTTAAAGAAGAATCGCAAGTCGACTGAAACGGAAACGTTCGCATACGACGGCGAACTGCGCCCAAACGCCGTGTTGACAAGTTTCGACTTCTATTTTCAAGATAATTTCTATTTTTCCACAAGAGAACGTTTGAAGTTTTTAAAACGCGTCTTAACGACGGAAAACGGCGGAAAATTTGAAGTCAAAAACGGATTTGCGACGCTTGCCGACTCGTTTTTTATAAAAGAAACGCCCTTTGATTTTGACGAATTTGTGATTCCCGTCGTCAAGGCGTCGACCGCGCAAAGCGGTTTTTGTCTCTTTCCCTATCGAAACGCTAAACTCGTTCCTTTTGACGAATTGACGTCGAATCCCAAGATTCGCGACTACTACGCCGCAAACGAAGCTCGACTGAAAAAGCGGAGCGTAACCGATCCGCGCGCTTGGTTTGGATTCGGAAGAACGCAGGGAATTAACGACGTCGCGCGTCCAAAATACGCCGTGAACGCATTAATTCGCGATTCAAAAGACTTGAAATTGACGTATTGCGCGCAAGGCGTCGGAGTCTATGGCGGATTATACGTTTTAACGGAACTAAATTACGACGAATTAAATAGACTACTACATTCGGAAAACTTCGCCGTTTACGTCTCGCTCTTGAAAAAATATAAAAGCGGCGGATACTATGCTTTTTCTTCGAAAGATTTGAAAAAGTACCTAGAATATAGCGTTAAAAAAGAACGCGCTTGACGTTCTCAAGGAAATCAAACGCGTTCTAATTTTTGACGAAACGTTAAGCGACTATCATTCGGCGGCTTTTTTCGCGGCGGCGGCTTCGCGGCGCGCTTGAGCGGCCTTCTTGCCTCGCTTCATCGTCTTGACGACGTTTTGTTGGGCTTCGGCGCGTTCTACGCGGCGTTGCGCCAAACGGGTCGCCTTTCCGACGCGGTTGCGCAGGTAGTACAACTTCGCGCGACGAACGACGGACGAACGCAAAACTTCAATTTTCGCGATGCGGGGGCTGTAGACCGGGAATTTACGCTCGACGCCTTGTCCGGCGACGATGCGTCGGACGGTGAACGTTTCGCGAATGCCGGAACCGCTGCGAGCGATAACGACGCCGTTGAAGATTTGGATACGTTCTTTGTCGCCTTCGAGAATCTTGCAATGGACGTTGACGACGTCGCCAATTTCAAATTGGAAATCGGCTTCATTAATTCCTTTTTCGGCGCGAGCGTTCTTGACGCGAGCTTCCACCAAACGAATAAGTTCTTGACTCACGGAAATATTCCTTATTACTCTTTATATTTTTCTTTTAGGAGCGCGTTAAAAACTTCCGAATTACCGTTTCGGACTAAAAAGAAGACTGAAAAGACCAAAAACGCCTAATTGTCAGTCAACCCGGCTCCTATCCGTTGAACGCGAGCGATCAAAGAAGAAAAGTTCTCTCTTACGACTTTTACGCTCTTTTAAAGCTCCGCCTTCCAACGTTTCGTCGTCCAATAATTCGGGACGACGCGCGAACGTTTTTTCCCTACGATTAATGACTCGCCACTTGTCGATCAGACCGTGATCTCCGCTCAAAAGTATTTCGGGCGCGACTAAGCCGCGATATTCGCGCGGTCTTGTGTACTGGTCTTCTTCCAAAAGGCGATTGCCCGAGGAAAACGAATCGACGACCGCCGAATTTTCGTCTCCCAACACGCCGGGAATCAAACGCATAACAGAATCGATCACGACCTCCGCCGCCACTTCTCCGCCGTTCAAAACATAGTCCCCGATCGAAATTTCGTCGGGCTGGAGTAGGTCGACGACGCGCTGGTCGAACCCTTCGTAACGACCGCAAAGGAGCAACAGACGCTCTTCTTGCGCCAGTTCCTCGACGACTCGTTGCGTCAACATACGTCCTTGAGGCGTCATTAGCACCACGCGTCCGGGACGCTCGGCGTAAGTCTGCACCTCTTCGACGCAAGGGACGACTCTGTCGACTTTCAACACCATGCCGGGTCCGCCTCCAAAGGGACGGTCGTCCATTGTGTTGTGCTTGTCGAACGCCCAACGACGCATATCGTACAAGTTGACTTCCAACAGCCCGCGCTCTATGGCGCCCTTTATAAGACTTTCGGAGAGATACCCTTCGAAAATCCCAGGAAAAAGCGTTAATACGTCAAACCTCATCGACGGCCTCGTCTATGACGACGACAGATAAATTACTTCAACTAAAAAGAATTCTATTCTTCAAAAGCTCATTCGGCGGCGGGCGCTTCAGCCGCAGGGGCGGCTACCGCAGGACGACGGCGACTTTGCGCCAAACGTTCCAAAGCGCTCTTTTGCGCTTCCAAGCAAGTCCCGTTTTGACCGTACTTCTTAATGAGAACGGCGCACTTGTCGCTCGGTTGAGCGCCGACGCCGATCCAGTAAGCGACGCGTTCGCCGTTCAGCAAAGCGCGTGCGTCGGTTTCAGGAACGAGCGGATCGTAAGTTCCCAACTCTTCCAGAACGCGACCGTCGCGAGGGCGACGACCGTCGACGGCGACGATACGGAAAAACGGTCGGTGCTTACGACCAAACTTCTTCATACGAATTCTAACAGCCACTTAATACACTCCTTCGTCAAAAAAAATCTCTCGACACGCGATCGAGAATCGTTGCACGACTGCAAGTCGCGCGCTAAAGGGGACTCGTTCGGTCGAACCAAGTCTAACGAACGCCGCGCGTCGACTCGACGTCGAAAAATGGACTCGCGTCCAAAATATCCTTTAATTTGCGCGTCTTTCGACCAATCTATGTTTTTTGCAAAAGGCGCTCTTTAATTATTACCTCAATTATTACTTCTTACGTTTCTTATCGCGTCGCGCTTTTTCCAACTTTTTACGTTGCGCTTCGCGTTCTTTAGGCGTAAGGCGCTTGCCCGTCGAACCTTTCTTTGCCGGTCCAAACATACCGAACGGATTCGACGAAACTTGATGCGTCATTTGCTGAAGAGCGCGCATTCTGTCGCCCATTCCGAGCGTCGACATATTCTTGACGACGCCCGCCATCTTTTGGTGCATCGCCAATAATTCGTTGACTCTTGAGACTTCGACTCCGGCGCCCGCCGCAATTCTCTTTTTACGCCGCAGATCGATAATATCGGGTCGTCGTCGTTCCTCCGGCGTCATAGAATCGATTAAGCCGCCGACTTTGCGCAATTCTTTGTCCGGGTCGACGTTCATTTCGCCCAAGAGCCCGCTCAAGCGCCCCATACCCGGTATGAGCCCCATAATTTTACTCATCGAGCCAAGTCGGGACGCTTGTTGCATTTGACGTCGGAAATCGTCGAGCGTAAAGACGCCCTTCTCTAATTTCTCTTGTTGGCGTCTGAGTTCGTCTTCGTCAAATTTCGCCTGAGCCGACTCGATGAGCGTCATAATATCGCCCATACCGAGCATACGGCTCGCCATACGATCCGGGTGGAATTCTTCCAACGCATCGAGCGTTTCGCCGACGCCGACGAACTTGATCGGCACGCCGGTAATCGCTTTAACGGACAAAGCCGCGCCGCCTCTTGCGTCGCCGTCCAACTTCGTCAGAATCACGCCGTCTAACGAAAGCGCGTCGTTAAAGGCTTTGGCGCTGTTTACCGCGTCTTGCCCCGTCATAGCGTCGACGACGAAATAAACTTGGTCGGGCTGGACTTTACGTTCGACTTGTTTGAGTTGCGTCATCAACTCTTCGTCGATATGCAAACGTCCTGCGGTGTCGAGAATCACGACGTCGACTTCGTTTTTTTTCGCTTCTTTCAAGGCGCGTTTGCAAACGTCGACAGGATCTTTTGATTCGCGGTCGACAAAGACGGGAACGCCCAACTGACCGCCCAAAACTTCGAGCTGATCAATAGCGGCGGGTCGTTGCAAGTCGGCGGCGACAAACATCGGCTTGCGCCCGGCTTGTTGCAACTTTTTACCCAATTTGCCGCAAGAGGTCGTTTTACCAGACCCTTGCAAGCCGCAAAGCATAATCGTCGTAAAGGGTTCTTTTTTGGGAATCGTCGAATCGACCGGTCCCATCAACGCGATCAATTCTTCATTGACGATTTTAAGAATCTGTTGCGTCGGATTCAACGCTCTCGAGACTTCGGCGCCGAGGAACTTCTCTTGAACGCCGTCGACAAACTTACGCGCGACTTCGACGCCGGCGTCTGCCTCAAGAAGAGCCTGACGAACTAAATCGAGCCCCTCGCGAACGTTCGACTCGGTAAGACGGCCGCGCCCCGTCATTGCGCGAAACGCGGAACTCAGTTTGTCGGTCAACGATTCAAACATAACCCAACCCGTATTCGTTGCGCGTCTAGCGACGCAAAATTCAACGCTGAATCCTCGAGCGGCGTCGAACGAAACGCAACCGCGTCAAAAAAGAATCCAAATCAGTTTAGTAATTTTAAACGAACGCGCAATATTTACAAGGAGGGACGGAGAAAAAAAGCTCGTTAAAAAGATTCCCATTTTGCAAAATTTACTTGTAATTCCTTTTTCCTTCCAATATAATTTTAACCGTAAAGGAGGAAATCGCAATAAAGGCGATTCTTTCCTACGACCATCGGAGATTTCTTCAAAAACAAGAGGCAAACTCAATGAGAATCCAAGTTTTGTTAGCGTCGCTCTTTGTTTTGTTTTCGGCGTCGGTTTTTTCGAAAGAAAAGCCCGAAAACCAATATGGGAGACTTGAAAAAATCCGATATTATTCCGTCGTATCGGAAAGCGAGCGCGCGGCGAACGTTATTGTACCCGCCGAATACGACGGCTCGGAACCTCTGCCCGTTCTGTATCTGCTCCACGGAATCGGCGGAGACGAAAACGAGTGGCTCGGCGCGCGTCCCGTTGAAACCTTAGGCAAGATGATCGCGAACGGCGAGGCGTCGAAAATGATCGTCGTTATTCCCAACATACGCGTTCACAAAAAAGGAACTAAAGAACCGGGCTTCTTCTCGCGAGAACGCTTTCAAGAATTTGACGTCTTTATCGACGACTTGCAAAAATCGCTTATGCCGGAAATTGAAAAGCGGTATTCCGTCGCAACGGATCGCGAGTCTCAAGCGATCGCGGGCTTGTCGATGGGCGGTCGCGAAGCTCTTTATATTGGCGTCAAACTTTGCGACAAATTCGCCTACGTGGGAGCGTTTGAGCCTGCGCCCGGCGTTTTGCCTTATCCGGCGGAACCGGGACTACTGACGAAAAAAACGGCGACTTTCCCCGAAGAATATAAAAAATCGACGTATCTGCTAATTACCAAAGGAACGCGCGACCCCGTAGTCGGCGCCAATCCGAAAACTTACGCCGACGTTTTCGAAGCCAACGGCGTCGATCCTCATTTCACGGAACTCGAAGGAGGACACGATTTCTCCGTCTGGAAAGCGTCGCTAGAACTATTCGCGCGTCGTATCTTCTCCAAACGCGACGCGCAATAGACCGATTTCAAACTTTCAAAACCGTCATCCAAAGGACAAACGCTCAGACCTCGGATTCCTTGTCGAGGTCGATTATTTTGAGGGGCGCCTCTTCGAGATCGTCGGAAAATTGCATAGCGCGCCGTCCCGAAAGGAAGTCTTCGACAAACTTTCCCAGAAATTCGGCGCGCCACCCCTGCATTAATTTCGCCGTTTGTCCTTTAGGAAGCGTTCCCGCATAACCTGCGATCACTTCGCGAACGTCGGAAACCGTCGCCGCCATACGCGCGGAGATTTCGTGCTTATGGCAATATTGACCGATTAAAATGTTGATTAGTTGCGTCGCCAACGCATATTGCGGATAACTTCGCTTGGTTTCCATAACGGGCTTCTTGGCGTCGTCCAAAAGCAAAGCGGCGTCAATTTGCTCGCGCAACTCCGTAACCAACGCTGAATTTGCGGTTCCCTTAATTCCTCTAAGGACGGAAATACGCTCAGGATCGGAAGTTTTTAATTTCCCCAACTCCAAAATCAAGTCGTCGCGTAAAATTCTCGTCTGCGGCGTCCCCTTGGCAAGCGCCTTGTCGCGCCGCCAAAACCATAACGCGCGTATAATCGCCAGTTCGTCTCGCGAAAATCGTTTGGAACCAAGAATTTTACGCCAGTGGTCTTCGCCGAAAGAATCAAGCGTCGTTTCGCAAAACGCGCGCGTCTCTTCGGCAAACCAAGACTCGCGATTTCTCTTTTCCAGCTCTTGCGCAAGACGATCGGCTATCTGTTTGAGATAACAGACGTCTTGAATTGCGTAGTCGAGTTGTCCTTTGAGCAGGGGACGCCTCGACCAGTCGGTTCGCGATTCGGTTTTTTCCAGTTCGACGCCGATCGTCGCCTCCGTCAACGCTTTAAAATTAAGCGGATAATCGAATCCAACAAAGGCGGCCGCCAACTGAACGTCAAAAATTCGCGTTGGAATTCGTCCGATGGCGCGATAACAAAACTCGAGTTCGCTACGGCAAGAGTGCGCGATAGAAGTCGTGCCTTCGCGGCACAGACGTTCCCAGAAAGGATTCAAATCGCGAATCGCAAGGGGATCCAAAAGATAATTGCCCGACTCGACGGCGACTTGAACAAGACAAAGATCCGGTCGATAACGTCCTTCAGAAATAAACTCCGTGTCGTATGCGATCCAAGTAGCCGCCTCGATTTCGTCAAGGAAACGGAAAAACTTGGACTGCGTGGATATAAATTGACCTGAAGACATCGACGACGCTCTATCGAACAAAAAAAAATTAACCCTCTAACGCAACGAGCGCGAATCATTCGCGCCGCAACAGGCGCCAAGCGGCTTCCAACGCCTGCGGAATAGCTTTTGCGGAACCGATCGTCGTAATAAAACTGGCGTCGCCGTTCCACCTAGGCACGATATGCCAATGCAAATGACCGGGCAATCCTGCGCCGGCGACGCGTCCCAAATTCAAACCGACGTTAAACCCCTCGGCGTTCATCGTCTTTTCCACGACTCCGACCCAATACGTCAACTCGTCGAAAATCTCGCGTCGTTCTTCTTCATTAAGCAGATCAAGGCGCGCGACGTGTCTTTTAGGCGCGACAAGAAGATGCCCGTTGTTGTAAGGGTAACGGTTCAGAAGAGTAATCGTGTTTTTTCCGCGACCGACGACAAGTCGTTCAAGATCGTTTTCCGTCGAATCCGCCGCCGCTTGGCAAACAAAACAGTTAGAATCTCCGCCTTCCGCGACGACGACCGAACGAGTCTCCTCTTTTTTATCCGAAGTTATATACGCCATTCGCCAAGGCGCCCACAACACGTCGCGATCCACGTCTTTTCCCATATTAAACGTCCAACCTAAATTAACGGAATCCCTGCGTATCGACGCGCGAAACGTCAAAAAACTTGGTCCTTTGAACGATCCGTCGAACTCTCATCTGAAACCGCGCGGCGGCGCGGAACGTTCGTTCCGCGCGTCGCATAAGGAGAGTAAATTCGCGGACGCTTTTTAACGTCCTTTGTTCCATCGTGATCGCCTAACTCGGATTCGGACGCGGAAGTCGTCTCCTTGTCGCGATCGGCAAGACTCGCAGAATTCAGATTCTCTCCCGCGTCTTCGTCGTCGATTAACGCGCCGTCGATTAACGCGCCGCCGATTATCGAGTCGTCGATTATCGAATCGTCGTTCGACAAAACGTCGTCCTTTTCTCTTGAAGCCTCGTCGTCCGCAGGGTCGACTCTGACTTTTCGCGAAACGTTCATAAAGACGCCTTCTTCGTCCTTAGTATCGGCGCTCGTCGCGCCCCCTCTTGGAATCTCGACGTCCTGATCTAAAAGGCTTCCCGTCGCGTCGCTTGCGACGTTCGTTTCGTCAAACGCTTGGACGGGACGTTCGAAAACGTCGTCCGTCCTCCGCTCAAAAATCGCGTCGTTGTTCTTTGCCGACGAATATAAATCGCCGCTTAGAAAATCGCTTTCTTCTTGACTCTCTTCATACGACAAACCGTCCGTCAAATGAAAAACGATCTTAATTTTTCCTTCTTCGGACGCCTTCCTGACGCTTTCGACCTGTTCTTTCGAAAGCAAAGCGGACAAGACCGAACTGCGCGCCAAACCTTCGGCGGTATGTCGTTTTTCGTCGCGTACGGCAAATACGGACACGTTTTCCGCGACGGGTTCTGAAATCAATCGACGCTTTTCATAAGACGAGCCGTCTTCTTTGACGACAAGCAAATCCACGACGTCGCCCGGCTTGACGACGTCGTTTAACTTAGTAATTTTCAAATAATTGACGCCGCCGGACGCTTTCGTCGCGGAACAAATTTCGATAGGAACGACGACGCAACCGGGCGGAACAAAGGAACCGTCTTCCGCTTGAGTTTCCTCTGAAGAATCCAAGTCGTATATGGAAACCGCTTCGCCGTCCTTAAGGTCGCGAACTATCTTACGTCCCGAAATTCCTTCGAAGGTAAAAATCCCGTCGCGCGGCGCGTCGCGTTCCGGCGTCAACGTTAATCGAACGTTCTGCGCGTTGAGTTCCGTACCGGCGACAAGGGCTCCTTTTGCGACTAAAAGACGTTCTTTAGGCGCGAAATCGTCGGACTTAACCTCGGCTTGAGCGTCCTTTTCCACAAAAAAAGCCGTCTTCACGCCGAAGGAAGCGACGCTACCCGCCGCCAACGCCAACAATAACAACAACCAAGTTTTCCAATTCATATTCGCAACCAATCAAAGGACGAGCGAACGACAAATCGCGCACGCTCTCGTTCTCGACGCTTGTTCCTATCGTCGACGCGCTCGACGACAAAGCGCCCCTCTCGCCTTTAGGCGACACGAACGCGTCTCTTGACTTATCGTCAAGACGAGCGCAAAATTTGACAAATTTTGACAAAAGAATCGGAATTGAGAAGCGGAATAATCAACGCGTTCCTTGAGAATAGACGAGCAGTCCTTCCCAAAGTTCCTTTATTTCGTTAATTTATCATAAACGCGAACGTCGCGATCGACGTTCGCGCAACGACGGAAACGTTATTCGGGAATATACGAAACGTCGGGCGTAATCGATTCGCAATATCGCGCGAGCAAATCGGCGGCGGCGTTCATATCGTCCCAAGAAACGATTTCGACGGGCGTGTGCATATAGCGATTGGGAATCGAAATCAAAGCGGTCGCCACTCCGGCGCGACTTACCTGAATCGACGCGGCGTCGGTTCCGGTAATACGGTTCTCGGCGCAAAGTTGGTAAGGAATATTATTTTTTTCGGCGACGTCAAGCAAGGCGTCGACCAATTTCATATTCATATTCGGACCTTTTCCGACGGCGGGACCGGCGCCCAATTTAACGTCGCCGCTAATTTTCTTATCGACGGTCGGGGTATCCGTCGCGTGCGTGACGTCGAGCGCGATCCCGACTTGGGGATCGAGTCCAAAGGAACTCGTTCTCGAGCCGCGCAGTCCCACTTCTTCTTGAACGGTCGAGACGGCAAAAACGGCGACGTTCAATTTTTCGGCGTCGATTCGTCGCAACGCTTCCAGCGCGACCCACACGCCCGACTTGTCGTCGGTCGCCGGCGCGGCGATGCGATTATTAAGCAATTCGCGATAATCGAGCGGAATCGTCCCGGCGTCCCCGACGCGCGCGACGGACTCGGCTTCCGCTTTATTTTTCGCGCCAATATCGACCCAAAGATCGGTAACTTTCGGAACGCGCTTGCGCTCTTCTTCCGTCAAAAGATGAATCGCCTTGCGTCCTATTACGCCCTCGATCGGTCCTTTTTTCGTCCAAATCGTAACGCGAACGCCGACAAGAGTTTGCGGATCCCAGCCTCCCAAGGGCAAGACGTAGACAAAACCGTCGTCGTCAATATAGTTTACCTCCAGCCCAATTTGGTCGCAGTGTCCGGCAAACATCACGCGAAAAGGCGCGTTCGGATTGCGCGCGACGATTACGTTTCCGTGTACGTCGGTACGAACTTCGTCGGCAAAATCTTTAGCATAGTCGCGCGCGATCCCTTGAATTTTTTCTTCATATCCGGAAGGACTCGGCGTATTGATCAAACGGTAAAAGAACTCGCGCGATTTTTTTTCAATTTCCGCCATTATATAAGCATTCCTCGCAAAAGCTGAAACGATCGTTCAACGTCGAAGTCTAACGCTTAACTTCGACGTTCCTTGAAACGTCTTGTATAATATCGTCGATAAAAACCTCGGCGCGTTTCTTTTTTCGTAATCGTTCACGGAAAGTTATGCAAAGTTTCAGATCGTCGCTTTAATTTCAGCGTAAACGTTGCGGAAACGCGCGTCGTTTTTTGCTCCGGCTTTCTTCGACTCAAAGCGCCGTCAAAATCGATCCTCGTTCGCTAGTCTTGTCGCTCTTGCGAAACGATTTTGACAAATTCGTCGTAATCGACGGTCGACGCCAGCGATTTACGAACGGCGGCAAGCGCGTTCAACGTTAGTCCCTTGAACGACGCTTCCACTTCGGAAACGGGAACGTTAAATTTGTAAGACGCCGTTTCGGCAAGAATGTTACAAAACGTCGTTAGCATTTCAGCGTCTTTTTGCCGAATTTCGGCGTCTTTTTTTCGTATTTCGGCGTCTTTTCGTTCTATTTCGGCTTTTTGCCGTTTCAAAATCGTTCGGTGAGTCGTATAGAAACGTTGACTACTTTCGATATAATCCCGTTGCGCGGGAGTCGTTAACACTTGATACATTTGATTTCTCAACTCCTTTAAATCGGGCGTCCTTCTCTCCATTTGAAACAGTTCTTCCGCAGAAGTCGAGTCGGGAAAGCGAAACGCCTTCAACCAGTCGATTAGTTGCGGATCGC
>JAZRWW010000053.1:0-2073 GCA_045599865.1 Thermoguttaceae bacterium
CGTTCTCGAATGGGGGTTGCCTTTGTCTTTGCCTTATAAAACGGAACTTGTCGACGGCTTTACGGTTCACAATTACAACGACGGCGATTTGCTCGCTTGTTTCGAGGAAAATATTTCGGAACGCGCCGTCATAGAAATAGCAAAACGCAACCCGCTCCGGGTCGTTTTCCGGGATTCGTGTTTTTCAACCGTCGCGGGTAAAATCAATCTTGACGGAATTTTCAAGCGATTCGCGCCGGACGCGAAAATTAAAACGTTATAGGATCGTCGCGTTCCGTAAAACGTAGGCGTTTACGGAAAGTAGCGCGTTGTTGGCGCCCAAACTTTTGCCAACCTGACGCGCGCAGTAAAAAACGTTGGGTTCGTATCGCGTCGCTTTGCGACGCGCGCGAAAGCCGCCCGCATTGCGGGCGGATGGCGTCGTTCCGTGAACGCTTTAATAAAAAGGTAAACCTAAAATTTACGTTCTTTCCAAACGCGTTAAAAAAATTTGCCAACGCTTGTTCGTGCCATCCGCCCGCAATGCGGGCGGCTTTCGCGCGACGGCTAACGCCGTCGATACGTACTCGCCGTTTTTTACTACGCGCGTCGATTTGTCAAAAATTTGGACGCCAACAACTCGCTATTTTTCGTGAACGCTTACAAGAAAGGAAGACGAGGGAATTCCTCGGACGTCAACTATTATGGACAAGATGAAAATGGAAACGGTCGACGGAATCGCCCGAAATATCGAAAAGCTCGAAGAACTCTTCCCTAATTGCGTTACCGAAACAAGAGGCGAAGACGGCGCCCTAAAAAAAGCGATTAATTTCGACGTGTTACGTCAAATTTTGTCCGGCGAAATTGCCGAAGGCGCCGAATCTTACGATTTTACTTGGGTCGGAAAAAAAGCCGCACTTGCGGAAGCCTACAAGCCGATTCGAAAGACCTTGCGCCCCTGCCCCGAAGAAAGCCGAAATTGGGACTCGACCCAAAATCTCTATATCGAAGGGGACAATCTCGAAGTTCTCAAATTGCTTCAAGAGAGCTATCTGGGCAAAGTCAAAATGATCTATATCGATCCGCCGTACAACACGGGGTCGGATTCCTTTCTTTATCCCGACAATTTTCGTGCGAACGATGAAGAATACGACGAAGAAATCGGATTATATGACGAAGACGGAAACAAAGTCTTTAAAGAAAACAACATTACCAATCCTCGTTTCCATTCCGATTGGTGTTCGATGATTTATTCGCGTTTGTTGTTGGCACGCGCTCTTCTTTCGGAAGACGGTATAATTCTAGTAAGTATAGATTATAACGAAAATTACAACTTGCGTAAAATATTAAATGAAATATTTGGCGCGGCAAATTTTGTAGGGGAAATATACTGGGAATCAAAAACAAAGTCTCAAAATACGTCAACTGCTTACAATAAACTTCAACCTAAGGCGGAAATGATATTAGTCTACACGAAGCATTCAAAACGTCGTTTCAGATTGATTAAAAAAACAGAAAAATCGTATCCCTGTGAAGATGAACAAGGCGTGTATAGAGAATATCCTCTCGAAGTAATGAACGCTTTAGGACAACGTGGTCGGGAAACAATGATCTTTGATATTTCCGATGGAGTTTCCACTGTTTCCCTGCCTGCAGGGAAACAGTGGAAACTTGGGCAAGCCCAAGTTGCCGCCTACAAAAGTACTGGAAATCTATTCATTCGTGATGGAAAAGTCATTATCAAAATGCGTCCAGATTTTGAACGTGGAGAAAATTCTGAACCATTTTGGGGCTTTTTTAGCAAAGAAATGGGAACGGCAGAAACAGCCAAAAAAGAGCTGTCTTCATTAATCCCCAAGCATAGTTTTGAAACTGTAAAACCCGTAGAAATTATTAAACGTCTAATTTACCATTGTTGTGAAGAAAACGACCTTATAATGGACTTCTTCTCTGGAAGTTCCACAACCGCCCACGCCGTGATGCAATTAAACGCCGAACGCCTAGCAGACAAAAGCACGCGAAACGGCGAGGGGACGGGACTACGTTATATAATGGTTCAACTCCCCGAAGCCTGCGACGCGAAATCGGAGGCGT
>JAZRWW010000054.1:0-5275 GCA_045599865.1 Thermoguttaceae bacterium
CGTCGCGTTCTTCCAACAACCTTTTAGCTTCCGCGAGGTCGCCTTCTATGTTGCCGTAAGCGGCTTTTTCAATCAAGCTCCAGCCTTTTTCTTCGTTTTTTTCGACGCCCTTTCCGTCAAGATAGAACTTTCCTAAGACCAAGTAGGCGCGCGGTTCTTCCAAGTCGGCGGCTTTGCGATACCACTGGATCGCTTTTTCTAGGTCGACGTCGACTCCGAAGCCTGTTAGGTAGCAGTTGCCAATTTGAAACGCCGCGCGTCCGATCCCGCAGTCGTACGCTTTGCGCATATAACGTATGCCGGTCTTGTAGTTTTTATGGACGCCTTTTCCGTCAAGATAACAACGACCGATGCAGTAATACGCGTGTTCGTCCCCATGCGCCGCCGCTTTTTTATACCAGCGCATCGCCTCGTCGTAATCTCTTTCGACGCCGAGTCCTTGATAGTAGCACTCGCCAAGATTGCCGTAGGCGACGGCGACCTTATGACGCGCGGCTTTACGATAGAGTTGGAACGCTTTGGCGTGGTTTTCTTTGGGATCGCCTTCTTTTATTTGACCGTTCATATACATCGAGGCCAAATCGCACGTCGCTTCAATAGAACCCGCCTTTGCCGCTTCTTCCATCCAGAAACGCGCTTTTTCCCAGTCTTGCTTGATTCCGAACAAGCCTCGAGCGAATCCGCCCGCGAGCAAAAACATCGATTGCGGATCGCGCTTTTTGAGCTGTTCCTCTTCCTTTTCTTTGACTAACTCTGCGAGGTCGATTTTGCACGTTCGAACAAATTCGTTAAGGACGTTCAGCGTTTCTTTCTCTTTTTTTACTCTGTCTCGATCTTGCTTGCTCATTGGAACTCCTTTGTTTTATTCGAAGGCGTCCGCCTTGAGACGGAAACTCCAAAATAGGGACGTCGAAACCTGCGGCGTCCCCGTATGGTTAAAACTTCTTTTCGCGCCGTTCTTCGATTTCTTCCAGCGTATAAAGTTTGCCGTCGGGGGCGTCGCATCCGCGACAGTTTTTCGCGGCTCGTTTCCACGAGTTGGGACGGTCGAGGTTCGAATCCCAAAAGGGCCACGTTCGACACTGAACGGGTCTTGAATCGTAGACGACGCACTTTTTTTTGTCGGGATCCAACAAAACGCAATCGCCGTTTTCTCGCTCGAGCAGACTCTTTTTTCGACCGACGGCTCGCACGAAAAGCGCCGTAAATTCGGCGGCTCCTATTCCCATTGCTTTCGCCATCGCGGCGATTTCCTCGTTCGTCGTCCAGACGTAACCGGGCGCGCCGCCGCAACAGCCGCCGCATTGACGACAACCGAATCTTAACCCGTCGCGATACCAAGGAGACGCTTCCAATTTCAACCTTCTTTCTTTATTCTCGAACGCGCGCCGAGCATATTCGACGCGCGGTTTTGCACGGACGCGCGTTTTTCATAGACGCGAGGTCATTTCTTGATTTTAATAATCGGCTTCGCTTGATCCGCAGGATTGGCGAAAATTTCGCACTGATCGGGCGCGCCGTAGGCGTCGTCCTTTTTGCCAAACGGGTCGAACGGACCGGGACGTTTTACGACGGGCGCCGTTTCCAACCTTGGCGGAACGGCGAGCCAGTCGCTCCCTTGGAACTTCGGATCGGGCATATTATGCACGTCGTCGGAACCCATATAGGGGCACATCGCGTCGACCCAAACGATCATACGCAACGTTTCTTCCGGCGTCAACTCGACTCCGTAATGTTCCTTGACGCAATATTTGTTGATCAAGCGGCTTGCGTAGGACAGCTTTTCCATCGGTTTCGGCGTGACGTAGGCGGCGGGATCGGTCGTCGTATACGCCTCGACTTGAATCGTGTCGGCAATGCCGAATCCGGCGGGTTCTTCGGGCAATTCGTCTTCGGTCGGATTCGCCCACTGCGAACGGCTTCCGGGTCTGAACACTTTCGGCGGAGCCGCCCAACTCGGATTGCCGACAAGCGTCACGTAAGGTTCTTTGAAGTGCAAAAATCCGGGACGCAAAGTCGTGTCGAATATTTCGCGCGCCTTGCCGTCTCCTTCGTGGCATTCGCCGCAACGCTTGTCAAGCGTCGGTTGCACGTAACGCTCGTAACTGACGGAAATATCGTCCCAAGGCGGAGGTTGGATCGTCGACGGCGCGCGCAAAGCGGCGATCGAACGCGTTTGAGGCGCAGGAGTCGCGACTTGCGACTCGTGGCAACCGACGCAACCGCGCGATTCGCCGGGCATCACGCCAGTAAAGGAGCGCATCGTCTGCAAGCATTTGTGATTCTCGTCGAGCAACTGGAAGTGCAAGGCGACTCCGGACGGCGCGTAGAAAGAGACGCTTCCGTCTTTTTCGATCGGAACCTCGCCAAGAATTCGCTTAACGCCTTCAGACTGCACCATCGAAACGACCGGTCCCGTAGAAATATAGGGTCGTTCGTTCCACATCGTGTAGGTCTTAGGCTCAATGTTCAGAACGCGCAGATATTTCGCTTTACCGCGCAATTCTTCGGGCGCGCCGTCGTAGACGTCGGCGCTGTAAATAACGCCGGGCTCGGGATTGGCGCGTTCTTCCCACGTCGGCCATTTCACACGATCAACTATCGTCGGAGGGACGGGACGCTCGCGGATCGGTTGCGCGTAGAAAATATTATACTCGCCTTCGCACAGGAGTTCGCGGTCGCCGTCGACGTTCATCAAAAGAAGAACGTATTTTCCGTCTCGACAAGCGGAAACGAGGAAATCGCGCTCGTTAAGCGGATAGGGCGAGTCGTAAGCCGAATATTTTCCGCTGACGTAATAGTCGGGCGATTCGATCGGATCGGTCGGTCCGTTTCCGCATTCGGGCCAAGCGACGTCGGCGGTAATTTTGGTTAGACCGTCGGGGAAATTGAGTCCTTTCGTCGGGTCGACGATTCCGATCGAGCCGGAGAACCAGTCGTGGTGCGCGCTGCCCGTAAACATAACGCGCGAACTGTTCGGAATGGCGCGCGCGTCCTTGGGCAGGTCGGGCCAAACGGTCTGATTGCCCCAAAGGACTTGCGTTTGCGTTCCGTCGGGATTCATCGTCCACAAACTGACGCAACGCCAGAGCGGCTTGTCGGTGTATTCCCAGCGGCTAAACAGGATGCGTCCGTCGGGCAAAATCGAGGGCAAATAGTCCGGCTCGTTGTTGCGCGAAATCAAATAGAGGTCGGAAGAATCCAACTTCATACGCGCCAAAACGAAGGCGTTTGTCGGGGGCATGCAACGAACGTAAGTATAGCCGCGCGTCGTCGAGAAGACGCAATGTTCTCCGTCGGGCAAATAAATCGGGTCGAAATCGTCAAAATTGCCCGAGGTGAGTTGACGTAGATTTTGACCGTCGATTCCGATTTCGTAGATATGGAACGATTTTTCGTTGTGCGGCTTGAAGCTAAACAGGACTTTCTTTCCGTCCCAAGAAAGATCGGGACGCCAGAAAGAACCGCTCAAAGGCGCCGAGGGCGCCAGCGCGCGCTGTTTCCCGTCGGGATTCAGACCCTGACGCGTCATTAGACGACCGCCGGGAACCGCCATATAACCGAGCCTGTGCCTTGTTTCGTGACGCCATTCGCTCCCTTGAGGATAAGGGGAGTCGACGTAGAGCAACGAGTCGAAATCGAGCGCCGGATTGCTCAAAAAGACGGCGCGCTTGAGCGTTCGCACGCGGAAATACAAATCGCCGACGAGCGCCTCCGCCGCGTTCTCTTTGGCAAATTCGGCGACCTCGACGCGAAACTTTTCAAGCGCGGCTTTGGCGTCGTCAAATTTGCCGTCGTTTTCCTCGTATTCCTCGATCAACGAGGCGATTCGATCAAGTTCGACTTGAACGCGTTCGAGCGTCGGCTTGCCGTCGCATTGAAAAAGCCAGTCTTTTTTAATTTGAAATTGCGCCTGTTCCGGCGTCAAATCAACGACTTCGGGCGTCGACGCCTTGACGTAAGGCGCGACCGCCTCGCGTTGGAACGGACGTTCCTGAACTTCGCGCGACGTTTCAAACGCAAGCTCGAGCCATTCGCCTTCGTCTACTTTGTCGGGATTGGCGAGCGCGTCGTCGAGTCGTTTTGCGACTTCCTGAACGCGTTTCCAACGCGACGTTTCTTCCGGCGTCAACAACGACCATTGCTCGTCGGTCAAGGGCATATATTCGACGTATAGATCGCGCATACGCGCCGCTTCGTCTTTAGCGCGCGAAGTCGACGCGGTCGCAAATTCCGCGACGCTAATTTGGAACTTTTGCGCGAAAAATTCATAGTCTTCCGGGTAGTCTTCGCGCAAGAGCCTCGAGAAGACGCCTTGCGCCGCGCGTCCAAACTTTTCGCGTAATTCGGCGTTTTCTTGAAGTCGTTTGCGCGTCCCGTTGAGCGCGTCGACAAAACCGTTTCCCTTCGAATAGATCGATCGGACGAATTCAAGGACGTCGGCTTCTTGTTTGTCGAGAACGACGCGTCCTTCGCGATAAAGCGTCGCGATTTCTTCGGACGTCAACGCGCGCGAATAAACGCGCAAATCGTCGAGCATACCGTCGAAAAATTCGCTTGTTCCGTCGCTTGAACCGATCATAACGGGCGCTTTTTTCCCGACGGTCAACTTCCCCGGTTTGTCGAGCGACCCGACTTCTCGACCGTCGACGTATACGCGATACGCGGCGCCGTCGAACGTCGCGGCGACGTAACGCCACGTGTCGTCAAGGAAGTCGGCGGGCGAAATTTTCGCGTCGCATTCCTGATATAAACCGTCGACGTTGAGACCGAGCGAGAGAATCGTTCCGTCGTTTTGGAAAGAAAAGAGCAAACGTTGGTCTTGGTCTTCTTTACGAATTATCTCGCGATAAGCGCTCAAATTGCGCGGGCGAACCCAAGCGGAAAAGGTCAACGCCTCCAAATCGTCGGGCGCGAATTCGGAAGCAAGGGACAAAACGTAAGAGCCGGAAAGATCAAGCGCGGAACCGAAGACGCCCTCGCAACGTTGGAGCGGCGCGGAAGGCGCGACGAAATACGAAGCGCGCGCCGCGTTTTCAAGATTCGCGGAATTGGGCGCGCCGTCGTGCGGCTCGTCAAATTTCCAATACCCCCACAACGACGCGTCGTTGGCGAGCCCGTCGGCGACTACCGCGTCGTCGGCAAAGACGCCGGGCGTCGCCGCGAGGAAAAACGGGCCGAAAGCTAAGGCAAATTTTTTAAAAAAGGACATAAGGGAACCCTTACGACAAAAAAGGAAGGATAATATTCGTTAGATAGACGTTCTAAACGTATT
>JAZRWW010000055.1:0-5569 GCA_045599865.1 Thermoguttaceae bacterium
GCGTTGGATACGCCGTCGAAACGCCGATTACGCTGGTGTCTTATACGCCGGACGTCGTCGTAATGCCGCGCGAAGCCGCTGACGAAATTGAAAACGAATCCGTAAGATTTTCGCCGCCGTCGCCGGAGATACTTGAAGCGCGGGCTGGCGATTTGGAACTTCTTGTTTTTACCGCCGACAAGCCGGGTAAGTGCCCCGCGTGCGACCGCGCCAGATCGTTGATTGAAGGACTTGAAAAGTTATATCCAATCACGCCTGTTTATTGTTCGATAAGCGCGACGCCGCGTTGTAAGGGCGATTTGATCGCGCGAGAATACGGCGTTCATTCTTACCCGACGTTCGTTTTGGTCGAGCGTCAAATTGACGGCGACGCTATTGAGATTGTACGCTGGAGCGGCGTCGGCTCTTTTGCGCGTCCCGTTGACAAACGAATCGTTGAGGAATTTAAACGAGCGGGACTAAAGAAGCCGCCGAAGCCCCGAATGGATCGCGACCCGCGTCCTATTCCCGGCTTAAGACGCGAGCCGCCAAAGCCGCCGAAGCGCGGCGTGGAAGTTCCTCCGGGGCGTCGACCGGGCGCTCCTCGAATCGGATTTACTATCGATTTGTCAGAATTGCCGGAATTTGCGGAGTAACTAAACTATGAGACGGTTTATAACTTATATCCTATCGGCGTCGGTTGTTTTGATCGGTTGTGTAGGGCTATCCTTCGCTTCTGATTACGTCAACTCGACCGACAAAAGAGCGGAGGAGGCTTGCGACGCGGTTATAAACCGTCTCATTAGCTGGTACGGCGAGCCGGACGATTGGGATAAATTCCCCGTTCGGTTTCGTCAGTACACAGGAAACGGCGTCGCAGGGTACACTCAATACTCCGGCAACACCGTTTCGGAAGTCGTCGTTTATTTTCCGCTTGATAAAACCGTCGGCGGAACGCTCGACCACGAACTAACCCACGCGTTTCTGAAATTCTATCTTTATCGCGAGGGGCTCGATTTATTTCTAAACGAAGGCGTCGCGCAAAATTCCGAAATTGGGCGGTTAAACGAACTTCGGCAAGCGGTCTACGAGCAATATACGCGCGGCGAATTTTGGCGTTTAAACGATTTGATCGGACGCAATCAATACGACGACCGATTGCGTATGTATAGACAGTCGTATAGCGTTATCGAAATGCTGACGCGTCTAGGGGGGCGCGATTATTTGGGCGCGTTTTTACGCGAATACGTTAAAACGGACGATTTTGAGGCTTGTCTCGCTAAATATTACGGCATAAAAACGATAAACGAATTAGAACGGCGTTGGATTGAGTATCTAAACAACGGGCAAGAGTTTTAACGGAGATTTTTAGATGGACTGGCTTTCATACTGTTTGCTTTGTGGCGCTTGTGTTTTAGTTACGCTGTATGTTTGTAGTACCTTTTCGGAACTTTCAGATAGGATTGAAAACTTACGAACGGAGGTCGGACAACAAATTGCGTCGCGCGTCTTGAAATCGGATTTCGATTCGGAACGAATAAGTCGCACTCGCGACGTTGATTTGATACGCGACCGCGTCGACGATTTAGAAAACGGGTGTTTTACGTTAGTTCGTAACGACTACGACGACGAAGATGAAGACGACGACGACGCCGACATTGTAACGGCGGAAAACGCCGAGGTTGCGTTGGATTATGATTCGGTTAATATTACGGTGTAATAATGTGCGAATGTTGTTTTGTGGCGTGGTGTATAACAGTCGGCGTTCTAGCGTTTATTGCGGGGGTTACAACAGGCGTTAAACTGATGGAAAATGAAAAAAAATGAATGATTTACTCGGTTTTTTAGGCGGGTTTATTGCGTCGTTTTCAACTCCTTGGCTTATTTTTGCGGCTGGAAAAATTACCGTTGAGGTATGCAATGCAGTTTTTTAGACCGTTTTTGTTTGGTATGTTAGGCGGGCTTATCGGTTTTTTTGTCAGTTTGCTAACGTTGGTTATGTTTTGGAGCGCGTCGGTATGAAACAGGCGTTTTGGTGTTTTATTTACATAGTCGCGTGCGCGGCTAATCCTTGGTTTGCAATGTCTGACGCTAGGGCGTCGGATCGATTTGTAACGCCGACGGAACAAGCGGAACGTTCGGACGGGGTTCGTCTTTCGGCGCCTTCGAACGCTCGCCCCCCAGCAGAAATTGACGTCGACGACCTACAGCCGACTTTACTTCGTCCTGTAATACGCCTTTTAGAGGCGATTCAAGCGCGTCAGGAAAGCGCGTTTGACGAACTTGAACAAAGTATCAAGGCGAGGCAAAACGACCGTACAGACGAAATTCTAGGGGCTATACGCGGGATCAATGAAAGACAGGTAACAATCAAAGGCTGGCAGGAGAACAAAGCGGCTCTTGAAGGGCTTACCAGCGTCTTTGAAAACTTCCGCGCCCGTTTTGAACGCTTGGCGACCGTCGACGACGTTGAAACGGCGATTGCAAACATACCTCAACCCGAGCCGTTTGATTTACCAGACGTCGATCTGACTGGCATTGCGCAGGAAGAAACGCTTCTTGCGCTTGGGGATCGATTGCCGACGGTTGCGAATATCCGCGAAATAACGGAGAACGTGGCTAGTTTGTCGGCGCGTCTGGACAATATCGCGGCGCAGGTTGAGGCTATCGACGTCGGAGGCGAAGTTGAGACGCTTAAAAGCCAGTTGAAAATAGCGAATCTTTGTCTTGTGATTTTGCTCGGGTTAGTTGCGATACAGGTCGGCGTTTTTATTATTCGTTGGCTAATTTCGTTGACGAAGGCGGCGCGTGAAAAATCTCGCGAGACGGCGGAAAATTTCGCGCTTTTGAAAGAGCTGATTCAAGAACGTAAGCAGAATAAAAGCGCAACTTAGCGCGATTATGTCGTTACTCTCAAATTTAGAGGAGAAGATTATGTCGATTTGCACTAAAATTACGGAAAAGGCGGAAAAATTGAACGGTATCGTCGGGGAGATCGGCGGCGCGTTGGAAGGCGCGGACGCGGCGTTGGGAGCCGCTATTGATTCGCTTTCCCCGTTCGTTGACGACGCCGTAGACGTTGGCGGCGGCGACGCGGGTGGAAACGTCGACGGAGTTGAAGGCGGCGGAGAAACGCCGGGAAAAGAGACTATCTAATGAAGTTCAATCTTGACAAGGGCTCGGGAACAGGCTCTATCAAAAAGAGCTTGACGTTAAACGCGCCAAAGATTGCGTTATTTGTTACGTTGAAATGCGACGGCGAGACGGAACAAATTAGAACGTTGGCGGACGCGGCGTTGAATAAATGCCGCGAGTCGCTAAATTTATCCGGGCTAAATCCGTCGGCGTTGAAATATTGTTACGCGTTTAGTAAAACCGGGGCGGAGACGCGCGATTACGTCGAGTTCAATTTGGAAGTCGGCGACGCCGTTGAAAACGAAGACGGCGAAGAAGTTTTTGAAATTGACGGAAGCCAAGGAACGAAAACTCCTTGTCGCGTCGAGTTCGGAAACAATCAAAACGTCGTCGTCGTTATTGCGTTTTGCGACGGCGATAAACTTGTTTCTGGCTTTGCCAGCGCGGCGCAAGCGCAAGCGTATGGAGTTTTTGAAAACGCGGGCGTTGAAATTGAGTCGATGCGTTTTCAATGTTCGTTGACGCCGAACGGGGAAGATTCGGAAGTTTTGTTATCCGTTCACCAAGGCGTTATCACGGAAGATTAGCAAGGCGCGTCGTCGGAAACGGCGGCGCGTTTTATTTGATATGAGTTATAAAAAGTTATAAATAAGTTATAAAAAAATGGAAAAAGAAGAGTCTAATCGTGATCGTTTTAAGCGCAAGATTGGGACGCGCGATCCAGAATCGTTTTATCGGTTTTTAGATAATTTAATCGGAGTTGAGACGGCTAAAAAAATTATCCGTGTAAAAAAGGGAATATAAATGGCGGTTTGGTTAATAGCAAATAATTTGTGGTCGTCTTTGGAAGAGCCAGAAAACTTAGGAGTTGTCGACGGCGTTCAGACTTATCGCGTCCAATCGCTAATGAACGCATATAATAGTTGCGTTGATGACGATATACTCACGTTAGACCCAGATTCGCTAAATTTTAAAGATGGGCGTGGTTATCGACTCAAAACAGTTGTTTTTGTATTGGGTAGTGATTTAATAATAAGCAAATCGATAACGCTAAAAGGCGGCGCATATCGATTGAGGCTTGACGGTTCGACTGGCGGTTATTGCGTACAGTTTCGCTCGGTTGAAAATAAGACTATTGAAGATTGCGACTGCATAAGCGGAGGAACGTTATGTATTGCTAGAAACGTCGCTTTGACGGCGCGGCGGTGCCGTTTTGTGAATTACGTGTCGTCCGAGCAGTTTGTTACAGGTTATTCAGAACTTACGCGCGTATACTCGGATTGCTTGTTTATTAATTGCGTGTCTACAAATTCTTCTCCGCGTTTCAATAACGCAAGCACGACGTTCCAACGTTGCGTTATGTATGGATGTACTAACGCGACCTCGACGGTAGATTGTTTATTGACGTCGCAGATAGGCGCTAATGTTTCAAACAACGCCGTTCCGTCAGAAACGTTTCTTTCTCCGCCGCCTGACGATTCTGTCAATGTTACTGACTGGACTAAATGGGAGACGTGGGATTTCCGTATTTTGCCAACAAGTTCCAACGCGACAGGCAACAGTCTAACGAGCGCGGACGGCGTGATTTTCGATTTAGACGGCGTTCCGCGTAAGCCGGGCGGAGCTAAAGGCGCGTATGAAGTCGCTAAATCCGTTGTTTATTTCGACTCGGTTGGCTGGGGGGGCACTGGCGCGTCGAGTTGGCTCGGCGTAACAGAAACGCTGTGGGGCAATTACCCGACGTATTTATGCAATACGTTTGACAACGCGTATAGTTCTGCGAAAGCAGAATACATAATAACCCCCGACCCAGACGCCGCCGCCTTCCGCGACGCCAACGGGTTCCGGCTACATACCGTTACCGTGCCGCTCGGCGCGAATCTTGCGATAGATAAATCGAATCTTACGATAGCGGGCGGCGCGTATCGGTTGAGATTGGACGGGCAGAATCAATATAAAGTGCTATTTAAGTTTACAGGTAATGTCGTTGACGTCGATTGTGTTAATTTACGTTATGGGAATAACGAACCGATTGGCGGTAATAGAGCAATCGTTTATACGAGATGTTTGTTTGCTAATATAACACTTAATTGGCACAGACCGTTTTCGCAAAATGTCGCAAATGTTTTTAACGATTGTTTATTTGTAGGATTTAAATGCAATACAGAAAATTTTATATTTATGTGTGTCGGCTCTACTGTTAATCGTTGCACGGCGTATGGTATTGTTAATACGCGCAATAATTCTGATGAAACGAGAAATATACTTTATAGCGCCACTAATAACAGTTGCGTACTTTTGTACAACAGCGCCGGATACAAACCGTCGGAACATTGCGTTGCGCCTCCCCCGGACGATCCTGTCGACGTTACGGACTGGGACACTTGGGAGTCGTGGGATTTCCGTTTAAAATCGTCGTCCCCATACGCGACGGGCAACGCCTTAACGAGCGCGG
>JAZRWW010000056.1:0-2398 GCA_045599865.1 Thermoguttaceae bacterium
ATCGAAACGGCGTCGCGAATCGAAACGGCGTCGCGAATCGAAACGGCGTCAAAATGGGGGGGGGGGGGGAGCTATGGCGTCCCCAAAAATTTCTTTCGAAGCCCTAGAATCTCGCGAACTTCTTACCGCCGACCCTCTTACCGGCGCGTTGGACGTGTCAAACGCCGTTCCTTCTATTTTCGGTTCCGCAAATTATGCCGACGAAGCGCGCCTTGTCGACGCCGCGATTCCGTTAAACGTTCCCGAATATGCCGCCGTCGTCGCAACGACCGCAAACAATACGACTTGGACGGTTACGTCGACTGAAGATTCCGAGACGACGATCGGAACGCTTCGCTATGCGATCAAAAACGCCGAAGAAGGCGATACGATTATTTTTGACGAAGCGCTCGGATCGGCGACGATTACTCTCGGAGGCTCGCAACTGAAGATCGACAAGTCCTTGACGATCGATGCGAGCGCGTTATACGACGCGACTTCCGACGCGCCCGGAATAACCGTCGACGCGAACCGTAAATCGCGCGCGTTCTACGTCTCGGGCGCCGACGTCAAGCTGATCGGACTGACGATTACCGGCGGCAGAGTAGCGGGCGACGGCGCCGGAGTCTTTAACGTCGGCGGCTTAGAAATATCGAAGTCCGTCTTGACCGACAACAAACCGAACGGAAATTATTCCGGTGGCGCCGTTTGTACGACTGGAACCCTGACCGTATGCGAAAGTAAATTTACCGAAAACTGGGGTTATAACGGAGCGTCGATCTGGAGTACGGGAAAGACAAAAGTCGACGGAACGTTGTTCTACAAAAACAGCGTTTACGACAACGCGGCGGGAATCTACGCGACGGCGGGCTCGCTCGTGATCGATCATTCGCGATTCGAAGAAAACAGCGGCGATTTTAACGCGTCAAGTATTTCGTGTCTCGAAACGCATGTGGAATCTTTCATTTATAATTCAGAGTTCATTAATAATACGTCGAAGCCGGGAGAATCGGTTATTTGGCACAATTCCCAGCCGTTAACTGTTGAAAAATGTCTCTTTGAAGGCAATACGAACATTGGAATTGTATGCTCGGGATCTACGACCAATATTATTGGTTCTACTTTCAAAAACAACGTTTTGGCTGTTTGTAACAACGCCGACACGCTCAATTTGATCAATTCCGTATTAACGTGCAACAAAGGAACTAACGGAGCGGGTATTTGCCTGAATAACGGCGTCGCCAACGTTTACAACTGTACTGTCGCGGGTAACGTCGCCGATAACGGCGGCGGAATCTATCGTAAAAACGGAACGCTCAATCTCTACTCTTCGATCGTCTCCAACAACTACGCCAAAAAAGCAAACGCCAACATTTCGGGCGAGGTTGCCGTCTCGAAGAACAATCTGATCGACGTCGAGACGCTCGGCTTTGTCGTCGCGCCGGAATTTGACGAATCGGGCGACCTGACAAACGCCGACGAGATCGATTTGCGCTTGAACGAAACGTCCATCGCGATCGACGCCGGATTGGCGGATTATCTGCTTAATCCGAGTTTCGAATCCTATACGACCGACGTAACGGGCGCGCCGCGAATCGTCGCCGCTCATGGCGCCGCGCGTATCGACGTCGGAGCTTACGAATATCAAGAGAAAATCGACGAAACGCGTTCGACCGTCGTTACGACCAATCTTGACGTCGTTGATCCCGACGACGGTCTGATTTCTTTACGCGAGGCGATCGATTTTGCCGATATCGGCGGCGTCGTTACGTTTGACGAAGCGCTTAAAGGGCAGACGATTCAATTCAACGGAACTCGGATCAAGCTTGACAAATCATTGACGATCGACGCAAGCGCGCTTTGGGACGACGTGAACGCGGCGCCTGGCTTGACGCTCGACGGTTGCGGCGCGCGCGCTTTCTTCTCCGTGGCCGGCGGAACGACGACGAGTTTCAAAGGTATTGCGTTTGTCAACGGTTATGCCGGCGCGGGCGGCGCTCTGTGGTACGACGCTGGCGTCGTTTCCACGTTTGACGGTTGCGTGTTCGACGGTAATACGGCGCCGACGAACTACTATGCCGGCGCGATAATGTTTTGTAGCAATAACGATTCTCGTTCTTCGTTGACCGTCATTAATACGCGATTTTCCAACAACGCAACGACAAAAGGACCGGGCGGCGCGCTAGCCGTCGGCGAATATGCGACGGTGAATCTTGACGGCGTTTCGTTTAAAAAAAATACAAGCAACGGCGAGGGCGGCGCGGTTTGGATTGGCGATCATTCGACGGTAACGATCAACAACAGCGAGTTTATCGAGAATACGGCGTCGACATACGGCGGCGGTCTGTTTGTCGAGGATTACTCTTATTTGACGATCAACGATTCTATTTTTTCGGGTAATCGCGCAAATAATAACGAC
>JAZRWW010000057.1:0-25969 GCA_045599865.1 Thermoguttaceae bacterium
CGGAAGAATCTGTTTTTCTGAACGAAACATTTTATCGCGCTTATTAAAATTTGTTGTTCTCTCTATTTTCAAACGCAAAGGCGCAAACGTCGCCGCTTTGTCAAACGTCGTTCCGACGTTTGGGAGCCAACTCTTGAACTCTTTTTTGAAATTCCTCAAGCGAATCGGAAGACATAATCGCCGTCATAAGCGCCGTTTCGTAAGAATCGCTTAAAGGCTTTAACGCGGCTTTGACGAACTCCGGCGGCGCCGTAGGAAAGCGCAATCCAATAAGTTGAGCGAGTAAGTCGCGCGCTTTCTCTTGTTTTCCTTCGCGCATTCCCTCGCGTTTGCCTTCTCGCATTCCCTCGCGTTTTCCGTCGCGTCTTGCGGAGTCCCTTTCCGCGTCGCTTAACAGCCAAGTCGCGCGCGTCATTTCTCTAATCTCCTCTTTTTCCAAAATATCGACCAATTCGTCGCGAGTCGGCAAGTCGAAATTCTTTTTTGCGCACATTGTGCCGACAAAACTCAACGCGTCGTCAAGAATTTCGACGTCGTATTTGCTTGTAGGGTCGTAAACGTCCTTAAGAACGCGCAACGATTCGCCGACGTCGTTCAACCATCCCTTGCGCGTCGCGTTCGGATTCCTCGTCAACAACTCCGCTCTTCGCAACAAATCAAAGAAAAACTCGAGCCAATCGGCGTTTTTAAGCGCTTCGTCGAAAGTTTCCGGCGGCGCTTCTTCATCCCTCGTTTCCTCATCCTTTACTTCTATCGACGGAACTACGTCGATTCTTTTGTCGATTAGCGAAACGAACAGGAATCTCAATTTGAAAATCCAATCTCGATCCAGTTCCTTTAAGGACGTCGTAAAAAGATCGGGTAAGTTAGGCGTCTCGTTCCACTGTTGCACGCCCGTGTAAAATAACACGACGAAAGGCCAGATAATCTTGCCGTCGGGCGTTTTGAACCGTTCCGGGTAGCGTTCTGCAAAATCTAGAGTCGCGACTAAACTAGTCAACATCTGCTTTACGACGTTCCTGTCGGGCGCCGACTTGTGTTCCATTAATACGATAAGCGGGAAAACTTCTTGTCTCCCGTCTTTGTAAGGAATGGTAAAAATTAAGTCGCATATGCGCGAAACGTTGTTTCCGAATACGAAGACGGTCGGTTCCGACTTGGCTCGCTTGAAATCAAGCTGATCGGCCAATTGCGGCGAAATACGACGCACGCTCATTTTTAAGAATTGCGCCGTAATTTTTCCCGGCTTGCCCAAAACCGTCGCGACGTGATTGTTAAAAACGCTTGCAATAACGAGCTTAGGCGCGACGCGTCGCGATTCCGTCAGCGACTCGTATTTGCAACAAATCCGCGCGACGGACAGGCAAAATTTTTCAAAGGTCTTTTCGGAACAGGCTTTGGCAAACACGTCGTCAAGCGTCTTCAAATCTAAAATCGAATTCAACGGCGCGAGCGCTTTGGCGTCGGACGAATAATCGCGAAATCGCAGGCGCAAGACCTGATCGATCGTCGTCAAACGCTTTTGAATTTCTTTCGGTTCCGGCGCGCCGAAACGTCTGGAACGCTTGGACGCGCGCGATCGCTTGCGTGGGACGTTGCGTTGGGACATACCGACCGTTCTAAAATTAAATTAACGATTGAAAACTACATAGGACGCGCCGTCTTTTCCTAGTTCTCAAACAAGGAGAGGCGCCGAAGGAAAGAAAACGCAAAACCGAACAAACGCGTTGAAACTACGCTTCCCCTCGCGTTACAAACTCGAAAAGTTTTTCGGGCGCGCCGAAATCGGGGACGACGGCGTCCGCTCCGGCGGCGAGCAATCGTCCTCGTTTCCATTCGTCGACGCCCTTTCCCGGCGCGGCTTCGTTCGACGCGACGCCGACAGCGTATCCTCCGACTTCGCGGACGTTTTCAATTTCGACGTAACCGTCCCCAAACCCTACGAGTTCGGCGCCGTCGATTTGATTGACTTTGAGCAAGCGCGCGATAACCATCGCTTTGGAAAACGTTTTATAGTCGTCTTGCGCGCCGTAGACGCCCCCGTCGAAAAAGGGCGTCAGTTGAAGCAAATCCGCCTCTTGTTTGACGAAGCGTTCGTCGGTGCCGCTCGCCAAGTATAATTTGACGCCCGACTCCCGTAAAAGAGTCAGGAATCGACGCGCGCCCGGCACTACGTAATCATCCGGCTTGGCGTCCCCGCTTGCCAGCCGGTCGACGCGATTTTGAATACGCGACTGCAATCTTCGCAGATATTCGTTCTTGTACGCGAGCGGCTCGAGGGGCGTTCCACCGCGCGCTTTAATTTCTTCCGCCAGTTGAATGCACTGATAAATCGTTTGCTTGCCCGTGATTTTGTCGACAAAATCGCGCGCGACCCGTTCGATTTCTTCCGGCGATTCTTTGCTAGGATCGGCGACTTTGGCGAGCGCTTCGCAAAAATAAGGAACCATAACGTTTTGCCAGCCCTCGCGAATCAGGCTCAACGTGCCGTCGAAGTCAAAGAGCGCGGCGCGAATAGCGCGCGATGATCGGCGTAAACGGACGATTTCGATCGAATAAGAAACGTCGGACTTCGACATTGTTACTCTCCTTGCTACGACGATATACGACAAGGGCGACGATTCGAAAAAAAACGAAAAGAGCCCGACGGAACGCTTATAGTTTAACGTTTTTTTGCCCTTCGTCAAATAAGCGTCGTCAAAAAAAGAAAATGCAAAGAGGGACTTTAGAAAAATTCGCCAAATATTTTGTTGATTTTGTCTATTGAATTGGTTATTACCGTTAGTTTTGAGTAAAAATTAAGAAAATTTATGAAATTCTTAAAATTTTAACTATTGCATAAGGCGCAAGGGAACTTTTTTGAGTATAATAGAAGACGATAATCGCGTCGAGTTCGACAAATCGACGCGTAGAACGTTTGACGACGGAAGAGAACGAGAACTAGTTTTCGCTAGAAAGAGACGGAGCCGTCGACGCAAACGCCAAGGGCGCGTCGCGACGGGCGAGCGCGCGTTCTGAAATACGGCTTGCTTAGTCGACGTCGGCGCCTCGCGTCGTCGATAAAGAAATCGCCCTTGGGTCGACTGCGCAATTCGCGCGAAAGGAGTGTTTTATGAGTATTGTCGTCGCTTGTAAAAACGGACATCGTTTAGTCGCGCGCGACAGTCGCGCCGGAACGGTCGGACGTTGCCCCGCCTGCGGAGTCGAAGTTAAGATTCCCGAGGCGACCAACGTTCCTCCGAGCGATTCGTCGATTCTGCGTATTTTGGGGATCGGTAAGGAATTGCGCAAAGGAATGGAGAAGGCGGACGCGCAGGAGTCCAAGGCTCAAGAGGAACGACGCCAAAGCGCGCCGATCAACGCCGACGAATTTGGTTCGACCTTTAAGCCCCCCCGAACGACTCCGAAAAAGATTTGCCCTCAATGCGACTGGGAAATCGACGCCGGCTATAAGATTTGCCCTAAATGCCGTTACTATTTCGTGAAGTAATCCATAGTTTCCGTTTAGTTTTGCTCGGCGCCGTCGCATATTCTCGTCGCATATTCTCGTCGTATGTTCTCGCCGTCGCCGAGCGTTGATCTCTTGTTTTTGAAAAAGCCGAAGCGTCTTCAAACGTCGGCGTCTTTTATCCCTTGTTTCTCGCGACGACAAAGAATCGCGTAGGCGGCAGGATCGCGTTGAGCCACGCGCTTCGAGAAACGATTAAGTCGAACAACTTGAATCCTAATTGCGACGTCGTTTTGGGGGCTCGACGTCTGAAAAGACGTTCGACCGACGCGAACGACTCGATTTTCTCGCATACAAAGCCCGACTCTTTAAGCAATGCCTGCGTTTCCTTTTTCGAACGCCCGTTTGGCGCGTCTTTTTCCGTCGGCGCGACGAAGACCAGCCGACCTTGCGTCTTGAGATAGCGACGCAGACGTTTGAGCGACTCGGCGTTTTCTAAGTTGAGCGCGGAGACTCGTTCGAAACAGACAATGGAATCGAAGGCGCCCAAATCTTTGGCTTCAAGCGTCGTTTCGTCGGTCGCAAGGTCTAATTTGGCGACGTCGACGACCGCGTTTCCGTCGTATGAGGCGCGCAGAAAACGTAATTTAGCTTCGTCAAATTCCGTTACGACCAATCGTTCTTTTTGCGGAAGGAATCGCGAAACGGAACCGAGCCCCGCGCCGATTTCGAGCGTTTTTAGCCCTAAATAAGGCGTCGCGCGTTTGACGAGCGTCTTGACGTAATTTCGCGAACGTTCCAGCTGTTGCGCCGATTCGACGTCTTCCGCGTCGTAAAAACTGTCGTCGACAAACCAATATTTGAAGATAAGCCTAATCGCGCTTACGCCGTCTTTCCACCCGATTTTTTTGCCTTCCGAATAGCGGCGTCCGTTGTAGCTGATCGGAACTTCGTAGACCGTCCAACCTCGTTTGGCTATTTTCGCGGTAATTTCCGGCTCTATTCCGAAACGATTTGAGCGCAAGGGAATCGACTTTAACGCGTCGGCGCGAAACGCCTTGTAACACGTCTCCATATCGGTGAGATCGAGCCCCGTCATAAAATTCGAAAGATGCGTCAGGAAAAGATTGCCCAATTTGTGATGATACTGCAACGCCTTGCGCGTCTCGCGCGTCGCAAAGCGCGATCCGTAAACGACGTCGGCGCGACCGTCGAGCAAGGGCGCCAAGACGAGCGAGTATTCGTCCGGATTATATTCCAAATCGGCGTCTTGAATAATCGCGTAATCGCCCGCCATTTCCTTGATCGCGCGGCGAATCGCGGCGCCTTTGCCCTGATTTTTCGGCTGGCGAAAAGCGCGTATTTTGTCGGGATATTTCGCGACAAGTTCCTTAATGACTTCGGGCGAGCGATCCGTCGAACAGTCGTCGACCAAAATCAGCTCGCGTTCGACGTTTGGCGGCAAAGGCGCGTTCAAAACGCGCTCGACGACGAGCGCGAGATACGCCTGCTCGTTGTAGACCGGGATTAGGATCGAAAAAAGAACGCGCGCGGATTTCGACGCGTCGCAAGGAACGTGAAGAGTCATAACAATTCTAAACTTTTTGGAAGCGAACGCGCGCGACGCGACGACGCGCGCTCTTTTGAAAGGACGACGAATTTAACGGCTACGAACTTAATCGCGCGAACTTAATCGCGCGAACTTAATTGCGACGAAAACGTTACTCGCCGCGTTTCTTTTGCAACTTTTCGACGGCGTATGCGGCAGGCGAAATCGTCTTTTTACGATCCAGCGACCACGTTTCCATTTCGTCCAGCGCTTCAAAGAGCGTTACGCACGCGGTTTTGTAGTCGACTTGCCCAATCTCGGAAATTAGACGGACGCTTCGGTCGATAAGCTTCTTGTTTGTCGCGTCGACGTGCGCCATCCAGTTGCCGTTAAGACGTCCAAATTTTCCCATCGTCGCCGTCGAAATATTGTTCAACGTCAATTTGAGCGCGATATGCGCGAAGACGTCGAGCGGAGACTTCGGCATAGAGACGTCGAACGCGAAAACGTTTCCTTGAACGTCGCTCGATTCGGAAGCAAGTTTGTTGCGAATCAAAAACGCCGCGCGATTTTCAAAGGGCGCGGAACAGCGCTCGTAGGCGTCGAACCATTCGTCGCCGCGCTTGCCCCACAAGGTCGACTCGTCGTCCGCAAGAAGCGCGACCGCGACGTTCGGAACGTTTTCATAACGCGACGCGTCCGGCTCGTTACCGATAAGAAAACGATAGACCGTCCGACGTCCGATTTGCGGCGGATCGTTGATTTGCGCGTCCGTGCCGCCCATCGCGCGATAATCCTCCGACGTCCATTCGAGACAGCGGGGCTCGACGCCTCCCAGCAACCAAATCCACGCGTCTTTTGCGGAGCGCAACGGGTCTTTGACGAACGCCCACGGCGCCGGAGCGTCGGTTTCGTCGACGGATCGAAAAGGCGGAATCTTAAACGTCGGGGAACGTTCGGTCGTGTCGGTGAAAATATCAAGCGAGTAATCGCGCGCGAAATAGGTGACGCGTCCGCCCCGCTTGTATAAATCGCATTCGAAATCGACGTAAGCGGCCGCCGTCGCGACGTTGGCGTCGGAACGAATCTCCGCGAGGAGCGTTTCAAATTCGTCCGCTTTGGTTTCGGGCGATTTCTCGACTAACCCGAGCGCCGCGAATTCGCTCGGCGTCAGACGTTCTTTCAGCAGGCGCGTCAACGCCGTTTCAAAGGCGAAACCCGCGACGAGAAGTTCGATCGTCGTCGCTTGCATACGCGTCGAACCCGCGATCGCCATCGGTCCGGTCGTAAGATTAACGACGGTAACGCGCGGATCTTCAATCACTTTGCGCGATCGTTCGACGCGCGACGCCATTAACTCGGAAGGATTGTTGAAGAGGAAAAAGGTCGGAACGCCCGCTTCGAGCGCCGCGTGAATCGTGCCGATAACGGACGACGTTTCGCCCCCTTCGCTGATCGCGACAAGCGCGTCGTTCGCGCGAATGCCCGATTCCTGATACTGACGTTTTCCGAAAGAAATAAAGTCTTCAAAGCTCTCGACCGAACGAATGAGCGCGAAATCGCCGCCCGTCATAATCGCGTTCGTTTGCAACGCCAAATTCTTGAAGAACGCGGCGCGTTCGGGCAGTTTGAGCGCGCTGGAACGACAGAATTTTTTGTTTGCCGCGTCGAGCAAAATCGAGAGGCGCCCCGTCGCGCCGCAGCCGCTAAAAGAGACGCGTCCGCCGGAAACGAGCGTTTTATAGAGCGTTTCTTCAAGTTTGGCGTATTCTGACGAGGCGATTACTTTGCGCAAGACGGGGGGCAAATCGTCGTCGACGGAAAATAATTGTCTTACGCCTTCTCCGACGTCCTTTTGCAACGTTTGCGAGAGGGTTTTCGTCTTCGGATGCGACTGTTCCGTCGTCAAAATTCCGAGATGAAATTGCGTTTCGTTTTTAATAAAGTCTTCCGCTCTTTCCAGCGGAGACGCCGAACGTTGAAACGACGTTTCCATTATTTCGCCCTTGTTTGAGAACGACGACGTTGCGTCGACGTCGCGCGCGGCGTGCGGCGGCGTCAATAAAAAACAAACCGTCCGCGTAAAACGGACGGCTACGACTAAATTTTCGCGCGATTATTCAAGCATAAAGCTCTTGAGAACTTCGTTTGGCGCGGCGCCGTATTTCGCCAATTCCATCGAGGAACTGGCGCGCCCTTTCGTCAAACCGAGCAACGCCGAAGAATAACCGAATAAACTTGAAAGAGGCGTTTCCGCTTCGACGATCGTAAATTTACCGCGATTGGTCGTTTGAACGACGACGCCTCGACGCTGATTAATGTCGCCCACGACGTCTCCGACGTATTCGTCGGGCGTCTGAATTTCTTGGCGCATAATCGGCTCGAGCAACGAGACTCCGCCGTCTTGCAAGCCTTTACGATACGCGTCGCCCGCCGCGAAACGCAAGGCGACTTCGTCGGTGTCCGTCTCGCTAAACTGTCCGCCCGTTACCGTCAATTTGACGCCGACTAGGGGATAGCCAAGCTGTCCTCCGCCAAGCGCTTCTTCGCGCAACGCTTCCGCGACGATCTCTTGAAATTCCGACTTGAACGCGGGATCGTCCGATTTAACGACGACTTGCACTTCTTGCGAGTCGTCTAGCGGCTCCATACGCACGTTCAATTCGGCAAAATGTCTTACGCCGCCTAAGACGCGCGCTCCGCCGCCGGAAACGTCCGCCGCGCGCTTGAGCGTCTCGCGATAACTGACGCGCGGCTCGCGAACTCGAACCTTCAGTTTGTATTCGCGCAACAAGCGGTGTTTGACGACTTCCAAGTGCAATTCGCCCATGCCGGAAACGATCGTCTGACCCGTTTCTTCGTTTATCGACGCTTGGAACGTCGGGTCTTGGCGCCTCATCGATTCGAGAACTTGCTTGAGCTTCTTGTGTTCGTCCGACGAATCCGGCTCGATCGCCATTGAGACGACCGTTTGCGGGAACGTGATCGATTCGAGCAAAATCGGCTTTTTGACGTCGCAAAGCGTGTCGCCCGTCACGCTAAAACGGAGTCCGATAACGCCGCAGACGTCGCCGGCGGAAACGGAATCGACAAGCGTTTTGTGATCCGCTTGAATTCGCCAAATTTGAGGCACGTTTTCTTTTTCTTTGGCGCGAGGATTCAAAACGCGCGAATTCGCGTTCAGCTTGCCCGAATAAACGCGAATAAAGAACATATCCCCGTGCGCGTGCGTTTCGATCTTAAAGATCAAGCCGCAGAAAGGTTCGTCGACGGAAAGATCGCGCCTTTCAACTTTTTCAGGATTCGACGGATCGGTTCCCTCGATCGCGGGCAGTTCGTCCGGCGAGGGCAGGTAATAACACACGCCGTCCATAACCGGCTGGACGCCAACGCCGTCGAGCGCGGAACCGCAGAAAACGGGAACGCACATATCGGAGAGCGTCGCGTCGCGTAGGACGGAACGAATCGTTTCGACGGGGACTTCCTCGCCCGAAAGCAACAATTCCGTCATCTCGTCGCTAAACATCGAGAGATCGTCGAGCAACTTCTCGCGGTACAGAAGCGCCTGATCGCGCATCTCTAATTCGATTTCCGACGTCTCGAATTTTTGCCCTTGCGACTCCGAATCAAACGTCAACTGCTTCATTTCGATCAAGTCGATCGTGCCGCGAAACGCGCCCGGAAGATGCGGAGGACCGGCGCCGACGGGAATGGCGACGACGACCGGCTTTGCGTTGAGGCGTTTTTCAATATCTTCGACGACCGCGTAAAAATCGGCGCCTTCGCGATCCATTTTATTGACGAAGGCGATGCGCGGAACGTGGTATTTGTCCGCTTGGCGCCAGACCGTCTCGCTTTGCGCTTCGACGCCTTCGCGCGCGCTGAAGACGACGACGGCGCCGTCGAGAATGCGCAACGAACGCTCGACTTCGGCCGTGAAATCGACGTGTCCAGGCGTGTCGATCAAATTGAACGTATGCTCGTTCCATTCGAACGTAACGCACGCGGCGTTGATCGTAATGCCTCGTTCTCGCTCTTCGGGGTCGAAGTCGGTTACGGTCGTGCCGGCGTCGACCATGCCGACCTTATGAACGAACTGGGAGTAATAGAGCATCTTTTCGGTAACGGTCGTCTTACCGGCGTCAATATGGGCGATGACGCCTATATTGCGCAACTTCTCGCAATTCAGGGACGGTTGAGCTTTTGCCATAACGATTACTCCCAAAAGTAGGTTGAAGCGCGACAATAGCGCCGCGTTTCATTATTTTAACTTGTCTTTGTTCTTTTTTCAAGGCGTCGTCGATTTCTTTAGCCGATATTTTTACCGCGCCTTTGGAAACGCGCGCGCGGTATGATTGACGTTAATAGAAAAATGGATAAAATAACGAAAGTTCGGCGACGATTAGAACGAACGTTCGAAAAGAAAAGATTTAGACGTTGCGGAGCGTTTTGGAAAAAAGTACTGAAACGGCGTCGCAAGTCGTCGATAAGGTAAAGAGAAGCGTTTTTTGCGCTTGTCGAGACGTCTAAGGACGCCGCCGCGATCCTTAAAATTGGGATCGTTTACCGTTTTTTTAGGGAAAAGGTTTTAATATGCGAAACAAGAATGTTAAACGGGGGGGGGGAGATAATCTCTATGGTTTTACCCTCGTCGAGTTGTTGGTCGTTATTGCGATCATTGGGATCTTGATCGGTCTGCTTCTGCCGGCCGTTCAGGCGGCTCGAGAGGCCGCGCGTCGTATGCAATGCACGAACAATATGAAGCAGTTCTGTCTTGCGATGCACAATCATCACGACGTCAATAATTATCTGCCTTCTCAAGGCGCGTATGGCGCGGGCGTTAAATCCGACCGATTTGGCGTTCATTATCAATTGCTTCCCTTCATCGAACAAGCCGCGTTAAAGCAGGCGGACGATTCTGCGAACGGTCCGACTCAACCGTGGTTGCCTTCTGCGAGCGGCACAGAAGCGTGGACTATTCGTACGACGAAAGTCGACGCTTTTCTTTGTCCGTCCGATCCTCAGGGCGGCGCGACGGTGAAATTGGGCAGCGGGCACAATCACGACGGTCGACCGACCAACATCGTCTACAGTATGGCCGACTGCGTCGCGCGTCTCGACAATACTAACAACAGCCCTCATAAAACCGAAGGGGACGGAAACGGCGGAACGCGATTAATTTCTAACACGAAGGATACGGGCGACTGTTCGCATCGTTCGCTCTTCTTCTTCTTCGAGCGAAAGAATCTCAATTTTGCGACCGACGGAACGAGCAATACGATCGTTTGTAGCGAATCCGTCTCGGGCGACTACGCGCACGATAAAATTCGAGGCGCCATCTGTTATTACGCCGATTTCGACGCCGGAGCTTGGGTCGCTAAACCTAGTATGTGTATGAACCAGAGAAGCTCGAGCGATCCGAACGGGTATAGCTCCAGCGTGTCCATCATTCAACATCCGCGTTGCGGAAACTGGCTGGATCGTCTTCCGATTCTTTCCGCTTTCACGACGGTTATGCCTCCGAACTCGCCTTCTTGCGGAAAATACAATCAAGAACAATGTCAAGTCGCGTTTTACACCGCGACGAGCTATCATAGCGGCGGCGTCAACGTCGGCATGCTCGACGGTTCGATTAGATTTATTTCCGACACGATCGACACGAACGGGTTGCCTGATATTAAAACCGGCGTGAACTTGACGGGCAAGAGTCCGATCGGCGTCTGGGGCGCGCTTGGATCTCCGAACGGCGGCGAAACCGTTACGCTCTAACGAATTGCGGCGAATCCCGTTAAATAGGAGAACGAACGATGAAAATAGTTTTTGCCGGTTTGGCATGTGCTTTAGCGTGCGTCTTGTGCGTCGGTTGCGGTCCGAAAAACACGCGTCCCGCTGATTTGCCCGAAGATATGACTCCGTGCGTCATAACCGTTATGCAAGACGGAAAGCCTCTTGAAGGCGCAAGCGTCGAACTTGTCTACGATACCCAGATGAAGTATACGTCGAGCGGATCTTCCGACGCTAAGGGCGAAGCGACCATAATGACTTACGGATTTGCCGGCGCGCAACAGGGAACCGCGAAGATTCTCGTTACTAAATTGGTAACGGAAGGCTCCGAAGAAGCCGCCGAATACGGCGAATCGGGAACGATGGGACAGGATTTCCAAACGGTCGATACGAAATACGGTTCCGCCGACACGACCGATTTGACCGTGACTATCGGAAAAAGCAACGTGAAGCAAACCGTCGACGTCGGCGAGTCGGTTCATATTCCCGCCGGAGGGAAGAGGTAAACGACTGCGGCGTTTGACCGAGAACTTGAGAAAACGCGCTTCTTCGCAAAAAACGAGGGGCGCGTTTTTGGAATAGCGCGTCGACGATTACAAGGAATCTTCTTTGTAATTTTATAAAAAAAACCGCGAACGGCTTTCGACGTAATACAGTCTCGCAGTTCGCGGCAAATAATAAGCCCTCGAAATTGTGCTTCCAATGGAGAGGCCCCAAGGGGAATATGCTTAAAATAACTCTAGCGCGGCGCTTGTCAATATGTTTTTTCAGTATGAAATCGACAATTTTTCGAGCGCGCCAAGGGCGACGCGACTCCCCTCAATCGTACGCGACGCGCGGAAACGGCGCGAGAAGGCAAATCGTTTAGTAACGCCGATTTCTCCGTTGTTCGGGACGACTTAAAGTTTAGACGTCGAACGTCTTTATTAACACGAAAATCGCGTTCGAACATAAGTTCTAAACGGAGATCAGGTTCCTCGTCGATTTCCATACCAAACGAGTTGCATTCTCGGACAATACCTATATCCGCGCGGCTCGGCGTATTCGTTGATCCATTCTCCTTTGAGACGCATCGTGTGAACGTCGATCGCTTTCGGCATCAAAAGCACTCTGTCGTTTTGGACGGTTCCCAACAGTTCAAGATACTCTTCAATTTCTACTAAGTCTTCCGGCTGATCGACGACAAATTTCAACTGATACGGATATTCGTCGATCAGCTTTCGGACGATTTCCGGTCTTTTTCTGTTGGTTTCGTGCAAATTTAGCGTTGCGCGCGGGGCGTCTAGGGGCGTTGAATTTGATAGTTTCGGACTAATCGACATTAAATCGCACTTGACGGGCAGTTCTAACGTACCGGCGGTTTCGATCGTGACAATATGATTTCGCTCCTTGAGCATACGCGTCAGCGGTATGAGTTCGGCGTGAAGCATCGGCTCGCCGCCCGTAAGAACGACGTGTTCCGAGCCGTATAACACGACTTGCCCGACAATTTCTTCGACGGATAAATCCGCGCCCTCTTCGCTTTGCCAAGAGGCGTATTCCGTGTCGCAGAAGACGCAACGCAAATTACAGCCGATCGATCGAACGAACGTCGACTGAACGCCGGTCCAGAGTCCTTCGCCTTGCTTCGACTGAAAAATTTCAACGACGCGCATCGTTTCGCCTCTTCTATCGTGTTCGACTCGATTCAACGCGCGCGGGACAATTCTTCCCGACGGGATATTTCAGCGCGTTTTTACGGAATTTTTCGACAAACTCTTCAGTTAAATCGACGTCGAGCTTGAGACACAAATTGAGCAGATAACTCAAGACGTCGGCGATTTCTTCTGCGACGGCTTTTTTTTGGACGGGATCGTTTTTGAGTTCGAGCGACTCTTCAGGCGTCAGCCACTGAAAACGTTCGAGTAGTTCCGCCGCTTCGATCACGACGGAACCCGCCAAATTCTTAGGGGTATGGTATCGTTCCCAACCTCTTTCTTGGGCGAATCGTTCAACAATGCCTTTAAGGTCTTGAATCGTTGCGACGGAATCTGAGAGACGCTCTTCTTTCAATTTAGATCAACCTTGACGAGGTTTCGTCGTATAGAACGCGCTAAGAAAAAAGGGCGACTTGCGCGAAGCCGCCCCTAACCGCAGGAATTTGTTCTGAAATTACGCTTTATTGCTTTCTTCCCACTCTTGACGCGCCAGTCCAGCCGCGCCAAGATACCCGGCGTCGCCGCCAAATTGCGCGAAATCGATACGGATTCGTTCGGCGATATGCAGGAATATGCGCGATTTCGTTTCGCGCTTTACTTCGTCGAGGAACATGCGTCCAACCGCCGAACCATTGCCGCCGAAGGTCATCGCGCCTCCTAAAAGGATACAAGAGGGATCGATCGTATGGATTAGACTGACCATACCGTGGGAGAGATAACGCGCGGTCTCTTTGACGATTCTCAACGCGATTTCGTCGCCCGCTTCGGCGGCGTCGTAAACCATTTTCGGAATTCCGTTCGCTTTACCGTCGCGAACCGCTTCGCGCACGGGCTCCGTCAAGCCGGTTTTAAATTCGGCTTCGACGTATTCGATAGTACGATTGGCGACTCCGGTGGCGCTTGCGTAGGCTTCGAGATGCCCGCGTTGCCCGCATTTGCAAAAACGCGCGTTTTCTGAAGTGTCGATCAGATTATGCCCCGCTTCGCCCCCGTGACTATGCGCGCCGTTGACGACGTGGTCGTTGATGACGATTCCGCAACCGACGCCGGTTCCGAGCGTCAAGAGGATCAAGCTGGACTCGCCCTTGCCCGCGCCGAGCCAATATTCGGCAAACGCGGCCGCCGGACCGTCGTGCGCGAAGGTCACGGGACGACCCGTCGCTTTCGCCAAATTATCGCGAATCGGATAGAAGTTCCAACCGGGAAGATTGGAAGGACGAATCAACATACCCGTCGGAATATCGAGCGTTCCAGGCGATCCCAAGCCGATTTGCGCGACGTCTTCCATCGCCAATCCGGCTTTTGCAACGGCGTCGCGCGTCGTTTGCGCCATACGCTCGACGGCGGCGTCCGCTCCTTCTTTCACGTTCGTCGGAGCGGTAAGATACGAAAGAGTTTCTCCAGCGTCGTTGAGCACGCCGATCTTAATGCTAGTGCCGCCGAGATCGATTCCAACAAAAAATTTCTTGGAAGAACAAGAGACGCATCCGCTCATTGGAGTAGCTCCTTTCTCTAAGGGGATAACGAACGCGGCGAAAATTTCTTGACGCCGCAAGGGTTCAAAACGATTCTTACCCGTCTACAGTTATAACCGTTTTCGCGTAATTGTAAAGAGAGTGAAATAAGCGATTTCAAAAATGAGAAAAAAGATTCTTCGAACTTGACTTTTTCCCCGTTTTGTCCAAAAGCCATAGAAAAATCATAAGCGTTCGTATAAAGTCGCGCAAAGCTTCCAACCGTCGCGCTAATCATAGAAGAAACGTCGCTTAGGAATCGCCGCGCGTCTTACGGCGCGATTCCACCGCAAACGTTGTTCAGAATATTGCGTGAACGATCGCTCTTTGGGAAACATTCCAAGCGTTGACAAATGGAAAATCGTTGTCGCAATTAACAAGTCGATTTTGAAGAATCGGAGGCGTAGAACAACAGAGGCCTCATAGAACGACAGAACGGCGATAAAATACGTTATATAGGCGACAAAGAAAAACATATATGTTTTCCGTGAACGCATACTTTTAAAGAAAGCACGGCTTCTTCACAAAACGCGTAAAGAATATGTTTATTTCGACGAGACAATTTAAAACCTTCGTGTTCTATGGAACGTTTTTCTCTTTTCTTCCGTCGTAGTTACGGCGGCGACCGTCAACGTTGAAGCGCTTGTCAAGAACGTTTAGAAGGGATATAATAGGGCGGTTCGCATCGGACAAATAGAACGTTTTAGAGGGACGTTTGGTTTGCGTTTTTGGGTTAAACGGAGCTTATTTCATCCGATTTAGCCAGACTGGAAGTCCTTCTCCGTTTTTCCGCAACGTGGAAAGACGTCGGTATTGTTAAATCGTTCGTCGTCGCGAGGCGTTCTTGCGGCGTTCGATCGTTTGCGCGTCGCTTTGACGTTTGGTTCAAGCGACGTTCCCCTTCAGCGGAGTTACAAATGAGTAAGTTTTACAGTTTGCGAGCGGTTCTTACGGTCTGCTTGTTCCTAACGCTTTGTGGATTCGGTTCTAATACTGCGGCATATGCGGATTCTCCAAAACAAGCCAAAAACGTGATCCTGTTCATTGGCGACGGCATGGGGTTCAATTCCGACGTCGCGGGCACGTTGTGGCGATACGGCGAAGAAGACGCGCAGTCGTATCATAAATTCCCAGTTAAACTTGGCGCCGCGACGTTCTGCGTTCATAAGCATAGCAACGGCGTCGTCGAGTGGAACGGCGAGACGGACAAAGGGTACGTTCCCGAAGAATTTTGGAAAGGACCCGACGGCGCGCAATATCGTCATACCAACACGGAAACGACCGATTCCGGAGCTTCCGCGACGGCAATTAACACGGGGTATAAAACGCGCGGCGGTCGAATCAACTACTCGATGAAAGACGAAAGATTGAGAAACTTCGCGGATATGAACTACGAGGCGGGACGTTCGGTCGGCGTTCTTTCCACGAACCAAATTTCTCACGCGACGCCCGCCGGCGCCAGCGCGCACAACGTCAATCGCGGCGCCTATGAAGAAATCTCCAAAGAACAGATCAACGATCTGCCCTTGACGGTTCTTATGGGGTGCGGTCATCCGTGCTACGACAATGGAAAGAAGATCGAAAAAGACGCGAACGATTTGAATTATCAATTTGTCGGCGGACGCGAAGTTTGGGAAAAAGTTAGCGCGAACGACGGATATAAAGGCTGGTCTTTCATCGATTCGAAAGAAGATTTCGCCAGGTTGGCCGACGAAACGCCCGACAAAGGCGCCAAACTTCCCAAGAAATTACTAGGCGTCGTTCGTTCTAACGGGGATATGGCGCCCGTCGACGGCGGCAACGACGAATTTAACGAGAAACGTTTCACGAAAACGCAATTAGAAAATATTCCCACGCTCGCGCAAATGACGCTTGGCGCTTTGAACGTTTTGGCGCAAAACGACAAGGGGTTCTATTTGATGGTCGAAGGCGGCAGTATTGACCACGCGAACCACGGCAACAACGTCGCCAATATGGTTTTGGAACATACGGGTTTCACCAAGGCGATCGACGCCGCCGTCGATTGGGTTGAAAAATATTCCTCTTGGGACGAGACGATTATGATCATAACGGCCGACCACGAAACCGGTCAAATTTGGGGCGCCGGAACCTACGACGACAATGACGACAACGGAAAATTTAAGGCAAAAGACGATACGTTCAACGAATTAATGCCGATCGAACAATCCGACGCCGACGACGTGCCCGACGTTCAGTATCTGACGACCGGACACTCGAATTCCCTCGTTCCCGTCTACGTCAAGGGCGTCGGTTCCGAATCCGCGTCCCAATTCATTCGCGGCAACGACGAAAAAGCGGGCGAATTTTGGGGCTTCAGCGGCGATTTCATCTATAATAGCGACGTCTTTAATATTATGTCCGCCGCTTCCGGATTGAAGTGATCCTAAATTCCAGACATTCTTAGCGACAATCAACAACGTCGACGTTGCGATTACGTTTTGTGGAAGCGACGTCGACGCCGTTTCTTATAAAAGCGTCCGTCTGTTCTTCTCTCTATGCGTATTGGGGAAAAATTATGAAAATAGAAACGATTAAAGTCAAGAATTTTCGCGCTTTCAAAGATATGGAAATGCGCGATATTCCTCGGTTTTGCGTTATTGCGGGCGCTAACGGCACGGGTAAGTCGACGCTGTTTCAACTTTTCGGATTCTTAAAAACAGCCTTAAAAGAAAACGTTCGTATTGCGCTCAATAAGTTAGGCGGGGCAAGAGGATTTGAGGAAGTACGAACGCGAAACAGCGACGGTTCGATCGAAATAACGTTGAAATTTCGCGAGGAACCGAGCAAGCCGTTAATTACTTATGAATTAGCGATAAACGTCGACGAGAATAAACGTCCGTTTGTCGAAAGGGAAGGTTTAAAATATCGACGAGGAAGCAAAGGCAAACCTTGGTATTTTCTCAAATTTGACAACGGCGAAGGTTATGCGGTGACAAACGAAGTCGATCTTGATAAAATCGACGACGAAACTTCTTTGACAAGAGATTTCCAGTCGTTAAAATCGCCCGACATTTTGGCGATCAAGGGATTGGCTCAATTTGAGAAGTTTCGCGCTGTTCGCGCTTTAGGCGATCTTGTGGAGAAATGGTACGTTTCAGATTTCCATATTACGGAAGCAAGATTAGACTCAGAAGCGGATTACGCGGAACATTTAAGTGAAACCGGCGACAACTTGCCTCTTGTAACCCAATATCTCTATGGCAATCATTCCGAAATTTTGGATCGTATTTGCAAGCGATTGAGCGATATTATACCCGGTTTGGCATCCGTTGAACCGAAATTAACCGACGAAGGCAAAGTCCTTCTAAAGTACCGCGCCAAAGATTTTAACGAACCGTTCTTGTCTCGTTTCGTTTCAGACGGCACGATTAAAGCGTTCGCCTATCTCGTATTGTTAAACGATCCGAAGCCCTATCCTCTTCTTTGCGTTGAGGAACCAGAAAACCAACTTTATCCCGCGTTGTTGCAAGAATTAGCGGAGGAATTTCGCGCGTATTCCGAACGCGGCGAGCAGGTTTTTGTTTCAACGCACTCTTACGAATTTCTCAACGCCGCTCAAATCGACGAAGTGTTTTGGTTGGTCAAAAAAGGCGGAGTTACGACCGTAAAACGCGCTTCCAACAATAAAGAAATTCAAGCGATGATGAGAAATAACGGCGATAAAATGGGAAGACTTTGGCGCGAGGGATTCTTTGAAGGAGCGGAACCGTGATAGAACAAGTCGTGTTCGTCGTTGAAGAACTTTCTATGAAATATATGTTGGAAGGTCTACTGTCGCGTATGAATTTAAAATTTAAATACGTTTTTCGCGTTTGTGAAGGAAAACAAGATTTAAAGTCAAGATTACGCAGTTTTTTGGAAAAGAATTCCGATCCCGGCGTTTTTTTTATCGTGATGAGAGACAAAGATCAGGAAGACTGTATTTCCGTGAAGAACGAGCTATGCGACATAGCCCAAAAAACAGGACGCAACTTTCGCGTTCGAATTGTTTGTCGCGAATTAGAGAGCTGGTATTTGGCTCAACTTGACGCCGTGAAACAAATTCTTGATTGGAAGCCTCCCAAAAGCAACAATGGGAAAATTTATAAAAATCCAGAAAACAGCGGAGCAGACGAGTTAAAAAAGTATACGAAGGGACAATATAGGAAAACTAGTTCGTCTCGACTGTTGGGACAATTACTTGATCCAGATTCGACAAATTCGAAAAGTTTTCAAGTTTTTATCCAAACGTTGCGAGCCATCGACGAAGGAAAAATATTGTAACCGTTCACGAAAAGCCGCCGCCGTAATACGGCGGTCGAAATTACCCAAAGTCGACGATTTCAAACGCGCTTTCGTGCAATCAACGCGTATGCTATCCAAAATCAACGCCTTTCCGTAGGCGTTTTTAACCGAATGCGTAAATATTTCGGGTCGCTTCGTTCCAACCCATCCGCCGCGACGAATTGCGACTGCTTTCCGCGAAAGCTTGCAAAAAAACGGCGCAACGCTCGCTAAAGTACGAATCGTCGCGTCTTTTTTGAGCAGTCGTTTTTTTTATGCCGTCCGTCGGTTGCAACGGACGGTTTTACGCCTGTTTTTTTTGAAATTAACGCGCGTTCGTTAATTTTTCCAATTCTCGTCCGACGTCGAGTCGAATTTGTTCAAATTCGGCGGGATCGGAAACGTAACGCGTCGAAAATCGCCCCGAACCGCATTGGAGCGGGAGGTAGTTTAACGCGCGATCAAGAATCTTTTGCGCTTCTTCGCGTTCTTTTGAATTTGGCGCGGTTTTTTCTTCGACGGCGTTTTGAAGACCGACGAGCCAACCGGCGTCTTCAACGCCTTCGCGCGCTTGTTCCGAGCGAATCGAGTCGAGAATCTCGTTTGGTCGTCCGATTAATGCGCCCGGATAGAAGATATACCCGTCGCCGTTCGGATAACGAACGAAATAATGCACGCCGGGCTGATCCGACTGATGAATATACAAGTGCGAGGCGGATTCGAACGGGTTGCACGTGAACCACGTCGCGCCCCAGAATTCATAAACCTCGGCGCCTCGCGCGACGCACGTATAGGGCAAGAGTCTCTCGACGGCGCACAGGGGCGTGTCGAGGCACATTTGTCCGTCGGTCGTCCACCAGATTCTACCGCCCGCGTCTTTGATTGTTTTAAGCGCCGTTTCGTCGACTCCTCCGTAGTGTCCGACGCCCCAGACGTCCAAATATCCCAGCCATTCGGGCACGAAGACCCACGTGCTGGAATAGATCGGAATTTTCGGATCGACTTCGTGGATCATATCGCAAAGCGCCTTCATTTGCGCGATAATTTCCGGCTTCGAATAGAAGGGTTCGTCTGAAATATAGAGAACCGTTTTATCCGCCCAGCCTTTTTCTTTGAGATGTTCCCAGAACAACTTTAATTTCGCTTGATAGGCGCGTTTGTATTCGGGTCTAAGTTGGGAACGGTCGGCGCCGTCGTAAGGCCATTCGCCCGGATAGGGATTCTCGCCTCCGACGACCTTGGGAGGGACGCCCCAGCCGAATAGGTAGAATTCTCCGGGAAAATACGCGGCTTTTCCGCCTAGTTCGTCGAAATATCGACTAGCTTGTCGGTCGTATTCGGACCAGTCGGCAGTCGCGACGCCCGTTTCGGGGTCGTAAGAGAAGGTCGGCGAAGCGACGGGCTGATCGGGACTCAATTTGCGTTCGAGCAATTTGTCGGCGACTTTGCGTAAGACTTCCGTATGCGAGCCCATCTTGAAATAATCTTGCGCGACGCGCGCGTCGTAAATCGCGGCGACTTTCGTTTCTGGCGCGACGAAACCTAAGACTTCCGCGACGTAAGGAATCGACGTCGTTTCGCCCTTTTCGTCGCGCAGAATGATCGCGCCTTCGTACAGACCGGGCTTCGTCGTCTTGGTCGTGCGGAAACGCAACCAAATAGCGCGCGTTTCGTCTTTACGAAGCGTCAAGACGCCCTCGGAACCCTCGACGGCGAGGCGTTGCGAATCGTTCCAAATTTCTTTGTCGCCGAACTCCGAAGCGTCGACTTTGACGCCGCTATGACGCGCGGCGGTCTCGATCGGAATCAACGGATCGGGCCACAGTCCGATCCAGCCGTCGCAAGCTGGCGTTCCTTGCGGGAATTTTCGAGTCGTTTCGTCTCCGTGTTCTTGATAATAACTCGACGGGTAGTCGACGATTACGTTTCCGACGGCGAAGACTTCGGGCGCTTCGAGCTTTTCGTTTGAACCGAGCGCGACCGGGGCTGGCGCGTCGACGACGTAACGCGCGTCTTCGCGGGGACGGAAGGCGATTTGCAAAGTTTCTTCTTCGCCTAACGCCAGCGCGCACGTCGCGGGATTGGCGTCGGAGACTTCTTGTTCGTTTTCACTGAACGTAGCGTTCTGGAAGACTTTAGCGACGGCTGGAATTTGGAACGCGCCCGATTTGCCCCCGATAAACTCGACGGGCTCGGCGCGATCGATCGGCGTGATGAAGACGGAATCGTATTCGGCGGTGCCGCGCGTTTGATTCGTCAAGTGCAATTCGACTTTTTGGGCGTCGAGCGACGCGCGCGAGAATCCGAATTTTAACGTCCAGTCGGTCTTGCCGGAGACCGCCTTGCCTAACGCGTTCATACCGGACGCGGCGAGCGCGCCGTTTTCTTGGCGCCAATGGAAATGCAGGTCGTAATTTCCGCCCTTCGAATCGCATTTGACCGCGTATCCGATGAGATACGTTTGACCGGGCGTCACGTCGACGACGCGTCTCCAGCCTCGCCATCTCGTTTCGGCGCTTTCGTCGACTTCGACTTTGAGCGAACGTTTGCCGAGCGCTTCAAACCCCGAATCGACGATGGAATAGCGGACGCCCGGTTCGTTTTCGTCGCGAGTCCAAGCTCGACCGTCGGCGTTTTCCGTCGTCTCTTTGAGCGTTTTCGGATCGACGTTTTCAAAATCGCCGTCGGTCAGCAAATTAAGGTTTTGCAAGAACGACGGAACGCGCAGGTCGTCGTCCTTCGTCGCGTTTTCCTCGTCTCGCGCCTTTTCGGCGTTCGTCGACTGCAACATCGTGCCGGGAAACGCTTGATTCGCGACGTTCTTACCGTTTTTCGACGCGTCGAGCGCCTTCTTCTCGCCGTTCTTTTCCACGACGACGAAATAATTGCGCGCGCCTTGCTTTACGTCCGCGACAAAGAAGACGGAACCGTCGAAGAATTGTTTTTCAACAGGTCGCGCTTGCAAGTCGAGAACGTCGAAATCGTCCATACCCAACTGACGACCCCAACGCGTTTCAAGCGCGCGCGCGTCGAGTCCGATAAGGCGATTTCCGCCCGAAGTCGGCGCGTTGACGCGGATCGTAGCCATACGAACGTTCGGCGCGACGCCGAGGCGCGCGGGATCGAAGTTTGGCGCGCCTTGTCCGTTTGAATCAAGCGACGGATAGACGCTTTTCGGAACCTCGAGCGCGATTTCGTCTTCCACGCGAATCGACGAGACGGTCGTTTCGCCGTCAAGACGCGTCAGCGACGCGGCGTCGAACCAAGCGGTTCCCGTTCCGTAAAGGACGGTGCCGAAGGAGAGCAAGTCGGCGTTTTTAGGCGCGACGAATTCGCCCGAGACGGTCGTCCAATCGAAATCCGATTTTTTAGGCGCGAAAAGCATCGGACTTGAAATCATTTCTTGTCCGGCGTTTCCAAAGTGGAGATACCAGCCCGAGTCGCCGACGACGTTTTGACCGCGAACGCGCGCTTCAAATCGATAGCGCGCGCCCGGTTCGATCGCGACGCTCGTTTGTCGCGCGGCGATCCAGCTCGGCTTTTCGCCTTCTGGAACGTCGCAACGAACGCATTTTTTACCCGACGCCGGATTTTCCGTCGTCCACGTTAGGGAACGATTATCGCCCGAAAGGTCGAAAACCCACCCTGTCGGAACCGCGCCGTCTCCTTGTTCGAAATCGAGATTTTGCACGATCTTTTGAACGTTGGAGAGACGATCCGGGTTCGGATAGGCGCGGTCGTTGTTTGCAAAAACGTAATAGCGTCGTTCTTGATTCGGTTTGATCGTCGCGGGCAAGTTCAACTTGCAACCTTCTCCGATCGCGCCCTTGTCGACGAAGGAACCGTCGGGACGAGCGACGTTGAAGACGTACTCGACGCCCGACTCGTCGCAAACGCGAATCGATTCCGCGCGTTCTCCGACGAAGGGCAGGGCGCCTTCGACCGACGCGTCCTTGTCGCCCTTGATCGGAATCCCTACGATTCGCTCCGCATAGGGCGCCGACGCGTTGTTTTCGACGACGATCGGCACGACGCGCGTCCAGTCTCCGCCGCCGGAGCGACAGAGTTTCGAGGCTATTTCCGACAAATCGGCGCCGTAAGACGCGTTGAACAAAGAAGCGCCGAATAGACCGACGCAACATAAAACCGTTTTCAACAGAGGCGCGACGCGCATTTTTGAACCTTTCTTTTCCTTAACGACGCGAGGCGTCCGCTTTACGCAGGACGGACGACGCTCAGATTATACCAAGCGCGTTTCGACGTTTCAAGCTAATTTCAAAATTTTTCGGGAGGCGCTTGAATTATCCCTCTTTTGGAATACAACAATCTTGTTTTTTTAACGTTCAAACTTTCAACGGGAAAAAATGAAAAGTCAGTTCCAAACGACGCCGCTTGATTCCGCCGCTCTTTTATTGTTCGACGTCCGATTCTTGCCCAATTCGTCCGAAGAAACGGCGCGTTTGGCGACGCGTTTGACGAGCGAGCGTCGCAAGAAGTACGATCGGTTTCGATTCGAAGCGGACAAACGCCGTTCTCTCGTCGCCGGGTTGGCGCTGGAATACGCGTTTGGCGCTGCGTCTAACGAGATTCTTGTCGACGAGTTCGGCAAGCCGTACTTGCCGGGCGGCGCTTTTTTTAATCTTTCGCACAGTGGGAATTGGGTCGCGCTTGCGGTCGATCTTCGCGGTTCCGTCGGTTGCGACGTTCAGATTCGTCAAGATTCGTTAAAGCCGGAAATTATCGCGAAACGATTTTTTCACGCGTCGGAATACGAGGCGTTTTTGACGAGCGCGCCCGAGGAACGCGAGCGCGTTTTCTACCGAACTTGGGCGCTTAAGGAGAGTTATTTGAAAGCGCTTGGACGCGGTTTTCGTATCGCTCCGACGTCTTTTGCCGTCGACGCGAACGCGGAGCCTCGACTTGTCGAACGCGCATCGGAAGACGACGCGCAAAATTGGAATTTACGCGTTTGGGATTTTGAAGGGGGCGCGCTGGCGCTTTGCGCGACAAGCGACTTAAGCCAAATCGAACCGCGTCAAATCGCCTTTGTTTAGACTCGTTATTCTTTTTCCGCTCGTCTGCAAAAATCGCTTATTTCGTTGAAAAACGCCTCGATTAACGCTTCTCGATCGTTCGTCGCGACGACTTTGTCGTCGATGCAGAAATTTAGAGTCACTTCGTTTTCTACGGAAATTGCGCCGATAGAGACGGGCGTGTTGGGTCTGATCGGCGGGGCTCCGATCATACGCAATAATTTTAGCTCGCCCTCAATAACGATAGTCTTAGCGTCTCTAAATCTTTTTTGCGCAAAACAATAACCAACTTGTCCAAGATTTGAGAAAACATACGTCGCATGACAGAAAAAACTCGACGTCAAAAAACGCAAAGCAAAAGGAATTTTTCGAAAGAATCTTGTGCCGGCGACAAAGCAAAGTCCAACGGAATTGTCGACGATGAACGCCGTTTGAGCGTTCAAATCTCGTAAAAACCGCTCGCTGATTTCTCCGCAGACGCCGCTCGCGCGATCAAGAAAAACATACCCGATCATATTTGCCAACGGCATACGCGCTTGGTCGCTTTGACGCAAGTTGACGGGCATAAGGACGCGCAGTCGACGATCCGCGTTTGGATCGTCGAAACTGCGGCGCCATTTTTCGAACGCGCCGTAGGCGAGACTCGTCAGCGTTGTATTGAACGTAACGCCGATTTTTTTCGACAGGCGACGCAAACGTTCGACGTCTTCGCGCGGAATGCAACGCCAATAGATTTTAGGACGCTCGTCTTTTGTCGATTCGTCTTTTGTCGATTCGTCTTTGTCGGAGACAGGACGTTTCCTTTTACGTAAGAGCGGAGCGACGTTCCACGGTCTTCTGGCAAACCACAGAAAAGTTTCGCGAACGGCAAACCGTAAAACGCTCCAAAAAGACGGCGGAGTTCCCTTGTAGACGACGTTTATTTTCTCACGATTTTTCAGTTCCTCGGGGATTGGAAGAATCGAAGAATCTATACAAGTTTCAAAGGGCGCTTCGCCTTTTTCTGATCGCGCGCGTCTGAGTTCGTCTTCGTAGAAATCAAAAACGGAGCCGATAAATCGCGTGATTCCGCAACCGTCGACCAAGGAGTGTTGCGTTGGAACATACAACGTAAATCCGTCGACTCCAATAACCAATCTGAATCCTGACGCATCCTTTTTAAGGTTGAAATACTCCAGCTCTATAATTCCTTGGCGCATATTGGCGACGGAAGCGGAAACGCGACTTACTTCCAATCGAACGGGCGCCGTCTCTTTGTCGACGTCCCAATATAACTTTCCGCAACGTCCAACGACGCGCGCAAAGAGAAGAGGCTCGTATGCGGCGGCTCTTGTCAACGCGCGCTGAAGAAGTTCAGGGTCGACGCGTCCTTCGAAAATCCAGAAGTCGCCTTCCGTCATTGGCGCCGACGGTCGATCGTCTAAATAGAGATATTCCTCAAAGGGGGAAAGACGAAGAGGAAAGATTACGTTTGGATCAAATTTTAATCCTAATTCGTTCGCGTCGTTTTTCGTCTTCATAAAACCCCCCTTGTTTTCGGCGCGGAACGAATTTTCGCTCGTTCCGCGCGTTTAATAAAAGTATGCGTTCACGGAAAATAGCGCGTTGTTGACGCTAAACTTTTGACAAAACAACGCGCGCTGTAAAAAACGCCGCGTACGTATCGACGCGCAAAGCCGCCCGTCTTGACGGGCGGATCGGCGATACAAAAAAACGTAAGCGTTCACGGAAAAACGGCGCGATTTTGAATCGCCGCGTAGCGGCGCGCGATAAGCCGCGCTCGTTACATACGAGTGGGCGGCGTTTGGCTTCGCGTTGATTTCAAACAAAAGTTTAAAGTAAGCGTTTACGGAAAGTATTCCCAAAAAAACGGCGGTTGGACAGGAAGAAAGCGACGCGTAAGGATTCGTTTTTCGCGCAAGCGAAAAACGCGCGAAAGCCGCCTGCATTGTAGACGGATGGGTTCGACGCGAGACGTTTTTGTTACGACGGTAACGACCTTTGGCGCTCGAATCAAGCGTTTTTACTTGAAAACCTTGGGACGCTTAATGAACTTGTTTTGTCGAAAGTCTAGTAAAGTTCCGCCCTTCCGCCCGCAATGCGGGCGGCTTTCGCGCGACGGCTTACGCCGTCGGTTCTTGCGCGGCGTTTATTCCAAACCGAACGCGCGTAAAATATTTGCACGACTTTCCGTGAACGCTTACAAAAAAACAGTGATTCAAGAAAAAAACGACGTCGAAGAACCGCCGTTATTTGTTGGGGCTTCGGTTGTTTTTTCGCGTGAATTCGTCCGCCTCCGTTTGTTTTTCGCGCGTCGTCGCGTCCAGCGTTATCCGCCCGTCTTGCGGCTTTTCGCACGCCGCTTTCGCGGCGTTTCTTCGTGAACGCTTACCATAAAACGACGTTACGCGCGCGTCGTCTCTAAGACGTAATCCAAAATAGAACGCAAAGTGTTGAAATCTTCAAATGTTTTCGTCCCGTCGGGCTTGACGTCGAAATACTCGCCAAGCTCGCCGAAGAGCTGACCTTTCTTAATGCTGTCGATTTGCAAATCGGATTCCAAATCCGCGTCAAGTTCGATCATTTCTTCGGGAAAACCCGTCTGTTCGACGACGAAGTTGATCATATACTTTTCCAACTCTTCGCGCGTAGGACCGACC
>JAZRWW010000058.1:0-10487 GCA_045599865.1 Thermoguttaceae bacterium
CTATGACTTTACGCAACTTGTCGTAGGCTTCGCCCCTCGACAGTTGGCTTGCCGCGATCTTTTCGAGATAATAAACGATCCGCTCGCGAAATTTTCCGTGATTCCAAGTTTGCATCTCGACGTCGAATCGATTCCCCAATTCGTCTTCGACGGCGACGTCTAAAATCACGTCTTTGTCGTCGTAAGTAGCGCCAAACTTAAACGGATTCTTGATTTTGATCGCGTCGACGGGCGGCTCGTTTGCGTTGCGTAAGACGCCGTTCATTAAACCCCGTAGAAACGGAGTCGACTCCTCGCGTCCGAACACGATGTGAAAAAACCAATCTTGACGCAGATTGACGCCCAATCGAACAAGTCGATCAAGATACTCGCGCAAAAGTTCCAACTGCTTTTCTTCGTCGACGTCTCGACTCTGATCGTCCTTGTTTTTCTTCATAAAAAACTCCCGTTTCTCGATTCAAACGACGCGACCGATTCGACGGAGGCGTCTCCAACGCTCGCGCGGCGCAAGCACGCGTCGCTTGCGCGACGGTCAATAACGCAACGCGCCGTCAAATTATCGTGTTTCGCCGTCTTTAATCACAAACTTCGCTTGCGCAACGCCGCCCTCGGATTGAACAAGCCGATATTCTTGCGCGCCAATTTTTTCAAGCGCGCCGTCGACGGACTCGACGGCGAGAAAATCGGGCAAAAGAAAACGACGCGGCGTGACGTCGTCGACGATTTCGACCGTTAAAAGTCGGCGTTCTTCGTCGATTTTTTCGACGGCGACGCTCAAACGACCTCCGCCGGGTAAATGAAGATTCTTCAACTCAAGTCCCTCGTCGTTCTCGACTAACCAACGCCAAGGAACGCCCGGCAAAAGAATCGTCGAGATTTCGTCGCTTTCCGGGCTAGCCTGATATTGGAAGACGACCGAATTGAGGATCGCGGCGATAATTCGTCCGTTTTCGCTTGGGTTCGGCTGGAAGGGCAAATATCGCGGATTAGAGTAACGCTCTTGCGCCAAGTCGGTTTCTTCCGTCTTTCCGTACAAAAGCAAGGTTTGAAGCGCCGCGAATGCCTTTTTCCATTGTCCGAGACGATAATAGACAATTTGCGCGTCAAGTTCGCCGGTTCCTAAATAGGCTTGATTGGCGTCGTAAGGACTGAAGAAAAAGCCGCGCGTCCAGTCGCGCTCGTATATTTCGAGATACTTGCGAAACGCGGCCGTAGTCGGATCGATCAGACCGCAATAGGCAAGTTGGTGGATTCCGTCGCTCGACTCAAATTCAAGGGAAAGAACTTCGCCCGGTTCTTCGGTCGTAAGCTGATGATAGACGAAGCCCTCTTCGTCGGTCGTATGCTTGAGCGCTTCCAAAATATCGCGGCGGTACTGTTCAACCTCGGCGCGAAACTCTTCTTTTTCCGGCGCGTCGATTTGCACAAGAAGTCGCGCCATCCCGTCAAGTCCCGCCCACGTGTAGCCGTCGGTCAGCGTGAGATTATAGCCGACGGTGCCGTCGCAACCTCGGGCAAAGGGCATAACGCCGTAATTTGCGGGTCGTTCTCCGTTTACGTCAAGAGTTCTCGTCGCGCGAATCTCCCCGATAATCCACCGCGCGGCGCGAAACATCGCGGGCAAGTTCTTTTTGAGAAAATCTTCGTCGCGCGAATAACGATAGTAATCCGCCGCTAAAAGTAGCGTGCAACCCGTCGAATTGCCCCAACGTATCGCGTTGCTGCCGATTACGCCGTCTAACGAATTAAACCGTCCTTCGGGATAGAATCGATCCTGAAAAGACAACAAATATTCGACGGAACGACGAACCAAGTCAAAATCGCCCGTCTCGACTAGAGGTCGAAGCGCGAAGAGCGTCTCCCAAGTCCAAACGTAATGATATTGCGAATTACTGCCCTGCGTCGGAACAAAAACCTCGCTACTGGGAAACTGCAACGTCGTCTGATAGAGTTGTTTACGCAAACTTTTCAAGACGTCTCCTCGCGCGTCTTGCGCGAATTTTAGCGTCGTCGCAAATTCTTTTTCGTCGTCAAGAGACGTCGCGGCGTCAAATTTCTCCTCCGCGATTCTACGAATCGTCGCAAAGTCGAGATCGAGCGCCTTCGAATTGCGCGGCGATTCGTAATCGATTAATAACTTAAATTCAAGCGTCGCGCTTTCGTTCGGCGCAAGTTCGGCAAGAGCGCGAATCGATTCGGAAAGCTCGTCCGGCGCAAGGTCTAAATCGCCGTCAAAGGCAACGCGTTTTTCCTCTTCCGTAAAACTTGTCGCGTCTGGAAAATCGACGGTAAAATCGCTCGAGTCGACTTCGCCGAATCGCGCGCCGTAATAATAAAGCGAACCGTTCCGATAATCGAGTCCTTCGGTCGGAAACAACGAGGTTTTGTCGACGCCAAAGGGCGAATAATGGTAAGTCAAGAGCCCTTCGCCCGGCGCTCTGCCGACTGAACGCGCAATGGAAGTCTTGAGCCAAATCGCCGCCGTTTCGGACGTTTTCCCGACGTTGCGCGCGACAAATCGAACCGCGACGACCACGCCCCCGTCGATAGACGCCGCGCAATAGTCCGCCTCGTAACAAACGGATCCCCGACGATACGAAACGTTCAGAAAAGGAAGACTCTTGTCGTCGACGCGCAGTTTAGTCTTCTCGACGTCGGCAAGAACCGGCGTCGTTCCGAAAAGGGGACGTATGGAAATACTTGGACGCTCTTCAATTTCAATATAGCGCGAATGATCGACGTCGGGCAAAGCTCGAAGACGCGTTACGCCCCCTGCGGCGTCGACAAAGACAATATCGGGCGAATGCGCGGGCTGAATCGGATAATTTGCCGTCAGAGGCGCTGGAAAATTACGCGTGCAAATCGTAAAAACGTCGTCCCAAGAATACGACTCGATTTGCTCGTAACCGACGCTCCAAGGCGCGACTTGGGGCAAAGTCGGCGACTCTTCTTGCGCGCAAACGGCGGAAAACAAAACGGACGAAGCAGATAAAAAAAGAACCAAAAGTCGACCGACTCTATTAGACGCGCTCATTATACTTCCAGAAGAATCTCGCGGTGGAAAATATCGTAAAAGAAGCGTTTGAAACGCTCCCCGCGCGGGAAAAGTTCAAACGCGTTCGTCGCTCATTCGCAGGGAATAACTTCAATTTTTGCAAAATCGTCGCGCGAAACGTTGAACACGCGATCGTCGATTTGAACGGAAATCGTCGACGAATCTTGAACGTCCGCATCGTCCAAAATATGCAGAGTCTTATTTGGACGCCAATAGCTCGGCGAAAATTCTTCGCGATTCTGCAGTTCCTCCGCCAAATGAACTAAAATCAACGTCTTGCGCTCTTTAGGAAGTTCGTTGAGCGAACGAGACTCGCGGTGGACGCCGGAAAGGTCGACGGTTCGACCAGAATGAACGATTTCGTCAAGACAGCCGTGTATGCACATCGCGCAATATTGATCGTTGTTTTTATCGCGACAATGATAATCGGAACGTCGAAACAACGAAGCTCCGACGCGCGGACAACTGTCGACAAACTCGACAAATTCGACAAGACGAGTGGTCACCTCGTCGCTCATCGCGTGTTCGAGTCGACAGGCGGACTCCTTCGACTCTTTATCGTCGACGCCTAAAATGCGTTCCAGAAAGATTTCCATCGCTTTATGGCGTCGAATGACCTTTTTCGCCTCGTTCAGTCCGGAGTCCGTCAACGAAATGGGATCGTAGGGCAAATAGACGACGTACCCTCGATCCGCAAGGGCGCGAAGAGCGCTAGTGACAGAAGGACGCTTGACGTTCAAGGCGTCGGCGATGTTGCTACTGCGAACAGGCTTGCCCGTCAAAGTCAATTCGTAAATAGTCTCCAGATAATCTTCGAGACTCTGCGTTAATTCGTGGGATTCGTCCATAAAACGTCAAATTACCTTTCTTCTGGGACGCGTCGCGCCGCGATTCTAAGTCCGCGCGCCTTCATTTCTGCAACAAAGAATATTCGCCGATCGTTTCGACTCCGTTCGAATCGACGGCGCGTCGTTCTCTTCAAACGTCGTTAATACAGACCGACCTTGTTGCGCAAAACGCCGATTTTCTCGATCTCCACTTCCACGAAGTCCCCTTGTTTAAGGTATCGGGGCGGCTTGCGCGCGTCGCCGACTCCGCCGGGCGTGCCGGTGAAAATCAAATCGCCGGTGTAAAGCGTCATAATCTTCGAAAGATACGAGATCAAGAAGTCGGGTTTGAAAATGAAATTGCTCGTGTTCGACGACTGAACGACTTCGCCGTTTAATCTCGTCTCGATCTTCAGATTATTCGGGTCGCCCACCTCGTCCGCCGAAACGAACGCCGGTCCGATCGGCGCAAACGAATCGAAAGACTTGCCAAGGAACCATTGCCCGCCGGGCTTCTCTTTTTGCCAATCCCTTGCGGACACGTCGTTTCCGCAACAATAACCTGCGACGTATTTTAGCGCGTCCTTCCGTTCGACGTTATGGCAACGATCGCCAATGACGATCACCAACTCGCCTTCATAGTCGACCTTCGACGAAGATTTGGGCAAAACGATCGTTCCGCCGCAATAGTTGACGGCGCTCGGCGCTTTGTTGAAGACAACGGGTTCCTTTGGCAAAGGATCGCCGAATTCTTTCGCGTGATCCGCGTAATTCAAACCGACGCATAAGATTTTGGAAGGGGAACTATAGAGCGTCGCATATTCGGAATCGTCGACGCCCGGCTTATACGCCTTCGCCTTCCCTAAATGCTTGGCTTCATACGCGCTAAGCGCCCTTCGAATATCGTCGACGTCGACGTCTTTGTCGTCGTATGAGGTAGTGCGATACAACATCAAACCGGCCGACAAATATCTTGTGTCTTTAGGAGATTTGACTTGCTTAAACAAATCGGAAACAAAGAGCCAGCCCTCTTCGGCCTCGCTCCATACGGCCAGACTGCCAAAACGGGATCGCCCGTCGACGCAAATTTCCGCCAAACGCATTTTCAGCTCTCCTTTTATCAAAAACGGCAATTTGAATCGTAATTATTGTCAAAAAGCAAAAACGCTATAAAAAAGGCGCCGAAAATTCGACGCCCAAACAACGCGTCAAACGTCGACGTTTTTCACTTGACGCGACGCGTTGGATTCACGATAAAAAATTAACTCGTAAAACGATTAATTCAAGTTAAACTCAAACTTCGTCAAGCAATTCGACCGCCGCGAATTTTTTGCCTTCGAGCATTTCCAAGCTGGCGCCGCCGCCCGTGCTGACGTGCGAAACTTTGTCGGCAAAACCGAGCTTTTGGATTGCGGCCGCGCTGTCGCCGCCCCCGATAATCGAAACCGCGTCCGCGTCCGCGACCGCTTGAGCGACCGTCTTCGTACCGAAATCGAACGGAGGCATTTCGGAAACGCCCATAGGTCCGTTCCAAACGACCGTTTTGGCGGTCTTGACAATTTCCGCGTATTTCTTCGCGGTTTCGGGTCCAATGTCAAGTCCTTCGTAATCGTCGGCAATTTGTCCGGAAAGAACGACTTGCTTATTGCAGTCGGCGGAGAACGCGTCGCCGCAATGAACGTCGACGGGCAAAACCAATTTGTCGCCGCCTTCGGCTAACAATTCCTTCGCGAGGTCGACTTTGTCGGGTTCGACGAGACTCTTGCCGACTTTGCCGCCTTGCGCGAGCGAGAACGTATAAGCCATAGCGCCGCCGATGAGGACTTTGTCGCAAATTCCCAACAAGTTCTTGATAACCATAATCTTGTCGGAAACTTTCGCGCCGCCAAGAATTGCGACGAACGGACGTTGAGGAGCGCTAATCGCGTCGGTCAAATACTTGATTTCCTTTTCAACCAAGAAACCGCAAACGCGCGGCTTGCCGACCATCGCGTTCGGAACGGCGACCATAGAGGCGTCGGTGCGGTGGCAGGTGCCAAACGCGTCGTTGACGTAAACGTCGGCAAAGGACGCCAATTTTTCCGCAAAATCGGCAAGACCCTTCTTTTCGCCCGGTTGGAAACGAAGGTTCTCGAGAACGACGACCGATTTGTCCGTCAACGCGGCGACTTTCGCTTGAGCGTCTTCGCCGACGGTATCCGACGCAAAATCGACTTTAACGCCCGGAAGAAGTTCGCCAAGACGAACGGCGGTCGGTTTCAACGTGTATTTCGGATCCGGCGCGTCCTTCGGACGTCCCAAGTGGCTCATTAGAATAACTTTGCCGCCGCGTTCAAGAACCGACTTAATCGTGGGCAACGCCATCTGAATACGACGGTCGTCGGTGATGTTCCCGTTCTCGTCGAGCGGAACGTTAAAGTCGACGCGAATTAACACTTTTTTTCCGGCAACGTCGACGCTAGCGATCGTTTTTTTCGCCATTTGGAAAGCCTTCCTATTTTCTACTTGTCTTTGGTATCAGCCAAAAAAATCGTCTCTTCTAATTTTTCGAAGGGAATTTTCACGATTTTGGCATTTCTTGGCGCTTTTCGTAGAACTGAGTCTATCGAAAAGAAAACAAACCTTATATAATGAATTATACAATCCCTCGTAATTTTTACGAGGGGGGCGCAAGAACCGTAAAAAATAAGTAAAGACTAGTCGATATCGACGCTAGAAAACATATCGTGCAACGCCTAATGAAAAAAATTACTTTACTCTTGCTTTTTTTGACGGCGACGTCTTGGAACGTCGCGTCTTGGAACGTCGCGTCTTGGAAGGTCGACGCCGATTTTAACGCGGCGTCAAACGCCTATGCGCAAGAAGAATCGCTCGATTTTTCCGCGCTTGACGACTCGGAGTCCGCGCCGTCCGCCTCCGCTGTCGAAGAGGCGCCCCTTCCCGACGTCGACTCGTCCGACGCGCAGATCGCGACGAATCCGGCGTCAAACGCCAAGGAGTCGAAGTCTTCCGAACGCGCTAAATTTGTCGATTTAGTCTTAGCCGGCGGTTGGATCGGGTTCGTCCTGTTGATTTCGTCGATTTTAGCGGTCTCGTTGATCATTCGTCTTTGTTTGACGCTTCGTCGATCGACCCTTGCGCCCGCCGATCTAACGGAAGAAATTTCCCCCGACGTCAAATCGGGCTCCTATCGCTCCGCGTTCGAAAAAGCGTCTCAAAACGACTCGTTTCTAGGTCGCGCGTTGGCTTGCGGCTTACGCGAAACGGATCGCGGCTGGCATGCGGTCGAAAAGGCGATCGAAGACGCCTTGGCGGACGAAACCGCCGCGCTCTATCGTCGAACCGACCCGCTGTCGGTTATCGGAAACGTCGCGCCTATGCTGGGTCTGCTCGGAACGGTGATCGGCATGGTCTCTACCTTTGGCGAACTTGCGGTCGACGACGCTTCCGGTCGAAATCTCGCCAACGGAATTTATTTCGCGCTCGTTACGACGGTCGACGGATTGATCGTCGCAATTCCCGTTCTCGTCGCTCATTCGCTTCTTAACGCGCGAATCGCGGGATTGGTTTCTTTCGTCGCGGGACGAATCGACGACCTATTGGAGCCCGTAAAACGAGAACTTGACTCGCAAGTCGTCCGCGCGACGGAGACGGTTTTGACAAACGCGGCGACTTCTACAAACGCGACAAATTTGGCAAACGCGGCGAATAGGGCGAACGTTTCGTCGCGCGCCCCCGCGTCGACGTCAAAAGTCGCGCCGGAAACCGCCGGAAACGTCGCGTCTTCTCTCTCCGCCGAAGACGCGCGATCGAAAAAAACGTTCGGTTTGCGCGAAGTCGCGCGTCGTTCGGAGCCGGAAGCCTCGTCGACGCGTCCGACGTTATCCTTGAAAAATAGAACGGCGCCTGATCGCGCGCCCGAAACCGGCGAAGCGTAAGACGAGAAAAACGACGCGTTTTGACGTTTTTTCTCGCGCGCTTCTATTTCGCAACGACGCGTTTAGTTTATAGGACGAACGATTTGACATGCCGACTTCAAGAATGGGGCTGGGACTCTCCGAAGAGCGCAAAGCGGTCGTAAGACAAGCGAATCGACTCAAGCAGGAGTTGTACGCGCAACAGAAAAAGATTCAGTTCTCAAGTCTGCTGGAACGCTCGAACGAAGACGTCGATTCTTACGTCGAATCGCAAAACAACGTCTTCATTTCGTCGCGCAAACGCAACGAATCTGAATCGAACGACGCGACGGAAGCGTCCTTCGCGCGCGACGCGTCCGTTTTCGACGACGGCGCGCGTTCCGACGACGAAGAAAATCGCGCCGATTTCGAAGTCGACGTTTTATTCAAAAAATCTTTCGTCAATTCTCGATCGTCTCGCGAATATTCCGTCGGTTCGTCGTTAGACGACGAATTCGCGTTTGATCCTGCGGCGCCCTCGGGAGAGTCGTTGCGCGAACACTTGCTTCGCCAACTGCGTCTTGACGGTCGATTTGCAACGGTCGAGCCGCGCGTTCTCGCGTTGTGCGAAAAGATCGTCGACGCCCTCGATTCCTCGGGCTACTTTCGTATCGACGACGTTCGAATCGACCGCGACTCGGTCTTAAAGCAAGCCTATTCGAACGCGGTCGCGTACCCGGAATTAGACGACGACCAACAACGCGGGGTCGACCAGTTCGACGCGCTCTTCGGAATCGAGTCGACTCGCGACGAACGCGCGCGCGCAAAAAAAGCGTTGGACGATTATTTTTCTTCCGACGCGTCCTCGCGCGAGGCGCGTCGACTCGCTCTTGAAGAATTTGACGCGATCGTCGAACGAAAATCGACCAAGGAAGAACGCGAGCAAGCGCGTCAAGCGCTGACGGACGCCGCGTCCCTTTCGCCGTCGCTTGATCCGTTGGACGCGCTCTTTCGGAGCAAGCCGACCTCCGAAGAACGCCAAAACGCCGAACGCGCCCTGGAAATCGTTCAGTCGTTGGATCCGCCGGGCGTCGGCGCGCGCGATTTGAGGGAGAGCCTGCTTCTACGCCTGCGTCCCGACGCGCCCTATGCTACGGAATTGAGAAAATTGATCGCCGATTATTTCGACGATTTTTTCAAAAAAAGAATCGGCGTCCTCGCGGATAAATCAGGAATAGCTCAAGCGACTCTCTCGCAAATTTACGCGCAACCCTTCCCTTTCTATCCGCCTCCTGAAGAACTTTTTTCGAGCGAGCGCGCGCCGACTCGTTGGATTCAGCCGGAAATTGTCGTCGAACGAACGGAAAAAGGACGCTGGATAGCAAGACTTGACGATTCGAGAGAAGACGTCGAACTAGACCCGTATTATCGAAAAATGTTGTTTTCTAAGCGCGTCGACAAGAAGACGAAAGAATATCTGCGGCGCCAGCTAGTCGAGGCGCAAGCGTTAATCGACGCGTTGCGTAATCGCGATTCGACGTTGCTGCGCGTCGCAAAAGCGGTCGTCGACTTCCAAACGGACTATTTCGTAGCCCCGGCGACGACGCCAAGACCGCTGACTCAACAGCAAATCGCGGACAAATTAGGACTCGATTCTTCGACCGTCTCGCGCGCTTGCAACGACAAATGGCTGGCGACGCCGCGAGGATTCGTCGCGTTTAAATCGCTCTTTCCGAAGGCGGTCGTCGACGGCGTGACTAGCGCGAACGTCGCCGATATCATTAGGCGAATCGTCGACGCCGAAGACAAAAACGCGCCCTTGAGCGACGAAGAAATCGCCAATAAATTGCGTCAAGAATTCGACGTCGCAGTCAGTCGCAAGACCGTTCAGGAACACCGCGACCGACTGCAAATTCTCAACAGTCGCGCAAGAAAGCGCGAATTTCTGAAAAACGCCCGATAAAGCGACGTTTTTAAAGCGTTCCTCGTCGGGCGTTCCTACCAAGGCGACTTGGCTCTCGACGAAGGAGCGCCGACGTCTTCAAAGAAAAAACCGACCGCGCCGGGCTGGGGCTCGGGAATTTCGCCGCTGGTTGTAATCAAATCGCTCGTCTCAAAGGCGCTCAAACGATAATTCGGCGCGGAATATGCTTCGCGCGTCCGTTCGTTCGATTCTTTTTGAATATTGTTCATATTAAACCTGTTTTATCTAATTGTGTTATCTTCGTTTATTCTCTATGCGTTTATGGAAAACGCCGCGCAAGAACCGGCGCGCAAGCGGCGCGCGAAAAGACGTCCGTCTTTAGACGGGCGGATCGGCGTTCCGCGGGACGTCGCGTAAACGATTTTTGTTTTTTTACAGTCGACGCGTCGTCTGAAAGTTCGTAAGCGTTTACGGATAAAGTTTGGAGCGGAACCCCGCCGTTAGGCGGGCGTGGAAGCCGCCGATTACATATCGGCGGACGCCTTCATAACCAAAAAACTACGATTTTAAATCGTTGAAACGTTCGTTTTCTTTCCGTGTCGCGTGATCGACGTTTTGCGAACCGACGCTATCCGCCGATATATAACCGGCGGCTTCCACGCCCGCGTCTTACGACGCGGGGGGGCGTCGGATAATTTCGCTTTTGTAATGGACGCGTTTTCGGCGGCGCCGATCCGCCCGTCTAAAGACGGACGGCTTATCGCGCGCGCCTTACGACGCGATTC
>JAZRWW010000059.1:0-1414 GCA_045599865.1 Thermoguttaceae bacterium
CGACCGTCAACTTCGCGCCGACGGCGTTGAAGATCGCGCCCCCGTTTTTCGTCGCGACGTTGTCTTCGAACGTAACTCCGTTAAGCGTCAACGTCCCGGAGTTTTTAATCGCGCCGCCGTAATCGGCGTAACCGTTTTTAATCGTTACGTTGGACAGGGTCAAAGAACCTGCGGCTCCAACTTCGAAGAGTCGACGCTTTCCGTCGCCGTCGTAGTCGCCCGACGTTCTGAGGACGGCGGCGGCTAAAGGCTTGACGCCGTTGAACGCGATATTCGCGCCGGTTCCGTCGATCGTCAGCGATTTGCCGACGTTGATCGTCGAATCGACGGAGATCGTCCACTTCGCGTTTTCCTCAAACGTAATCGTTCCGCCGTCTTGGATCACGGCGACCGCTTGCGTAAAATATTCCTCGACCGTTTTACTCGAGTCGATTTTACTCGAATCGATCTCGATTTTCGAGGGATTCGGAACAAATTCTAGCGCCGTCGCTTCAACGGAAGTCGCGTCAAAGTCGTCTCCAGTCGGCGTCGCTTTCACGACTAATTCATAGCCGACGTCGAAGATCGACGCTTGGTACGTAGCGCCGACGCCAATTTCCGTTTTCTCGTCGTCTTTGACGCGATACCAAACGTAAGTCGCGTTCTCGACGCCAAGAAGAGAGGCCGAAACCGTCGTCGTTCCGTCGGCGTCGACCGTTTCGGTCGTCGAAAGGAGCCCCTCGTCAAGGGACTTTTTAGACGTGCAAACGCTAATTGCAACAGGCGTCGAATCTTCGTATTTGTCGTTTCCAACCGCTTTGATTTGGATTTGATATTCTTGACCGGGCTTCAAATCGGTCAAAGCATACGACGTTCCGGCGACGTAAATCGTCTTGACGCCGTCGTTTGAAGAATATTGCAGTTCGTATTCGACCGCGCGTTCGACCTCGCGCCAAGAGACGGTTATCGTCGAGTCGGAAACGTCGGTCGCCGCAAACGATTCGGGCTTCGCAAGTTTCACTTGCGGAACCGTCGCCGTTGCCGCCGATTCTACGGTTCCGACGTAATCGCCGGTTCCCGTCGCTTTGACCGTCAACGTTTTGCCAACGTCGTCGATCGAAACCGTATAGGTCGCGCCGGTCGCGCCCTGAATCGGCTCGTCGCCGCGACGCCATTGATATTCGACGTTCGCGTTTGTCGGGTCGACGTTCGCCGTCAGCGTAGCGCCGACTTTGGCGGTTCCGCTAATCGAAACGCTCGTCAACGTCGTTTGAAGCGTCTTCACGGTCGACGACGCCGAAACCGACGCCTCGTATTTTTCGCTTCCGCGCGCTTCGACGACAAATTCGTATTCGCGATTAGGCGTCAGATCGATCGCTTGATAAGTCGTTCCAGACGAAACGAACTCGTAAGTCCAAGCGGACTCCGACGCGAG
>JAZRWW010000060.1:0-14740 GCA_045599865.1 Thermoguttaceae bacterium
ATGCGTTCGTGGAAAGCCGTGTATCAACGATACGCGGACTGTTTCGGCTTGTGAAAACGCAAAATAGAAGACGTCGGTTAACGCTCTTGAATCAAAACTACGCGGCTTTCCTTAAACCTTCAACGTATTGGCGTTTCGCTGTTCGAGACGCTTTTTTAGCGATTCACCATATCCGCGTATCGTTGATACGCGGCTTTCCATTGATACGCGACTTTTCGTGAACGCTTACCTCAAATTTCCGACGTAAAAAATTAAAAAAACGCTCCGTTTTCCGTAACGCCTACAAAACAACGACGCTAAAAGCGCTTTCCGTCGTTTGATTGTTCGGACGCGCGAAACGCTTCGATATGTTCGCGCGCCCATTCAACGCCGCCGCATTCCTTCAATAAACGCGCCGTCGCGTCGACGTGCAAGCCGAAATCTTCGACGCGCTCGCGTCTCATACGCCTAGCGCGCCCCCAAATCGGAAAGAAATAGAAGAAAACAAGCGTCGTTAATAAAAAGGCGTGCCAAATAAAAATCGTAAAGGGAGAAAGTTTCGTCAACGAGAACTTGCCTCGATCAACCTCGATTTGCCTACCTTTGTCAAAGAATCCCCCAAAAGAGCCGTAACAAAAAGCGACGTTCCCGTCTTTGTTAAATTCGTCGGTCAAACGGGACGCGATCGCGCGATTCGTCGGATCGAGCATCGCGTAATTCGACAAAAAAGAAGTCGAATTAACGACAAGAACTTGCCCCTCTCCGACGCGAAGACGTTGTACAAGCGGAACGTCTCCAAGCGCGAGAAGCGTTTCCAACGAAACTTGCGCTTCAAGACGTCGAGTTTCCGTCGAGAGGCGTTCCTTCGGTAAATTTTTCGTCCAAGTCGGCTCGCCCGAAAAACGCTCGAGACGCGGTTCTATCGCCGCAGTCGACGCTTGAATTAAAAACTGCGACGACCGAATCTTTTGCGTTTCGCTTTTGGGCGCGAGGTCGTAATCGCGACCGTCGATTCGAAAATCGTTTCGCCAAAAGTCGTCGGGCGTGAAATATCGCTCAATTTTTTGTTGGGTCAAGGAGGGAGTTATACCGGCTGAAAAATCGACGGGCGCCTCGTTCTCTTCGGCGTCTTCAGTCTCTTTCGAAGCCTCGTCTCCCTGTTCGGACTTCAACGTCTCCTGTAATAAAAGCGTTCCGGCGCGATTTCGTCTTTTTGCCAATTCTAAGGTCAACTGAAGTCGCGCGCATTTTTCCGCCTCAACCAATCTGCGAATCTGCTCGTCGCATTCTTCGAGACTACTCGAATTTTCCGCGACAAGACGCTCGCGCGCCTTTCTCCAGTATTCTAATTCGTAACTGTGCCCCGACAAAACCCAAACGAAAGTTCTTCCCTTCTTAGCTTTCAGCCATTCCTCAATTTCGGCGGAACAAAGTTGAACCGACCTAGGACGCGCCAATCTGTTCCAATCGTCCTCGGTTGAATCGACGTACTTTTGAAGCATCGCCGAGCGTTCTTTCGGACTTAACTCCTCGTATGGCGAAGGCTGCAAATCCCACCCTACGCCGAAAAGGTTTGACGTATAGGAAGAAGACGTAGGAGAATGAAAAACGATGATCGCGTCGTAATTCTTGCCGTTGACGGAACGAGAAGGCTTGCCGACGCGTCCGAATTTCGAACGGCAATAACGTTCAAAGACGTCGACGCCGTTAAGACTGACTTCGTCGTTCCAATCGGCATAGGCGGGCGAGGCGTAACTGGAATTCCAAGTTTTCTCACGACGCGAACAACCCGACAAGAAACACGAAAGAATCAACGTTCCAGTCAACAGAAGACTCGCGAAGCGCGCGCCTTGGGCGTTCTGCGATTCCGCTAGCGCGTCTTTCTCGCGCAACGTCGACTCCAACGACTCGCGCAAACGCCAAACGGCGTCAAATTCTTCGCGCGAGATAGGACGACCTCCGTAATAAACGCGCTCAAATTCGCGCATTGTCGCGCGATAAATCGAACGCGACGGCTCGACGTCCTTCAACTCTCTCAAATATTCGAGGTTAGTCTTTCCTTTATCGAGAAAGACTAATTCGCGCTTGTCTAATTCGACAAGAATCCAACTGAAATAAAAAATTAACGCGTTGCGTAAATCGTTTCGCTCGAGCGCGTCCATTGCGGCTTCTAGCAAGTCGTCGAACCGCGCGCGCGCTTCCGGCGCCAGCGTTTCAAGCCGACGCGCTCTATTTATCGCGTCTTTCCATTTCGTTCGACTCCCCCAACGCCCCTTATTGATCGCGATAAATCGAACGATTAAAACGATCGCGACGGTAAAACACACGGCGACGACAATCCAATAGAGAACCTTTAACGCCGTCTTAACGCCGGAAAAATCCCAATTATGTTCTTCTGGAACTTTTAGCGCGCGTCGCTCCGGCTTGGGCAAATAAACGACGTCTTCAGCGTCCTTGGAAAGCCAAGGCGCGCGCGTCTTTTTAAGCGCCTTATGAAAGGCGTCGTTTTCCTCGGCGCTTTCGAGCGTTTCCGAACTGTTTTGCGCGTTCGCAACGTTTTCGTCGTCGGCGAACAAATCGCAAGACGTCCCAATACACGTCGTCCAAAAAGCTAAAAGAAGAACGAAACGAGTCATTTCCCATCCCCCTTTCCGACGTCCGCTTCCTCTTCGTCTTCCAACGCCAACGGACTTAACTCGCCGCGTCGCGCGCGTCGACGCGTCCTAACGCCGGTATTCGACGTCGAGTCAAACGCTTCGTCTTCCCGAATTTTCGCGACTTCCGATTCAAACGCCAAACGCAAATCCCAACCTTCGCACGATATGCGGTAATTTATATACGCTAGAAAACTAAATACGACCTTGTATAGTTTGCAAGCGAAAATGAAAATAGGAAAGAAGACGAAACAAAGCAAATAAAAACAGAGGGCGGGCTCGGCAATCAAAGAGGAAACGAAAAAGAAGAGCGTAAAGCAACCGGAAAGGGCGCCCGGAACCAAATAAAACGCCTCGGTGGAAAAAAAGCCCGAAGCGCCGCCTTCCAACACGACGTAACGCACGCGTTGAACGATAGAACTTTGCCCGCGCCGTTTACGAAAAGGAGCGCGTTCCAAAAGAATCGTCTCCGCGTAATAGGGACGGAAACGCAGAACCAGCGGAAAGACTAAAAAGAAAAACAAGCGGAAAAAACAAGAACGCCACGAACGAAACACGGCGCGACGATCGATTTTCTCTCCGTTGGCAAAGAGCCAAAAGCCGAGATAACGAGTCGCCAACGAACCGACAAAATCCGTTTCAATGGAAATTGTCAGCCATATGATCGACGCGTTGACCGTCATTGTCCAAAAAAATGCAAAATTTGAATCCAGATGAGAAAACGAATACGAATCCAACAGCCAATCGAAGGGTTTCAATACAAAAAACCAGAAGACTAGATCGATTAAGTAGACAGGCAAAGCCAAGAGAACGTAGTAAAAAAACAGGTTCTTCGCCTCTTTGCAAAAAACGCGAACCGCCAAATCGCGCGTTTCATGCAACGAACGTTTACGCGCGACGATCGCAAGACGCCTCAAATCGACGTTAAATTGTTCTAAGTCTTCCGCCATATCGCGCCCCTTTTCTTTTGACGTCGCCGATCTCACGCGAAAAAAGCCCGAAACGCCGCCAAAACTATTCGCAACGTCGCGCGGAACAAAGAACGCGTCAAAATCAAACGATGAAAAACATACCCGCTGGAAGAATTATAACGTTTTATAGAATATAACAAGCGCCGCTGAAAGAAGACGTTTTTCACGGAAGCGTTCACTGAAAACGCGCGCGGTAAGCCGCCGCATTTAATGCGGCGGTTGGATTACTGAAAGTACAAATATTAGGACGGGCGCCTTGTTCCAACCCAACCGCCGAATTTCATTCGGCGTCTTACCGTGAACGCTTCTTTTTAGTCGCGTCGCCAAACGACTCGATTAACGTAGTCGACGTATCCCAAAATAACGCGCGCGACTTTTTCCGAAACGTTCGGCATAGAATAATCGGCGACTAATCGCAACGTGCGTTCTCCGCCTCTTTTCTGCGTTTCGAGAATTTCGAGCGCGGTCTCGATTTTATCCCAATCGTACCCGGTCATTACCGTCGTTCCCTCTTCCATCGCTTCGGGTCGCTCGTGAGCGCGACGAATGTTGATCGCGGGGAAATTCAAAATCGACGATTCTTCGTTGATCGTCCCGCTGTCGGACAAAACGCACTTCGAATCGATTTGCAACTTGTTGTAGTCGTGGAATCCAAGCGGCTTCATCAATTCGATTAACTCGCTCAACTTAGCGCCGCTTGCGTCGATTCGCTTACGCGTTCGCGGATGCGTCGAGAAAATAATTCTCTTGCCGAATTTTTCCGCCAATTTGTTCAACGACTCGACCATTTTAGCAAATTGTTTCGGATCGTCGACGTTTTCCTCGCGATGCGAACTGACCACGAAATAATCTTGCGGCTTTAAATTCAGACGTTCCAAGACGTTCGACGCGTCGATTTGAGGTCGGTAATAACTCAAGACTTCGAACATCGGACTTCCCGTCTTGATCACGCGTTCCGGCGGCAGTCCCTCGCGCAAGAGATATTCGCGCGAAATCGAACTATACGGCAAATTGACGTCGCTAATATGGTCGACGATACGACGATTGATCTCTTCGGGCACGCGCTCGTCGAAACAACGATTGCCCGCTTCCATATGAAAAACGGGGATCTTATGACGTTTCGCGGGGTAAGCGGCAAGACAGCTGTTCGTGTCGCCCAAAATCAACACGGCGTCCGGCTTCTCGTCGACAAGGACTTTGTCGACTCGCGCGATAATCGCGCCGACCGTCTCCGCCGCCGTGCCGACCGCCGAATTTAAAAAATACGCCGGTTTTGAAACGCCAAGATCGTCGAAAAAGACCTGATTGAGTTCATAGTCGTAATTCTGACCCGTATGAACGATCTTATGCTCAAAATATTTGTCCAACGCCGCCATAACGCGCGAGAGGCGGATAATTTCGGGACGCGTCCCAACGATCGTAATTACTTTCATTTGTTGCGTTATCCTTCCTTCGCGGGATCGACCGGCAAAAAGTAAGTGTCGGGCTTGTTCGGATCAAAACATTCGTTGCACCACATAAAGGTGACCAAATCCGTTTCGCCCAAGTTTTCAATGTTGTGCGTATATCCGACGGGAATATCGACGACTTCCATCTTGTCCCCGCTCACGAAATATTCATAAACTTCCGTCTCGCCCGGTTTGCGAAAACGAATAACGCCCTTGCCGGAGACGACGAGAAATTTTTCGTTTTTCGTGTGATGCCAATGTTCGCCTTTGGTTATGCCCGGCTTAGAAACGTTTACCGAAAATTGTCCTCGGTCTGAAGTGCGCAAAATTTCCGTAAAAGAACCGCGCGCGTCGCAGTGCATCGTCAGCGGATAACTAAACTCTTTGACGGGCAAATAACTCGTATACGTCGCGTGCAACTTCTTTACAAATTCGTCCGATAAATCGGGAACATAAAGACTGGATCGTATTTCGCCAAAGGATTGGATCAATTCCGCAATTCGTCCGAGTTTCACGCGATGCGTCGTCGAAACGACGCAATAATCGCCCTCGCGGCGCTCGTCGCCGGTCAGTCCCGCGATCAATTCTTGCACGACGTCGTCGACGTAAGCAAGAGTCAATTCGACGTTCGGATCGTTCACTTGGATCGGCAGACCGTTGGCGACGTTATGGCAGAACGTCGCGACGACGCTGTTATAGTTCGGTCGGCACCATTTCCCAAAGAGATTCGGAAAACGATAGACAAGCGTCTTTGCGCCCGTTTCCGCGCCGTATTGGAAAATCAGCTCCTCGCCCGCTTTCTTCGAACGCCCGTAAGGATTGTCAAGCGCCGCTTGCGTCGAGGAAGAAATCATAATCGGATTTCGGTTCCCATACGCCTTGAGTTTTTCCAACAAGGTCGACGCAAAACCGAAGTTGCCTTTCATAAACTCGTCGGGATTTTGCGGTCTGTTCACGCCCGCCAAGTTAAATACGAAATCAGCCTCGCGACAATACTCGTCGAGAGAAGCAGGATCGGAATCGACGTCGTATTCAAAAATCGTCAAATCAGAAGAGAGAGGGTAGCCTTTCGCCTTTCCGTCTCTGACGTTCTTTAATTCGGCGACAAGATTTCGACCGACAAAACCTTTCGCGCCCGTAACTAATATTTTCATCTTTCCACGCTCAAACTTAAGCCAATCTAACGTCCGACTCAAAGGTTCGTCGACAAACGACGCTCAAAAACCGACTACGAAACGCGTTCCGTTTCTTAAGGAACTTTTTTTAATTATACTCCAGATTTTCCAACTCGTAAAGTAAGGAACGCGCAAGGTAGAAAAAAAACGGACGACGCGCATATCGTCCGTTTAACTTTCTATTCGCAAATCGCTTCGAACTCAAAGAACGACGCGATTATTTCTTAGACGCTTTACTCCACGTATCGCGCAACGACGCCGTGCGATTAAAGACCAAATTTTCTGCGGTCGCCGTCTTGTCGAGCGTAAAATATCCGATACGTTCAAATTGGAACCTATCTTCCAACTTAGCGTCGGCAAGCGCCGATTCCAATTTGGCGTCGCGCAGAATTTTAAGCGAATCGGGATTCAAATAATCCTTGTAGTCGCCGGCGTTTTGCGGGTCGTCGGGATTCGAAACGGTAAACAGACGGTCGTAAAGCCTTACTTCGGCGTCGATCGCGGTATTCGCGTCGACCCAATGGATCGTCCCTTGAACTTTTCGACCGTCGGCGCTTTGGCCTCCGCGCGTCTCGGGATCGTAATCGCAGTGAACTTCAACGACGTTTCCTTCGGCGTCCTTTACGCAATTTTTACAAGTTACGTAATAGGCGTAACGCAAACGAACTTCTTTACCGGGCGTTAGTCGGAAATACTTCTTAGGCGCGTCTTCCATAAAGTCGTCGCGCTCGATGAACAAAGTCTTCGAGAAGGAAACTTCGCGCGTTCCGTCCGCTTCGTTTTCGGGATTGTTGATCGCCGTAAGAGTTTCGCGTTGGTCTTCCGGGTAATTGTCAATAATCAACTTAATCGGATTCAAAACCGCCATTCGACGCGTCGCTTTTTTGTTCAAATCTTCGCGCAGGGCGTTTTCCAAAATCGTAACGTCGATGAAACTATTGAATTTCGCGACGCCGATCGTTTTACAGAAGAGTCTGATCGACTCCGGCGTATAGCCGCGACGGCGCAAACCGCAAATCGTCGGCATTCGCGGATCGTCCCAGCCGTCGACGTAATTCTTCTTGACAAGTTCCAACAACTTGCGCTTGCTCATCACGGTATAGCCCAAATTGAGGCGCGCAAATTCTATTTGTTGCGGATGGTAAATTCCCAGCTCGTTAAGGAACCAATCGTAAAGAGGGCGGTGATTTTCAAATTCAAGCGTGCAGATCGAATGCGTAATACCCTCGATCGAGTCTTCTAGTCCGTGCGCCCAGTCGTACATCGGATAGACGTTCCACTTGTTCCCTTGGCGATGGTGCGTCGCGCGAACGATACGATACATCACGGGATCGCGCATATTGAAATTTGGAGACGCCATGTCGATTTTCGCGCGCAACGTCTTAGAGCCGTCCGGAAATTCGCCGTCGCGCATACGCTGGAACAGATCGAGATTCTCTTCGACGGAACGATCGCGCCGCGGACTAGGCTTGCCCGGTTCCGTCGCTGTTCCGCGCGTCTCGCGAATCTCGTCGGCGCTCAAATCGCAAACGTAAGCCTTGCCTTTTTTAATCAACTGGACGGCGTATTCCCACATCTGTTCGAAATAATCGGACGCGAAAAAGAGTCGATCTCCCCAATCCGCTCCAAGCCACTTGACGTCTTCTTTGATCGATTCGACGTATTCGACGTCCTCTTTCGCGGGGTTCGTGTCGTCGAAACGCAGGTTGAAAAGACCGCCAAATTCTTCGGCCATACCCGAACTCAAACAAATCGCCTTCGCGTGTCCGATATGCAAATATCCGTTCGGCTCGGGGGGAAAACGGGTATGGACGCGGCGCCCGAAACGTCCCGACTTATTGTCGTCTTCGATAATTTGTTCAATGAAATGCAACGAACGAGGCGCTTCCGCTTCACTCGCGCCGTCTTGGAGTTCCGATTTCAATTCTGAGGTCGACATACTTATCGCAATCTAATGGAAGGTAAAAACTAGTAAAAATAATTTTTTCTGTTGAACAGGCGAACTTGCCAAGGCGAACGTTTAGCCGATTCGACGTCGAATCGCGGCGATAAAATCGGGATTCGTACCGCAACAACCGCCGATGAAATTCGCGCCCAATTCGAGCAGTTTTATCGCGGCGTCCGCAAAGGCGTCGGGCGTCTGCGCGTAAGTTAATTTACCGTCGACCATTTGCGGCATTCCGGCGTTCGCTTTCATCGAAATCGGCGTCTTTGCAACGGCGCGCATACGTTCGCAAATCGGCGCGAAGCCTTCGATTCCGCGACCGCAGTTCGCCCCTACGACGTCGGCGCCCGCCTCTTCGACCGCTTGGACAAATTGCTCCGGCGCGACGCCCGTCATCGTTCTGTCTTTATTTTTTCCGCTGTCGAAAACGGCGGAAGCGGCGACGAACATTCCCAAATCTTTCGCCGCTTTAATTCCTTGGATCGTCTCTTGCGGATCGCTTTGCGTTTCCAAAACGACGCCGTCGACGCCGACTTCTTTCATAATTGCGATCTGTTCGGCGTACGCGTCGTAAATTTCTCGTTCGTCGACCTGTCCCAACGCGAGAATAACGCCGGTCGGTCCCAAATCGCCAAAGACGCAGACGTCTCGTTCCGATTCGCGCGCGACTTCCAACGCAATCTCCGCCGCGCGACGATTGATTTCTTGAAGTTTGTCAAGAGACGCGTGTTTCTCGAGAACAAAACGAGACGCTCCGAAAGTATTCGTCAGCAAGACGTCGGCGCCCGCGTCGGCGTAAGACTTAATTACGGCTTTGACAATCTCTGGACGCGTCAGATTTAACAAATCGGGATGCGTTCCCGCAGGAACGCCGCGTCGTTGAAACTCCGTGCCCATTCCCCCGTCGAGAACGACGGCGCCTTTTGCCAACGCGGTCTCTAATTTCGGAATCATTTTATACGTCCTTTGCGATAAAAGCCGTTCCAACGGTCGACTTGACCGGCGCGCCTTTCGGCGAATAACAATTCTCTTAATTATAGCGTTTCGTCAAGAAAGCAAAAGAGGGACTTTCCTTTCCGCTAAGAAAGCCCCTCAAAGCTAATCGATCGTTCAAACCTTCAATACAGTCCGCTCGCGCTACCGGGCGCAAAACCGGCTCCCGACGAGGTTGTTTGAGGCGCGTAATAGACGTTCGAATAAGGATCCGAATCATTCGCGGCGCCGGTCGAATACGTCGCGGGTTGCGAATTCGTCGGAGCCGCGCCCGGCGCGACGTTCGGCTCGGGATTCAACGCGACGCGAACAGGCTGACTGGAACTAGGAGCGGCGTTAAAGGAAGCCGCTGGAAAATCGTTCGTAGGAACGACGTTCGTATTTTGAGCCGTCGGGAAAGACGTATTCGCCGTCGGAAAACTATTGTCCGCAACGGAGGACGCCGTCGGAAAGTCTGGAGTCGGAAATTCCGATCCAACGCTAGAAGGAGCCGCCGCGACGTTATTAGGCGGAAGGGCGTTTTGCGCGGTTCCAAATTGCGCGTTCGTCGCGACGTCGGAACTCGCAACGGGCGCCGAATACGCTTGAAAACCGAAATTAGAGGAGGGCTGCGCGTATTCTTGCCCCGTCGTCCCCTCCGAAGCTCGGTTCGTTTGAGCGTAAGACGGAGGAACGACCTGAGCCGCAGGCTGATACTGTTGAGAAATCGCCTGCTCGGCGCCGGCGTTGGATTGCGGAACAGCTTGGCTCGTTTGAGCGTAGGACTGAACGGGCGCGGAATTTTGAGCCGAATAATCGTTCGTCGCGGACGCGGCGTCCGTCTGATAACTCTGACTGTAATCGGCGACTTGATAAGATTCTTGCGACTTATACGAATCGGTCTTTTCGGCGATCGCGCGAGTTTCGCTCTCGATTTTCTCGACTTCGGAAGCCTTGTCTTCGACCTCGTATTTGCCCCTTTGCGCCAACGATTCGGAACCGTTTAATTTCGAAGCGTCGCCGACGGTGTAATTTTCAGGCGGCGGCGTAAGCTCGCCCATTTCGCCAAGCGCGTCCAATTCTTCGGGCGCCTCCGCCGAAGAAGCGCGAGGATGCGAGGCAAAAGGATTGCTTATTTTCCAGCCGGACTGACAACCGATCTGACTGCCAATCAGACCGAGGCACAACGCAACCAACGTCGAAAAGCCGACATATCTTTTCATCGCTTAACTTCCCTGCTACTTGCCCGCCTTGCGCAAATCAACGACCTCAAACGCTTTGTGATCGAGACGGAAAATCGTCGGACGGAACGCCTTGTTCCTCAGTCGCGCGTCTCCATACGCGCCCTTAAGGAATAAGAAAAAACCTATTGGTAATTTCGGTATTCAGAAGCCAAAACATTAACGTTTTTTATCTAAATATCAAAAAAACCGTTTGTTTTATTTTTTAGGAAACAACAAACGAACACGATTATATGAACCACGCGAGTTTTACTAGCGTTCGTTTGAGAAGGCGACGCAATCAAGCGCCGCCTCTTCCTATGCTAGCTAATTTATTTGTCCGTTGCAAGAGGAATTCCCGTATTCGCTCTATCTAACTTCAAAATCGACGCTAGCGCCCTTCAAGCCTTCGGCGTTTGCTTTCAGCGTCAATTTGCCCGACTCGCCTCGCTTGGAACGCATAATCGCCGAGGTCAATCCGGCGAAAGTTCGACGCGTCGGCGAGACGTAGGAAACCAAGTCGCAAGCGTTGCCCGAATCGGTCGCGACGAGCGTTCCGGCGCCTTCCGCTTGGAACGTTACGTCTATTTGAGCGTTTGGAACGACTCGACCTTGGGCGTCGACGACTTCTAGCGTAACAAACGCCAAGTCGCGCCCGTCGGCGGTCAATTCGGAACGCTCGGCGCTTAGACGCAACGCGACCGGCGCGCCGATCGTTTCAACTTTCGATTCGTCCCAAATTTCTCCGTTTTTGTAGGAGACGGCGCGCAATTCGCCCGGCTCGTAACGAACGTCGTCCCAAGTCAAACGATACTGAAACTCGCCCTTCGTCTTGCGTCCCAACGATTTGCCGTTTAAGAACAACTCGGCGGAATCGCCCGAAGTGAAAACGTAGACGGGCGTAATTTCCCCGACGCGATCAGGAAAATTCCAATGCGGCAGAATCCAAGTAGTTTTTTCGTCGGGAAGCCAACGCGACTTATAAAGATAGGCAAGATCTTTCGGAAAGAGCGCCGAATCAAACGCGCCCGTCTCGCATATTCTTAAAGGACAACGCCAAGCCCCGTAAAGTTCCTTCTCTTCCAACGCCTTCTTTTCGACTTCAGGATCGGTAAAAACTTGACTGCGCGAAAGCTCGTCTATCGTAAAGGGCGCGCCAAGGTAGTCGACGCCCGTCCAAGCAAACGCGCCGCAGACAAAAGGATTGCGATCTTGCGCCTCAAATTCGTAATCGGGCGGACAAGCCCAGCCGTCAAGCGGCTTGTCGGGATTAAATCCGAAAGCGAACCAGCTGTAAGAAGACTGATGAAAATCAGTCATACCGTCGCTTAATTTGCCGGAACTTTTGGAAACGGGAAAGACGTACCAGCCGCGCGTCGCGCCCGTGCAAACGACTTCGCTACCGTAAACGGGCGTATTCGGGTTCTTCTCGTGAAACTCCGCGTAGGCGCGTCGACCGTAATAATTATAACCGAAGACGTCGAGAACGCCGGGAATTTCGCCGAACCCGGCTTTCGCTTGATTACAAGCGGAAGTCGCGGGGCGCGTAGGGTCTTCCTGATGTGCAAATTCAACAAGACGTTTTGCTTGAAGCGTAAATTCCGCTTGGTCGTCCAATTCGGGTATTTCGTTGCCAATGCTCCACATAACGATCGCCGGACAGTTCCTATCTCGACGCACAAGCGAGCGAATATCCGCTTCGCTCCACTTATCGAACAAATCAAGATAACCGGCGGCGCGCCAACTTCCGTTTTGAGGACGGCGCCACTGATCGAACGCCTCGGCTTGGACAAGGAACCCTAACCTCGCCAACTGGTCGACGGTCTCGGGCGCGGAAGGATTATGCGACAAACGAATCGCGTTGCAACCGATTTCCTTGAGCTTCAAGAGTCGACGCTTTTCCGCCTGAGCGTTATACGCGGCGCCAAGCGCGCCAAAATCGTGATGCAGGCAGAATCCGCGCAATTCATAAAGTTTGCCGTTGACAAAAAGTCCTTCGTCCGGCTTGTACTCGATTTGACGGAATCCAAAGGCGGTCTCTTCGACGTCGACGACTTGACCGGCGACGCTAATCGTCGTTTCGGCAAAACAAGTGTTTGGGGTCTCCGGCGCCCAGATCGGCGGATTAGTCAACGCGAAATCGTCAAATTGCGCCGCGACGCGTTCGCCCGGCTTGACGCTTACGCTCTTTTCGGGCAGTCTTGCGATCGCGTCCCCTATTTTATTTCCGTCGGCGTCGCGTCGATAAATCGCGACGGAAACGACGGCCTCGACGGCTTCGCCCTTGACGTCGGCGTTTTCCACTTCGACCGAAACGTCGAGCGCGGCTTCTTCCTCGGAAACGCGCGGCGTTTGAACGAAGACGCCCCAGCGAGCGACGCGCGTTTTATGCGACTTGACGAGCCAAACGTTTCGATATATCCCGTTGCCCGAGTACCAACGCGAGGACTGCGGCGGATTCGCGCAACGAACGACCACGACGTTGGAACCGCCAAATTTGACGTAAGGAGTCGCGTCGACGCGAAAAGAAGAATAGCCGTAGCCCCACCCGCCGACATAAGAGCCGTTGACCCAAACGGCGCTTCGAGACATTACTCCGTCGAAATCGAGCGATATCGTTTTACCCGCGTCAGACGACGGCAAATCGAACGTTTTACGGTACCATAGGACTTGAGAGTCGGGCAAAAGCGACTGCGTGGGCTCGTTCGCGTAAGAAAACGGCTCGGAAATCGCCGCGTCGTGCGGCAAGTCGACGATTTCCCAGTCGGAATCGTCAAACTCCGGACGAATCGTCTTCACTTGAAAGCCGGGCGTCCCCCACGCCTTCTTCGGACGCGCGTTCGGGGCGAGAAGCTCGCCTTGCGTCGCGAGCGCGAACGGTTCAAGATTACGCCAAGTTAAACGCCAAGAAGGCTCGTCCGCGTCGCCGCGTCGAAACTTCCAGTCGTCGATCATTTTCACGCGTTCCGCGCCGCGAACGACGGAAAGACCGTTTAAAAAAGACAATACGAGGATCGACGTTAAAAAAACGCGACCGATTCGCGCGGAGGTTGACGCGCTTTTAACAGGGAAAAAAGACATTTGAACGGTTCCTATTGCGTTCGCTAAAACTGCCAAAGGAACGTCGTTTCGTCAAACGATACGAACGACGCCTAATTCTTTGTTTTGCTTTCGATAAAATCTTCGACGCACTGAATCGAAGGAGCGTCGAAACAGTAATCTTGTATCGACGTCAACTTTGGCATGTCTTTCAAAGTTTGCAGATCGTACTCGCATTTCGTCGATAAAGAATCGTTGGGAAAGCGTTTCGTAACGCAAAGACGAATCGAACGAACGCAATCGTCGATCTTTCCTTTCTGCCGCCGATCGTCTTGACTCTCTTGTAATCCGGCTTCGCGTCCTTTTTGCCGCCATTCTTGACGCGCTTTTTCGGTCAACTTTTTATCCCACTGCGCGCCGTATTTCTTAACGGCGTTCTCGTAGTATTCTTGGTCTAACAATTCGATCGTTTGTCTCTCGTACTCCTTGTCCTTCATCTCGTCGGCAAGACGTTTAAATTCTCCGAGTTTAGGCGATCGCTTACAACTGCCGCAGGCTTTCGACCAATACCCCAACAACGCCAACAAAGGCTGATAAGAAGCGGGGTCTAATCGGACGTCGCGCAAATCGCCGAAGACGTCGAGAATGTCCGCGTCTTTCAACTTAGGATTCTTGCCGAACTGCAAATCTTTGAGAAACGCCTTCGTCATCGGCTGAACGTCGAGCGAGTCGACGTCCGCGCGTTGAACGTCGAAAAATATTATGTCAAAGTCTGGAACAAAAGGGGCTAACTCCGCCGGAAAGGAACAAACTTCCTTTAGCTTCTGCGGTTTCGCGCCGGGACGATCATAGCAACCGATCACGTCGGGTATCGGACATACTAATTTTGTAAGCGTTCACTGAAGTCGATATTCAAGCGGCGCCGATCAAATAAACGTCCGACTTCGACGACGAAGGAACGCGCGCGTTAGTCGGCGCAATTTGCCACTTCTGTAAGAAATTCTTCGTAATCGTTGCATACCACGCTCAAATCGGAAAGTCTATCCAACGTTTCCGAAGATTCGATCTTGTTCAGACGGGCGGTTAAATTCGCAACTTGCGCGCCAAAACGAACTTGCAACATCTTGGCGATCAATTTGCGCTCCGAATTCAATCTCGACGAAATTTCCGCAGTTAAGGAGGAATTCGCCGCCGTTAAGGAGTTAATCTGTTTCTCGTATTCTTCGTAATCCTCTAGAACGGACGCTCGATCATGCCAATACCTTTCGCGCGCGCTCCAGAACTCGTGTTCTTCTTTCGTTCTTGGAAACATTTCCGCCCCCTGACAAAGTTCGGTT
>JAZRWW010000061.1:0-17834 GCA_045599865.1 Thermoguttaceae bacterium
CTAGTTTTGCCTAAAAACCTGTAACGTTTTCAAACGATCAGTCAAAAGACGTAATAGGAAAAAATCAAAGTCGAGAAGCAGATTCGTTTTACGAAGTAAAACGCGCGAAAGCAAAAGCAGCCGCGCGTTGCGGGCGGATGGGGGGAAGTTTACAAGACTTTAAGCAACCAAGTTCTCCGTAAATCACCCGACTCACGCCAAAGCATTACTTTAAGTAACAAGGTTATTTAGATTCCACCCATCCGCCCGCAATGCGGGCGGCTTTCGCGCGCCGGCTACGCCGTCGGTTCTCGCGCGGCGTTTATTCCAAAGCGAACGCGCGTGAAAAATGAGTACGACTTTCCGTGAACGCTTACCCTCGAGTTTAATTTTTCCCGCTAGTTTTGCCTAAAAACCTGTAACGTTTTCAAACGATCAGTCAAAAGACGTAATAGGAAAAAATCAAAGTCGAGAAGCCAGATTCGTTTTACGAAGTAAAACGCGCGAAAGCCGCCTGCATTGCAGGCGGATGGGTGGAAGTTTACAAGACTTTAAGCAAACAAGTTCCCGTAAATCACCCGACTCACGCCAAAGCATTACTTTAAGCAACAAAGTTATTTAGATTCCACCCATCCGCCCGCAATGCGGCCGGCTTTCGCGCGCCGGCTTACGCCGTCGATTCTTGGGCGACGTTTATTCCGAATCAACGCGCGTAAGAAATAAGCGCGAAATTTCGTAAACGCTTACAAAACGACAAAGGAGCAAATATGGTCGCCGTCTATCGCCAAACCAACGTTTACTTCCTGACGTTTAGTTACTATGCGACGTGGTTATTGGGCAACGAAAAGGGCTCGTATCGTTGGAACTCTCAACATTTTAGCTCCGAACCTGGGTTATTGGAATATATGCGCAATCTTTGCCAAGCCCCCAAAGTCGTCTTTGAAAAATTTTCTTGCGCTCTCATACACGACGCTTTTGTGGACGTTTGCCGCGAAAAGAGCTGGCATATTGACGCGCTGAACGTGCGAACGACTCATATTCACGCGATCATATACGCGCCCAATTTCGACGATCCCAACAAATTAGTCGGAATTCTCAAATATGAAATTAGAAAACGCGTGAAAGAAGAATTGGATTTTAAAGAAGGCGATAAAATCTGGACGAAACGCGCTGGAAACCTCTTCGTCGACAATATCGCTTTCTGGCGCGCTAAAGTCGACTATGTGTTAAACCAACAAGGCGACAACAGTTATTTACGCCTAACGAAGTTCGGACAAGACTGGATTGAAAAACGCAAAAAAGAAAAAACAGGTCGTAAGCATAACAAGGCGCGAATGCAAGATTTATACGGGGGTGAAAAAATAGCCAAAGAAAGATTTTTGTACTTCGAAGGTTTGAAACGTAGACCAGATGAAAAAACAAACGAGAATTGTTCTGCGAAATCAAACGCGTAAAAAACGAAATTGTTCTTGTTGGTTTCAATACGATTCGTTTATGATTGGAATACAGATTCCGCCCTTTCACTGAAAATTCAAATTATCGAACGTTTGGCGCTTTAGGAAATATCCGAAAGCCGAAACATATATAAAAGAAGGCGTTACAATGAACCGCGACTACTCGGAAAACACCCTTGTTCAAGAAAGCGCGGGTCGTCTTCTCGAAGACGAGCTGGGCTGGGAGGTAGAATTCGCCAATAACGGGGAAGTTTTGGGGGAGTCGGGAACTTTTGGTCGTAAGAATTACCAAGAAATTCTTCTCGCGCGGTATTTTCGCGCGGCGTTGAAGCGCCTGAATCCTTGGATCGACGAAACGCAAATCGACGAAGCGCGGAAGAAATTTGAATTTCGCCTTGCGACGTCTTCGGCGCTTCAAATCAACGAAGAAAAATATTTTTTGATTCGCGACGGCGTGCCCGTAACCGTCAAGAAGCCCGGCGGTCTAACGGAAGAAAGGAAAGCGTCGGTCGTCGATTTTCAGAACGTCGAGAACAACGTCTTTCTTGCGGTCAAAGAATTGAAGATTTACGGGGACGTCTATCGTCGTCGCGCGGATATCGTCGGTTTTGTGAACGGAATCCCTTTGCTATTTGCGGAATTTAAAAAGCCCTCGGTCGACGTTCGAACCGCTTACGACGACAACTACGCGGATTATCAAGAAACGATCCCGCAACTATTCTATTACAACGCGTTCGTGATTCTTTCCAACGGAGTCGAAGCCAAAATCGGCGCGCTTGGGAGCAAATACGAGTTTTTTCACGAATGGAAACGTTTGAACGAACGTGAGCCGGGCGTCGTCGCGTTGGAAACGCTTTTGCGCGGCGTCTGTAAAAAAGAGAATTTTCTCGATCTCCTTGAGAATTTTATTCTTTACGATCATAGCGGCGGGCGAACGACCAAGATTCTCGCGCGGAACCACCAGTATCTTGGCGTCAACGAAGCGGTCAAAGCGTATGAGTCGCGCAAACAAAGAAACGGCAAATTAGGCGTTTTTTGGCATACTCAAGGTTCGGGCAAGAGCTATTCAATGGCGTTTCTTGCGCAAAAGATACGCCGAAAGTTCGCCGGTTCGCCCACGTTTATTATTTTGACGGATCGCGACGAGCTAAACAAGCAAATTTCCGACGCGTTCGAAAATTGCGGAATGCTTGGCAAAGCGAAGGCAAGTCGATTTATCGCGTCTAGCGGCGACGACCTTGTAAGAAAGTTAAAGGGAAACCCCGGCTTTATTTTCACGCTGATTCAGAAGTTTAATCGATCCGACCTCGAGCCGATCTATCCCGACCACGACGTCGTGATTATGTCCGACGAAGCGCATCGGAGCCAATACGGAATTTTTGCCGAGAATATGGTCTCCCTGCTTCCAACGGCGTCGCGGTTCGGCTTTACGGGCACGCCGCTCCTTTCCGACGACAACATCACCGAGCGAACGTTCGGAAAATACGTTTCCGTCTACGATTTCAAAAGAGCGGTCGAAGACGGCGCCACCGTGCCCCTCTATTATGAAAATCGCGGCGAGCGAATCAAGGAAATCGAGAACCCGGACGTTACGGAAAAGATACTTGACGCGATCGAAGCGGCGGAACTTAACCCGGATCAGCAGGAAAAGTTGGAACGCGAATTTGCTAAAGAAATCCATCTGTTGACGTCGCCCAACAGACTGGAAGTGATCGCGCAAGACTTTGTCAAGCATTATTCCGACCTGTGGTTGAGCGGCAAAGCGATGTTCGTTTGTATTAACAAGGTTACGTGCGTTCGTATGCGCGACCTTGTGGAAAAATATTGGCAAGAAGAGATCGAAGCGTTGAAAGGACGAGCGCGCCGCGTCGATTCGGAACAGGAAGCGGAAGAACTCAAACGCAAACTCGCGTGGATGGAAGAAACGGAAACGGCGGTCGTCGTCAGTCAGGAACAAAACGAGGTTCAGACGTTCAGGAAATGGGGGCTGGATATTCTGACGCATCGCAAAAAAATGGAAACGCGCGAGTTGGACAAGGAGTTTAAAGACAAAGACAATCCTCTTCGAATCGTCTTCGTCTGCGCGATGTGGCTGACGGGCTTCGACGTCAAATGCTTGTCTTGCCTGTATCTTGACAAGCCGTTGAAAGCGCACGCGCTAATGCAGACGATAGCGCGCGCCAACCGCGTCGCGGAAGGCAAGAGCAACGGCTTGATCGTCGACTATATCGGGATAGTGAAAGCGCTTCGGAAAGCGTTGGCGGATTATACGGCAAACACTGCGTCGGACGGCGTCGATCCGACGATCGACAAAGCGGCGTTAAGCGCCAAAATTCAAGAAGCGCTAGAACGCGCCGAAGCGTTCCTTGCGGAAAAAGACTTTTCTCTTGCGTCTCTCGTCGCCGCGCGAGACTTTGACAAAATCGAGCTTCTTCAGGAGGCGGCGAATATCGTTTGCGTGAGCGCCGAGATAAAGAAACGGTTCTCCGTTTACGCGACGGAAATAATCCGCCTGTCGAAATACTTGGACAGATCGGATATCGACGACGAAAGCAAGCGCAAAAAAGACGCCGTAGTCGCAATCTACGGCGAGCTTAATAAACGTCGCGCGCGTAGCGACACGACCGAACTGGCGGTTCAGATCAATCATATTCTAGGCGATTACGTGTTTATTGAAAAGTCGGAAAACGACGGGGAGTCGTCTAAACGCTTTGATATTAGCAAGATAAATTTTGAGCTTCTTCACCGTGAATTTGCGCGAGCTAAGAAAAAAAATCTCCTCGTTCGCGACCTTGAAACGTTGATTCAGGAAAGACTGTGCCAAATGTTGCAGATCAATCCGAAACGTATAGACTACTATGAGCGCTATATGGATATTATCGACGCCTACAACGCCGAACAGGATCGAGCGACGATCGAAAAAACGTTTATTGATTTAATGGAATTTGCAGATAATTTGACGAAAGAAGAACAACGTTACGCGCGCGAAGGATTCGAAAACGACGAAGAACTTGCCGTGTACGATCTTCTCTTCAAAGAAAATCTGGACAAGAAAGAAATCGCAAATTTAAAAGCAGTCGCGATAGACCTCTTGAAAAAAATCAAAGCCAAGATTGCCGAACTCGATCATTGGACGGATAAATCGACGACGGAAGCCAACGTCAAAAACTTGATTCGCGACGTCCTGTGGGAAGGCTTGCCCGATAGTTACGAAGAAAGCGAGATTGGCGTTTGTCGCGAACAGATTTACGAATACGTCTACGCTAGGTTTAAAACGCTCGCGTGAACTAAGGCAAATATTGAAGAGTCGCGTACTCGCATACTAAAAAAGTGGGGAAAGCACAGACGCTTCTAGTCGTTGAAAATTCCAAATCGCGCTTTCTAAACGCTGATTTGGAATTTTTCAGCAAGCAACGCGTCTAATTCTTTTGAAAAGCCTTTAGGTTTTCGGAATAATTTTCACACGCCTTACGAAACGTTGAGAAAGTCTCGTAATAACGACGACTAAGGACTTTCTTCTTCATAAAGCGCTATTGTCGTTTAATTTAAATTGCAAGAGTTCGCGGTCGGTTGCGAATAATTCAACGCGGGCTCTTTTTTTGGGGGCGGGGCAAAGCGACAAGAAAGACGCGAACGCGCGTTTTGTCGATTTTTTTAAGGAGAAGTCGCGTGCATAAAATTCTGTTTGTTTGCCACGGGAATATCTGCCGCAGTCCAATGGCGGAATTTGTGATGAAAGACAAGGTTCGAAAACTTGGCGTCGAAGATCGGTTCGAAATCGCTTCCGCCGCGACAAGCGCTGAAGAATTAGGAAACCCCGTCTATTTCGGCACAAGAGAAATTTTAGCCAAACACGGCGTAAGTTGCGAAGGCAAGACGGCGAGACGATTGACGAAGAAGGATTACGCGCTTTATGATTTACTCGTCGGAATGGAGACGATAAATCTGTATAATATGCGGAAAATTTGCGGAGCCGACTCGGAAAAGAAAATGAAACGACTCCTTGATTTTACCGACAAGCCGGACGATATCGACGACCCTTGGTATCATAACGATTTTCAACGGACGTGGAATGAAGTAAACGCCGGATGCGACGGTTTGCTTAAGGCGTTGGGATATTGACGCCTTTTTAATCGCGCCGTTCTGATCGATCAGAACGGCGTTTTTTTGACTTTGCGTAATAACTTTTGCGCCGCGTGTTTTTTGTTAAAAACAAAAAAGACGTTGATGAACGCTTTTTATGCGTTATAATTCCACAATATGACGTGTAAAAACGTCTCTGACGAGAATAATCGCGAGGAGGTTTGAAATGAAATTATTAAGAATCACCGCGAAGGGACTGCCTCTTTTTAAGGACGAAGTCGACGTCAATTTTGTGGCGACGCAAAGAGTTTCGGAAGACGATAAAAACAAGTTATACCGCTTGTTTTCCAACGTCTATTTGAACCCGACGGCGGCTTTTATCGGTATTAACGCATCGGGCAAAACCACGACGTTAAGGCTGATAGCGTTTACCGTTGGGTTGGCGGATTGCATCCCTCTCAATCAATTAAACGTTAAAAACGTACTTGGAGACGCTCAAAACGCCGTCGTAACCGTTTATTTCTTTTCCGAGAAAAACAATGAAATTTGCAAGTTAGAAACGACTATCGCCAAGGGAAACGACGGTTATTTCATTAAAGAAGAATCTCTTAAAACCAAAAAAACGTCGAGCGTAAAGAGTCGGAAAGAATTGTTTAATTTCGATAGAGCGACGGAAACGTTGAGTCGCGCGGCAACCGACGCCGACGACAAAGAAGAGCAAAAGTTCCTGCCCGACGACGTTAGTATTGCGATTGCATATAACAGACAAGTAAAGGAACGACTTTCTTTTTTTGATACGACGTTCCATACCGACGTAAATATTTTCGCGCCTTTTCCGTTGACCGATCTTGGATTGCAGACTGGTGAAATTCCCGCCTCTATGATTGCTTTTTTAGATCCGTCCATTGAGCGTTTAAAGTTTGAATATAGGGAAAATACTTGCTTAGTTTATTTAAAGTTTGTCTGTCAAGACAAAGAGCTTGTTTTGAATAATCCGATAGAGCTGTCGGCTTACCTTTCTTCAGGCACGATAAAAGGCATAAACGTCTTTACAATGGCGCTGAGAGCCGTTCAGCTAGGCGGGATTATAATTGTCGACGAGATTGAGAATCATTTCAATAAAGAAATCGTGGCTACGCTGATTCGTTTCTTTATGGATATGAAAATAAACCAAAAGGGCGCGGTTCTCGTATTTTCCACGCACTACCCGGAATTGTTAGACGAATACGATAGAAACGACGGTATTTTCATTACGAGAAATCAAAACGGAATAACGGCGGAAAATTTATCAAACGTCTTGACTCGCAACGATATCAAGAAAAGCGAGGCTTATCAAAGCGGTTTTTTAGGCGGAACTACTCCTAGATACGAAGCCTATGTGCGACTGAAAAAATACTTTCAATTAGAAGGCGAGGAAGGTCGCAAGTGAGTTTGACTTTGACCGAATTTGTGGCTTGTATTTGCGAGGGAAAAGCCGAAAAAGCGATTATAGACATACTACTTAAGGATTGTCTATTGATTTTTGAACGTTCGCAAATGCTAGATGAAGAGGTAATATGTTGTCGAGGAGCCTCCGAGTTTGAGAGACGCTATTTAAGGAAAGGATTTGACAAGGAATTATCCGTGATTCGTATTCTCGATTCAAAGTCTGAGAAATTTAGACTTAGTAAGGCGTATGAAAACAAAGTCAAAGTTGTCAACGTCGTAACGGCTCCAGAAATTGAAATGTTGATTGTCTTCTCCGAAAAGAAATTTCTAGAGTATCAAAAATCGAAGAAAAAACCGAGCGACTTTTGCAAACAGGATTTAAAGTTGGGCAAGCATATTAAATCATATGAATTTGTCAGAGAATATTTTAGCGATTCCAAAGCGCTAGTTGAGGCGATTAGAGATTTCGCCGCATACGCTAAAAAAAACGACAAGATTCCAAGGGATATGCATACGCTTTCCGATCTTTTAAAACCGTAAGCGTTCACGGAACAACCGCGCGTCGGCGAATCCCCGCGCCGTCTCTTCGTCCCGCGTTTTCACTTTTTAAAGAACAAACGCAAACGACTAGTCAAGAGACTAAAACAACGCGTTTTAAGGACTTACTCGTTTATGACGGCAAAGGACGCGTCGGGAAAGCCCGTCTCGACGCATAGAACTAGAATCGGTTCGATCGCGCCGTATGGGACGTCTCGATTTGCGCGAATTCGTATCGACGTATCTCGTTTCGCGCGGATTTTTTCTCGCGTTAGTCGTTCGCGCAACTCGTCCAACGTAACGCGCTTGGCTCCGAAATAGATTTCTTTGGCGTTTGGAACGTTGATCACGATTTTATTGGAGTCGTCTTCGGGCGGCAGTTCGCCTGAAGCTTCGCGGGGCAAAATCGCTTCCATCGCCGTTTCGTCGCGAATAAGTTGGTTCGACATTACGAAAAAAACAATCAATAGGAACGTAATATCGATTAAGGGCGTCATATTGAACGCGAGCGATTTGTTTTTTTTCGTCGGGAGCTTCATGGCGACTTCTTGCGATTCTTCAACGTTAGGAGTTCTTGATCGACGTTTCAATCGGGCAGACCTCGAGTCCAGCCTTCGAATTTTTCACGGCGGTATTCGCCGAATCGATTTTGTTCTATCGCTTGTCGCGCGCCCGCCATTAAGCGTTGATAGTAGGTAATATTGTGGATAGTAAGAAGGATTGGTCCCAACATTTCGCCCGTCGCGAAGAGATGGCGAATATACGCGCGACTTCGTTTGCAGGCGGAGCAGGGACAATTTTCTTCCAGCGGTCGCTCGTCTCGTTCGTAACGCGCGTTTCGCAGTCGCATCGGACCGTAATCGGTAAACGCCATCGCGTTGCGTCCGTTGCGCGAGGGCATTACGCAGTCGAACATATCGACGCCTCTATATATTCCTTCAATCAAGTCTTCGGGGCGCCCCACGCCCATTAAATAGCGGGGTTTTTCACGCGGCATATACGGCTCTACCGCGTCGAGACAATCGTACATTTCTTGAGGTTCTTCGCCGACGCTTAGTCCTCCGATCGCATAGCCGGGGAAATTCATTTCCGCCAAGGCTTCCGCGCAACGACGACGCAGATCGTATTCTAGACCCCCTTGGACTATCGCAAATTGCGCTTGATCTTCGCGCGTATGCGCCTTTTGACATCTCGCCGCCCAACGCAACGTTCGTTCCATCGCGTCTTCGACCGACGCGCGCGAGTTGGGCAGTTCGATCACGTGATCGAAGACCATTGCGATATCGGAGCCGAGCGCTTCTTGAATCGCGACCGATTTTTCCGGCGTGAGCGAAATTTTTTGACCGTCGATATGAGAACGAAAGACGGCGCCTTCTTCGGAAATTTTTGTAAGTTTCGCTAATGAAAAGAGTTGAAAACCGCCGCTGTCGGTCAGCATCGGCTTGTTCCACCCGCAAAATTTTTGAAGACCGCCAAGGGAACGAACGACCTCCGCGCCCGGACGCAACATTAAGTGATACGTGTTCGACAGCATAATCTGCGAACCAGTCGCCTCCAATAGGCTAATTTCAACTCCTTTCACGGAACCGCGCGTTCCGACCGGCATAAAAGTAGGCAGTTGCACTATTCCGCGCGTCGTTTCAAATTCTCCGCGTCGCGCGGCGCAGGACGCGTCTTGATTGTGAAGTTTATATTGGAAAAGAGCCATCGTCGTATTCTCTTGGCGGTCGTTTTCTCGTTTTGTCGAGAAGGCGGGAAACGTCTACAAAAAACGCGCGCGCGCCTTGTCGACGTCGCGCGCGTTCTACGCGTCTAACGATCGTTTAAGCGAAACGAGCCGCTTGTCGCTTGCTCAATCTCCTCGTAATTTGATGTTGAAATCGACCAGTTTTTCACGAATTTCCTTCAAACTGGTAACGCCGAAGTTTTTGCATTCGAGCAGTTCTTCGGCCGACTTGCAGACCAATTCGCCGATCGTTTGAATATTCAAACGGTTCATACACTTTCTCGCGCGAACGGACAAGTTCAAATCGCTTACCGGACGCCCCAGCGCCGTTTGTTCTTCCGGGCTCAGTTGCATCGTTTCGAACGTGTCGGGACGTTGCTTTTCCGCCGAATACATTCCCAATTTGAGTCCTTTTTGACTCAAAATCTCCTTGATTTCCGTCAAGCTGGTTTCGCCGAAATTTTTACTCGAGAGCAAATCCTGCTCGGTGCGTTTGCAGAGGTCGTGCAAGGTGACGACGCCCATCGACGTCAAGCAGTTTCTCGCGCGAACGGAAAGTTCGAAGTCGGAAATCGGTTGATTCAACTTGACGCCCAACTCGAGCATCTTGTTGTGTTCTTCTTCGTCGAAGCGCATATCGTTCGACGCTTTGACGTCTTTCAGGAAAAGCGCCGCCTTGGCGTTCATCGGATACGAATCGAGAACGCGTTGGAAACACTGTTGCGCCTGGTCGTAAATTTCGAGGTCTTCGTACAGAATGCCCAAATTGACCAGAACGCCGACGCTTGCCGGATAATACGAGGCGGCGCGTTTATACAGTTCGAGCGCTTCTTCGTCGTTGCCGCGTCGTTCGTTTTCCAACGCGAGACCGAACAACGCGCCCGGATGGTAGGAATCGACCGCGAGCGCGCGCTCGTAAAGCGCGATCGCTTCGTTCGGATTGCAACCGATCGCGTTGACCGTCGCGCCTCGTTGATAAAGGTATTCCGCCGTCTGCTCGATCGGCCCGGAAAGATAGTCGAGTTCCTGCAAACTTTCGTTCAATCTCGACGTCTCGCGATAGACTTCGGCGCGCCCCAACGCGCAAAAGTCGGCGTTGTAACCGGCGGCTTGCGCGGTGTTGTACGAAGCGATCGCCTCGTTGTATTCGCCTTTGACGGCGTGAATTTTGGCGTAATAGTAATGCACCAGGGCGCCGCCGTCGCCGCGCTTGAGCGTGGCGAACGCGTCGTCGTACTTTCCGATCAAAAACTGACAGACTCCGAGTTTTACGCGACTCGCCGGACTCATTTCGTCTTCGTCTCTTGATTTGAGTTCGCCGACCGCCTCTTTAAGCTCGTCGAATTTTTTTAAATCGCGACTTATCGTTTCGCGCACCTGGTCAATTTCGCGCGGACCAAAAGAGCCGCCGTCAAGAACCAGCTGTTTTAAATCAAATTCACAGGCGTTAATCGCCATAACGATTCCTTTATCTCAAGACTTCTTCGTTATGCTCGCGCTCGTCCTCAATATTGTTTCAAACGAACGACGTCGCGCAACGGGTCGTAAACGCGCGTTCAAAAAACGACCCCAGTATAATTGCGTCTGGTCATTTTAGCAATTATAGAATTTTTTTCAAGGGCGTCGGTTTTTTTTCAAAAATTTTTCTAAAATATTCTCGTTTGTTTGTTAAACTGCTAAAAGAGTTGCAATACGCAAAAACGCTAGTTTTGACAATAGATTCCCGCAAATTTAGAAAGTTGGGCGTCTCGGCGCTCTGCGCGGATCGAACGACTCTAGTAAGAACGCGCGTTTGTCAACGCGGTTCGACCTATACTCCTTACCCTTGAAATTTTCCAGACGACGCTACGAGTCAGAAGGGATTTTTCCGTCTTTGGTGTGGAAAAACTCAAAGGCGAGGAGTATAGTCAACGGGGAACGCGCCTCTCGTAAAAGTCGCGCGTCGACGTCGGCGTTATTTGTCGATTTTACGGTAGGCAAGAACCTTCGCTTGAGGCTTTTCGGTCGTTTGAACGAGAAGTCCCGTCGTCAAGAGTTCGGCGCCGGAATAATCCGTCGTCGCGCCTGAATCGACGTCGAGAATTTGGTACGTCGCGTCGGGATCGAGTCCAAAGAGCGGATACCGTCCTTCCGTCTGTTCCGATTCGAGACGTCGGAACATTAACGCGACGCCCGCGTTTTCTTGCGAGTCGTGATACTGCCAGCCGATCCAGTCCTTTTCGCTCAACGAACAGGGCGTCAACGGATAATAATCGTCGTCGAAAAACGGCTTGACGTATTGGCGCCAGATCGCGATATTGTCTCGTAGTTTCTCGTATTTTTCGTCGTCGGCAATACGAATCGCGCTACCGGAATAGGGCGCGAACGCCCACGAACGGAAGTTATAGTCGAAGTTCGGCTCCGTCGTCGAGGCGCCGTAGCCGGAGCCCGTGAAGGGTATCCACAAATGCGCCCCGTAAGATTGAATCTGACGACCAAGCGAACTTCCGCAATAGTCGCTTCGACACAACGGGACGGCGTAGCGCATCGTCAAGTAGTCGTTGCGTCGTCCGCCCGAAGCGCAAGCGTCCAGTTTAATATGCGGATGACGCGCGCGTAATTCGCGCCAGAGCTTGTAGTAGGCGACGACGTGCTTATTTTCGGCAATACCTTGCCTGTCGGGCTCGTCTTGCGCTTGCCAATGCGGCAAGGGATCCATATTGAAGTCTTGACGATAAAAATCGACGCGTTGTTCGTTGATCGTTTTGTCGATTTTTTCCAACATCCACGCGAAGGCGTCCGGGTTATGATACTTGAAAAGCCCTCCGTTCTCGCCGTTTGAAACCCATTCGGGGCGATCGATCGTAATCCAAGTTCCCGGCGCGACTCGCTCGGGCTCCATCCATAAAACGGAGCCGACTCCGCGTTCCTTAGCATAGTCGAAGACTTCGCAAATTCCGTTCGGATAGCGCGTTTTGTCGGGCTCCCACGTTCCGATTTTCGGCCAATTCCCGTCGCAAGGATACCAGCCCGCGTCGATGTGGAAGTAATCCGGCTTGATTCCTTCGTCGAGATATTTTTGAATCGTTTCTATGCGGAATTGCGCGCCGGGCGTAAAGGCGGGAACGTCGACGCGATCCGTCGAAGCCCATAGATGACCGCGATCGACTTCCCCGTCGATTTTCGGAAGGGACTGGTCGATCGACCACGCGCGCCACAGATTTTGCGCCTCGATCCAAGTCGCGCGTTCCCACGGAAGTAAGACGATCGACGGCGCCGCGACTTCTTCGCGCGGCGTCAATTTAAAGCGCGTCGTCGCTTGTCCGGCGCGAACGCGCGTCAAGCCGTCGTCGCCCAAACCGGCGTTTTGTTCGAATTCCGCGCGCCACTCGCCGCCCCAGCCGATCGCGACGATCCAGCCGAAATTTTGACCGGACTGCAAGTTAAAATAGGGCATATGCAGATTCGAAGAGCGTCCGCCGCCGGGCTGAAACGCGCAACTGAACAAAGGCGGAAGCTCCGTCTCGCGCGGCATATAGTCGTCGACGGCGCAAGGGCTCCCGACGGCTCGATGAAGAATCGTTTTGAACGCGCCTCCCTCGGGCGACGACTGAAACGGGGCGTCAAGCGAACGAATCGACTCGAGAATCGGCGTTTCTCCATCGGAAAGATTGCGCAAGACGAGCGACCATTCAAGCGTCGACCAGTCGGCGTAATCGATTAGATTACATTCGACTTCAAGTCGTCCGTTCGGCTCCCGATATAGGATTTTTCGCGTCGTTCGTCCTTCTTGAACTTCCGACGTTTCCGATCGTTCCCACGAACTCAAAAACTTGTCGGAGGAAACGCCGTCGTAGACGAAGGAGAAAGGCGGAATCGCGTTCGGCGCGAAATTCGCGTCGATCCACGCCTCTTTCTTTGCTTTTTCCGCGTCGCTCGAACGCGCGGCTTCAAGGGGCGCAAGATTCGTCGCGAAAAGACAGAACGTCGAGAGAAAAACGACGCAAAAACGCAAATGGAAAATCGTCGGCATAACGCGGCTCCATAACGATTCAAGTTCAAAAGTTGCGCAAGAAAAGAAAAACGCGCCGAAGATTCGACTCGACGACTCGCTTCGACGCGCTTTTTTATGTTAGTCGCGATTGAACGCCATAACGAGCCTCAACACGTAGAAGAACAACATCATCACGGACGCGAACAATTCGACCGCCGCTAGAACCTCTTCGCCTTCGTGAGTTCTAAGCATAACGTCGGACGTTTCAAAAAGAATATAGCCGCACGCCAGCGCGATCATCGCGACGGAGAACCACGTTCCCAGCGAGAACCCGGTGATCATTGCGGCGACGATAACGATCAAACCGGCGATTCCCGCGTAAAACAGAAACGCGCGCATAAAGGAAAAATCTTTACGCGTCATAAAGACCGCCGAAGAAAGCGCCGCGAAAAGCGCGACAGTCAAGCCCGTCGCTTGCCAAATTAGTTGCGCCGATCCTACCATAAGAACCGCAAACGCCAAAATCGGAAGGAACAGCGCGACGTACATTAACACGTAAAATCCGAGCAGAAAATACTGACCCGCAACGGAAGGATTCGCTTTCAACAACGCGTTGCCGATAAAGGGACCGCCGATGCACAACGCCAGCAAGCCGAAACTTACCAATTTAGCGTTGTGTTGCACGAACGTCGCAATTTCGACGACTCCGACCGTCGCGAAAATTAATGCGACGATCGCGGCGAATGCGACGACCGCGCCCGTCAAATTAGCGTATACGCGCGTTACGATTCTGGAACGCGTCTCGACCGTCGTATTGGAGAGAGGAGAGACCGCCGCGTCAAATCCGGCGGAATAGTCCGACCGCCCGTAGCCGTCGTTTTGGTCGACGGAATAAAAGGAGTCGGAACGTCTGTTAAAATGATTGGAATCCATCGATCGTTTCCTTTATTTTTTTGTCAATTTGTCGACGCGCCAAATCGGCTTCGTCGCCTCAGACGCGCCCTGTATTATCCTAGTATAGCAAATCGAACGGAAAAACGCCAGAATTGCGGAAAATATTTTGAAATATTTAGAAAAATTTGCGTCGACGTTGCAAATAAAAACGCCGTTGCAAATAAAAACGCCTCGCCCATTTACCAACGTGCGAGGCGGCGCCCTTAATCAGAAACGTCTTCAATCAGAAAGCTAGGCGAGATCGCCAAGGACGAGTTTTTATAAACCCGTTTTTTCTTCAATTTTGTCAATTAGCTCGACGCGTCTTTGATGACGTCCGCCGTCGTAAGGCGAATCCAACCATTTGCGCGTGATCGCTTCCAAAATGGGAAGACCGACAAAATCGCTTGACAGACACAAAATATTGGCGTTGTTATGACGTCGACTCAATTCGGCGGCGACTTCGTCAAAACAAATCGCGGCGCGAATACCCTTAAATTTATTGGCGACGATACACATCCCGATCCCCGTCGCGCAGATTAAAATTCCGTAATCCGCTTCGCCGTTTGCGACTTTTTCCGCGACGGCGGCGGCGACGTTGGGATAATCGACCGATTTAAACTCGTCGGTCGGCGGCTGTTCGAGACTGTTCCTTTGTTCGTCTTGACTGTAGAAAATACGCTCGACTTTTGCGTTTATTATTTCGTCTTCATTTTCTTTCGCGTCTTTATTTTCCACTACGTCTTTTTTTTCATAGGAATCGTCGCAAGCGGCGTCGGAAATGAGGAAGGCTCCAAGCGCGCGATCTTTTGTGAACAAACCGAGTTCTTGCGCTTCGTCGACGTAATGATCGCGCAAAAGTAGGTCGTAAATTAACCTCCTCGCAACTTTAGCGCCTCGATGATCGCAACCGATCGCAATTCTCATTACTATGTCTCCCTAGTCTTACGGATGTAATTTGACGCGAATTCCGATCGAATTTTTTTCGGCTTGGGCGCGTAGTCGCGGAACCTCGTCTAAATTTAAACGGAAATATTATATCAAAATTATATGCGTTGTCAAGAGCATATGTTTTCGCTAAGATCGCTTGTAAGAAAAGCCGCCGTTGAGGGCTATGTTTTGACCGTTGAGATAAGAGGCTCCGTCGGATAAAAGAAATCGAACGACGCGCGCGACTTCCTCGGAGGTTCCCCAACGCCCCGAAAGGGATTCCGCGACGACGCGCGCTTGGGACGCCTCTGAAGCGACGGCGCCCCACGTCGTGCGGATCCAACCGGGCGAGACGACGTTCACGCGCGTTTCAGGCGCAAGGGACTGCGCGAGCGAACGCGCGAATGCGACGACGGCGCCTTTGCAAGCCGCGTATATTTGAGCCGTGTCGCCCTCCTGTCCTCGTTCGGTTCCGTCCCAGCCAAAAAGAACGATCGCCGGCTTATAGTTCTCTTCCTTTAATTCCCTTCGTCGTTTTTGCATCGCGGCGCCAATTTCTCGCGCAATTTTCACTGCGGCGGCGACGTCGATTTGCCACGCGCGTTCGAGGCGTCGTTCGAACGCTAGGGATTTGCTTTCTTGAGTCATTAGATCGATTCCCGCCGCGACGACCAACACGTCGACCCTCGGCGCGACGTTCCGTTCTTTTTCCGCGCAGGCGTCAAGGAGACGCGCTACGAGCGTTTCGACTTCCGACGGATCGGATAAATCGGCTTGAAAAACGCGAATTGTCGCGCGTCGACCTTCGTTTGCGACTTCTTGCGCCCAAGCGTCGAGCGCGTCTTTGCCGCGACGACACGTCAAATAAAGCGCGACGTCCTCGTCGAGATAAGAGGAGGCGAGCGCGCGTCCGATTCCCCCCGAAGCGCCGACGACGACGACGTTTTGACTCATTGCGCGGACTCCGACGCGTTTGCGGCGCGCATCTCTTGAATTTGGCGCCTCTTAACGACGAAGTCTTTATGCAAAAAGACGATCGAAACGATCGAGGCGAGGACGTCCGACACAGGGAACGAATACCAGCAGCCGTCGAGTCCGCGCGACCAGAAGCGTTCGAGTACGTAAGTCGAGAGACACAATAGAGGCAGAAGAATTATTAATTGGCGCAAAAGCGTCATAGTCAGCGCGAGAATCGGGCGCCCTTGCGCTTGAAAATAACCGCTTGCCAAGACGTTGACCGCGACCAACGGAGTCGCGAGAACGACCGCGCGAATCGCGATTTTGCCAAGCGCTAATTTTTCGGCGTAACCTATTTCGTCTTTTTTGAGGAACAAATTGACGATCGGCTCGGGAAAGAAGAAAATCGCCGCCCAAAAGAGAAAACCTCCGACGACCGCCACGACCAGCGCTAATTTAATCGTTTCCAGCACGCGGTCGGGACGACCCGCGCCCGTGTTGTAACCGGCGATCGGTTGAACGCCTTGACCCAAGCCGAAAAAAGGCGTGATACAAACGAAAATAACCGCGACGACCGTTCCCATTATTCCGACGGCAAGATCGCCGCCGTCGAACGAATACCCCATCGTCGCCCCGTATAGCGTTCCGTAATGACGAAGCAAATTATTCTGCGTCGTTTGAAGAATCGCGGAACACGCCTGCGTCGCGAAAGGCACGGCGCCGCAAATCGCGATCGCTTTAGTCAAGTCCCAATCGAACCGAAAATATTTCATACGCCAACGAAGAACCGTTCGACCCGAAAAGTAGAGAAAACATATCCAAGAGGCCGCCACGCAACTCGCCAGTAAGTTTGCAAGACCCGCGCCCCAAATTCCCGCGCGCAAAACGAAAAGGAAAACGTAGTCGAGAACGCCGTTCACGATCGCCGAAATGAACATCGAGACCATCGCGACGCGAGGCTTGCCTTCCGCGCGAATGAAGTTGTTGACTCCGTAGGCGATATGTTGAGGCAACACGCCCCAAATGATCACCGACAAATAGGATTTCGCCAACGGAAGAATATTGTCCGACGCGCCCGTAAAACGAAGAATCGGCTCGATAAAGAGCAATCCGAAAAGGACGAACGCCGCCGCCGTCGCCGTCGAAAGGAAAAGCGCCTGACCAAGAATTTCTTCCGCTTTGTCGATTTTTTTCTCGCCGAGACGTATCGAAATAAGAATCGTCGCGCCCGTCCCGATCGTCATCGCAACCGCTAAAAAAACGACGATTACGGGGAAAGAGACGGTCACCGCCGCCACGCCGTCCGTTCCGAAACGTTGCGCGACAAAGACGCGCGCGACTAACGCGTAAGACGCGGAAACGAGCGACGCCACGATCGCCGGCATAGAAAATTCGTAAAGAAGGCGCGGGATCGACCGCGTTTCAAAAAATTCGGGGTTTTGCGTTTGCGCCATACGAAAGCGTCCTAGTCGCGAAAAGGAAGCGCCGAACGAAACGCGCGTCGACGGCGCCTTTGCTTTGCGTCGCGCGTCGGTCGTTCTATTATATCCTTGACGCGACAAGAGACAAGGGGCGGAAGAAACGCCGTGAAACCGGAGCTTGACCCAGAAATTTACGTTTTCTTTAAAGTTGCTTTCGACGGTTTGTTGGAACGTTGTTATAGGTTTGTTTGTCTTGTTGATTTTGTCAATAAATTCGTTATATGCTCCTTACCCCTGAAATTTTCCAGACGCCTCCGCATACTCGAATGTTTTTTTCAGTCTTTTAGGGGGAAAAACTCAAAGGAGAGGAGTATATTTAATTGGTCGACGCTTCTTGTGAACTTGATATCGAT
>JAZRWW010000062.1:0-3050 GCA_045599865.1 Thermoguttaceae bacterium
GATTAATTCCTCCGTTGATTACAGGATAACTACCAACTTCGTTCATATTGCTTTTATTGAATTGGACGCCCTTTTCAACAATACAAACGGAATCAAGAGAAACGCGTTCAATACCATCGACGTTTGTTTGACCGTCGATAACCTTCTCCCGATAATACTCGTACTGTTTCTTACGTAAAACAAGCTCTTGCGAAAGCTCTTGCGAAAGCGCCGTAAATTTATCGAGGATTCCGACGATTTCTTCTTGAACGGGGAGTGGCGGGACGGGGATTAGTAAATTTCTAATTACATCTCGTGATAATCTTGGCACGCTGGCTCTTCTTACTTTTGCTTCTAAAAAACTCTTTTTCGATAACAAAAGATGATAAAAAAAGCGCGAAATAATATTATCGTTTCCTCTTATAGGATAACAATCGTCGGCAGCCCAAAAGTCAACGCGACTATAACCAATTTCTCCAGCGGCTCCGGCTCCTATAACAAAAGTAGTCTCCTTCGGGAAATTGCCGATCGTATGGAATCCCAATGGAGTAAGACAATTTTGAAAGACGGGAAAACCAGATTGTTGCGAAAGTTGTCCTTTAACGACTCGTTTTCCTCTTTCAACCTCGACAACCTCGCAAACTTTCCTATATTCAACGCCGTTCGGGCACAGTTCCGCAATCAACTTTTCTAATCGACTCATATAATCAAAGTTTTCCCTTACGGCGTTTTGGTGCGTCGCGTTTTCCGGCGCAGTTTGAAGCAAACTATAATCGTTCGATCATCCGCAGAAGGTCGTGCAAATTTTCACGCGCGTTCGGTTTGGAATAAACGCCGCGCGAGAACCGACGGCGTAAGCCGTCGCGCGAAAGCCGCCCGCATTGCGGGCGGAGGGGCGGAACTTTACGAGACTCTCGACAAAGCAATTTCTTAAGCGTCCCAAGGTTTTCAAGTAAAAACGTTCGATTCAAGCGACAAAGGGCGTTACTGTCGTAACAAAGAAGTCTCGACGCCGAGCCCATCCGCCTGCAATGCAGGCGGCTTTCGCGCGTTTTTCGCTTGCGCGAAAAACGAATCCTTACGCGTCGCCTTTATTTGTCTGATCGCCGAATTCATTGGGAACTTTTCGGCGACGCGTTCCGTGAACGCTTACGAATCAAGTTCGTTCCGCTTCCCACTTCGCGACTTCTTCCTTGAATTGTTCGTGCGTCGGTTCCGTTCCTGCTTCGACGTCTTTTTTGAACTGTTCGCGCAAATTTTGAAGGAGTCGTTCGTAATTGGGCGTGATCGAGGCGTTCGCGCGTTGATAGAAGCAAGTTCCAAACAAATGGTCGATTTCGTGTTGCGCGATGCGCGCTTGGAACCCTTTCCAGAAATACGTCTGAACTTTGCCCTCAAGATCGATCGCTTGAAGTTTGACTTCCTTGGCGCGCGGAACGATCATTCGCAGATCGGGAAAACTCAAACAGCCCTCTTCGCCGTCTTCGTTGGCGCCTTTGTATTTGAGAATCACGGGATTGATCAGGACGAATTCTTCTTCTTTACGCTCGGGATCGCCCGTCTGATTAACGACGACCATTTGATAAGGCAAGCCGACTTGATTCGCCGCCAGACCGACTCCGGCGTTTTCGTACATCAACTTGAACATCTCGGCGGCAATTTCGCGAATCTGACCGTCGATTTTACGAAGAGGCTTGCTTTGATAAGAGAGAATCGGATGAGGATATTTTACTACGCGCATTCTAGTATTTTCCTAAGCGTTGTGTATAATCGTCGTAAAGGATTTTGCGCGCAAGGAATTTGACGCCAACGCGCGCTGATTCTGATTATACGGCAATTTCAAAACGTTACAAGACGCGAAATAAAATGGGAAAAATCGACTTCAATTCCGAAGAACGGAACGGCGTTGGGCGCGCGTCGAATTCGCGCGAGAAGAAACGAGCGATTTTCGCGCCTTCGCGAATCGCAGGCGCGCGTCTAAGCGCGTGGAAAAGCTGGTTAAGTTCAAGTTTCGGTTCGATCGTTTTTCACGCGCTCCTTTTGCTCGTTCTCTTGGCGCTACTCCAAGGAAGCAAGTCGGGCTCCGGCGCCAATTCGGGGCGAGAGACCGAAGAAGTCGGAATCGTTTTTTCCAATTCGACTCAAGAACTTGTCGACGATTTGAACGATTCCGAAGAAGACGCGCAAAAACAAGCGGACGATTCCGACGCGCCGACGCGCGAGGACGCCGACGCGGAAAATTCCGCGCGAGCCGATTTGGAACGTCTGTTGCCTTCCAACGAAATTGGCGCGTCGCTTTCGCAAGAAGCGCAAGGCTTTGAATCCTCTCTTGCCGCGCAAATTCAGTCGGGCGCGTCCTCTCCCTCGTCGGGTCAAAACGTCGGGTTTGGCGACGTTCGCGGCTCCGGCGGAAAATTCGTTTACGTTCTCGACCGTTCCGACAGTATGGGCTGGCGCGGCGGCGCTCCGATGAGACGCGCGATTTCCGACGCCGTCGCAAGCGTGCAAAGTTTAGACCCCAAGTCGGGCGCGCGGCAATTTCAGATCGTCGTCTACAATCACGACGTCGAAATTTTAGGCGGCGTCGCGAAATTGCTGGAAACAAGCGAAGTCAACAAAAATCTCGCGCTCCGATTTTTACGTTCGCTCGTGCCGACCGGCGGAACCGAACCGGCAAAGGCGTTGGAAAGAGCGCTGGCGCTCAAGCCCGACGTCGCGTTCTTTTTGACCGACGCCGACGAAGAACTTACCGAAGAGGAACTTGAACGCGTTCAGGCGTTGCGCAAACGCTACAAAGTCAAGCAAATTTGCGTCGTGGAATTTGGCAAGTCGACCGATCCGAAAAAAAAGTCGTTTCGTCGTTTGGCGGGCGAAAACGGCGGAACTTACGTTTTTAAAGACGTCGAAGGGTTTTAAAAGTAATCGTTCATGAAAAGTATTCCCGAAAATTCGACGGTTGAACTTAATGAAAGCGTCGCTCGAGGATTCGTTTTTCGCAGAAGCGAAAAACGCGCGAAAGCCGCCTGCATTGCAGGCGGATGGGCGGAATTTTACGAAACTCTCGACAAACG
>JAZRWW010000063.1:0-10076 GCA_045599865.1 Thermoguttaceae bacterium
CTTCGACGGCGACAGTTGGATCCGCGTCCAAGCGCTGGCGATCGAAGACCCGCGCGTCGAGTCGCAAGAGAAAATGCTCGACGCATATCCCGAGCTTAAAGGAATGTACGCGCCCGGCGACGGCAACACCGAGATATTCAAGCTAATCCAAGGAGTCGCGACGATCTCCTCGTTCTCCGCCGCGCCGATTACGATTAAATGGTAATTTGCAAACGACGCGATTAGTCGCGCGCATAAAAAAGGACGTCGAATCGACCGACGGTTCGACGTCCTTTTCGCGTTTCGTTCTCTTTCGCGTTACTTCAATTCGCGCAAATAGTTGTCGATGAGTCTAGTCGCGCCGATTCTCACGGCTTCCAAGACGACGACGTCCCCTGCGACGCGTTCCATCTCTTGGAGCGTCGCGGCGTCGCCGATATGCAGATAGTCGATTTTAGCGCTAGGCGCGGTCGCAATAACTTTGCGCATTTCTTCGTAGATAACGGCGACTTCGCGCTCGCCGGAGTCCATTAGCTCTTTCGCTCTATCGAGCGCCTTGCTTAGTACAAGCGCCTGTTTGCGTTCGTCGTCGGACAGGTATTGATTGCGACTGCTCATCGCCAGCCCGTCGCGTTCGCGAATGATCGGGCGCATGTCGATTTGAATCGGCAAATTTAAGTCGGCGACCATCTTGCGAATAACCGCGACTTGCTGATAGTCCTTCTGTCCGAAATACGCGACGTCGGCGCCGGTAATGTTGAACAACTTCAAGACGACGGTGCAAACGCCGTCAAAATGCGTCGGTCGAAACGCGCCTTCGAGAATCTTCGAGACGCCGCCGACGTGAACGTGCGCTTCGAACCCGCGAGGATACATCGCGGCGGGCGTCGGCGCGAAAACGTAGTTCGTTTCGATTTTCGAGAGCAAATCGAGGTCGGCGTCAAGCGTTCGCGGATATTTTTCGAAATCTTCGCCGGGCGCAAATTGCGTCGGATTGACAAAATCAGAGACGATCACGACGTCGCATTCGTTTTTCGCGGCGATCGCCAAGCTGAGATGCCCAAGGTGCAAGGCGCCCATCGTCGGGACTAACCCTACGCGCTTTCCTTGCTTATGCGCTTCGTCGGCGCGACGTCGCATCTCTTCCGGGTCTGTTACCAAATACGGTTTGAGTTCTTCTTCTGAAGCCATCTTACGTTCCAATACGCGCATTTCTAATCGGCGCGTTAAAAATTAAACAATCTCGGCGTCCCGTTTCCTTTGGTGAGCCCAAAATCGAACTCGTCCGGCTCGACGCCTATATGTTTCAGTCCCTTTGCCGTCAAACGGCGTCCGCGGGGCGTTCGCACGAGTAATTCGCTACGCAATAAAAACGGTTCCACTTCGTCGACCAGCGAGTCGGGCGCAACGTTCATCGTGTGCGCGACCGCCTCGACGCCGACCGGACCGCCCTGAAAAACGCGCCAAATCGTCTCGAGAAACTTCCGATCTTGCGAATCGAGCCCCAATTCGTCGATTCCCTGCATCTTCAACGCGTCTTGCGCGACGCTTAACGTAACGGCGCCTTCCGCCTTCGCGTCGGCGAAATCGCGCACCCAACGCAAGCGATTATTCGCCAAGCGAGGAGCGCCGCGACTGCGCTTCGCAATTTCGTAAGCCGCCTGATCGTCGAGTTTCGTCTTCAATTTACGCGCGTTGCGACGAACGATCTCCGCCAGCTCGTCGTCCGAATAGAAATCGAGATGCTCGCGCATTTGAAAACGATCGCGCAACGGCGCGGAAACAAGCCCCGTTCGGGTCGTCGCGCCGATCAAAGTGAACGGCTTGAGCGGTATGTTTAGCGTGCGTGCGTTGACGCCCTCGCCCATTGCGACGTCGATTCGAAAATCCTCCATCGCCGGATAGAGAAATTCCTCGACCGTCTTTTGCATACGGTGAATTTCGTCGATAAAGAGAACGGAGCCTTCTTGCGCGTTCGTCAAATAGGGCACAATATCCTTAGGCGCGCGCATAGTGGCGCCGTTCGCTATTTGGAACTCGACGCCAAGTTCGCGCGGTATGCACGTCGCAAAGGTCGTCTTGCCCAAGCCGGGCGGACCGTCAAAAAGGATATGCCCAAGGGTCTCGCCTCGCTTTTGAGCCGCTTTAACCGCGATCTCCACGCGTTCGTAAACGGCGCGTTGCCCCACCATGTCGAACATGCGCGTCGGGCGCAAAAGCGCGTCGTCCTCGGCGCGCCCTAACGCGGGATCGCGAAAAGAATCAAGATAGGAGCCGCTCGAAACGCGCTCGTCCCTCGCGTCGTCCTCTTGCGCGTCGTCTCCGATAAAAACGGGTTTTCTCGCCATTGTCGCTCGTTGCGTTAAACGTTCCTTTGTTGCGTTTTAATACGATTCGCGTTTTAATATGATCGCGCTCGAACTCGCTCAACGATTGTTCAAATAGATCGCTTGGATCAATTCGGACGAATCCTTGAACTTTTTCCGACTGTTTTCAACGACGGCGTCGATCATACGTCGCGCTTCCGCCTCGCCATGCCCAAGGCTCAAAAGCGCTTCGAACGTTTCCGCCACGACGTCGAGTTCCTGCGATTCGCCGACCGCGCCCTGCTCCGACGGTCTCGCGACCATCAAGGCGAATTTCGGAACTTTACGACGTAATTTCGCGACGATTCGTTCGGCGGTCGCCGGTCCTATGCCGGGCAACTGCGCAAGAAACCTGACGTCTTGCTCCTCGATCGCGGCGGCAATTTCCCTCACGGGCTTGACCATCGCGCGCAACGCTTTTTTCGACCCTACGCCGTCGACGCTACAAAACAACTCGAAAAATTCGCGTTCGACTTCCGTGAGAAACCCAATCAATCGCGGCGTTAAACGCCCTTGCGTCGGGGCGCCGTCGATATACTCGATCGTGTGAAGCGAAACGTTTTTCTGCAACTCGCTTTGAAGCTGGCGCCTAGTAAACTCGGGAATCAGCGTCTCGTATTCGAAAGGCGCCGCCTCGATAATCGCGCGCTCGTCAAAAAGAGCGACTAACTTGCCCGTGATTTTAACGATCATTCTTTTCTCTCAATCCGTCAAAAGAAAATTGGGACGTCGCGCGTCGATTAGTCAAGCGCGAAACCGTAATCAACGAGCGAACGACGCAATTTTTCCGTCAAATTCGGCTCGAGTTCCGTCATTGGCAAGCGCATTTCGCCGGAATCGCGTCCGAGAAGTCGCATCGCTTTTTTAACGGGAATCGGATTCGTCGCAAGGGAAAGCATATCGCGGCAAAGCGGGAAAAGTTTACGGTGCAACTTGCGAGCGTCTTCCAAATTTCCGCCGTTCACCGCGTCGCAAAGCGCGATCAGATCCTTCGGCGCGAAATTGCCGACGACCGAAACCACGCCGCGAGCGCCAAGGGACATAAAGGGCAACGTCAAACTGTCGTCGCCGGAAAGAACCGTCAAATCGGTCGCGGAGATAATTTTAGACGCGGAGTCCATCGAACCCGTCGCCTCTTTAACCATAGCGATATTCTTGATTTCCGCCAAACGAATAATCGTTTCCGCTTCGATCGCCTTGCCCGTTCGACCGGGCACGTTGTAGACGCAAATCGGAAAAGAAACGGCTTCCGCGACGGCTTTAAAATGAAGGAACATTCCTTCTTGAGTCGGCTTATTGTAGTAAGGTCCGACGACAAGCGCGCCGTCCGCGCCGACCGATTCGGCGTATTTCGTCAACGAAAGCGCCTCTTCCGTGCAGTTCGAGCCCGTCCCGGCGAGGACTTTCGCGCGCCCGCCGACGAATTTCACCGTCTGCTTGATAACCTCGCGTTGTTCTTCGTGCGACAACGTGGGCGATTCGCCCGTCGTACCCGTCGGAGAAACGCAAGTCGTACCCGCTTCAATTTGAAATTCTATTTGCTCCTGAAAAACGTCAAAATCGACTTTCCCGTTCTTAAAGGGCGTGATCATAGCGACGGTCAAACCGGAAAAATCGTCGGCGCGCGTTTTCATTTTCTTACCTCTGTCTTGATACGTTTCGAGCGATCGTCGCGTCTTTCGTTCGACGCGACGCCAACACGCTGAAAAGCCTGCGGAAACGTGAAAGAATCCGCCGACGCTCCTATTATAGCCAATATCTGAGAAAACGACGCCCCCGGCGAAAAAAAACGGATTTTTAACGGCGTCCGCGTTTATTGCAACGCCGCTTGTCAAGCGAATTAAACGCCCGGCGTTGGAGTCGTTCCGACGCTTCGTCAAGCAGACTTCGCGCAACTCAAAAACAACGGCGCGTTGCGTTTGAAAAATCGCAAGATATTCCGAGGAAAAAATAAGGGACTATTTCGCGCGACGCCTTTGTTTGAGAACGTCTCGTCCGATAAAAAGGGATTGTTCCCCGTTATAACGCTAAAAACCTAAAATATCGCGAAATAAAACCAAAAAAGCATCAAGGAACTTCGTTAAAAACTTGTAGACAAGCGAAAAAACGATTATAATTCTCAAAAGAGGGCGTCGGCAAGGCGTTCCGCGGTCGTCGAACGTAACAGAGCGGAGCCGCCGCGTTCCGCAGTAAAAGATTTGGAGCGAAGAACACGATGCAACCAATTCCAGAAGTTTCTCCTGCAGTTAGAGCGCGTCTTCAAAAGTGTTTTGAATACGGCAATCAAAAGATGCAGTTGGGCGATCACGATTACGCGACGGAAATGTTCGCGCAATGCGTCAAAGGCGATCCCGCCAACATTCTCTATATGAATTCGTTTATCGCGAATCTTCGTCTCAAATTTGGGGAACAAAAGAAAAAGTCCGCTTTCGGGTTCATCAAAAAAGCTAAGGCGAGCTTGCCGACCGGCAAAGACAAAGACCTTGCGACGACGATGAGCGAAGGCGTCGACAAACTGCGTAAGAATCCGTGGGACGCTCAGGCTTACGTCTCTATGGGATTAGCCTGTCTTAACGCCGAACTTGAAGATCCGGGGCTCGCTTATCTGAAGCACGCCGTCGAAAGCGATCGCGAAGACCCTGAAATAGCGCGACTCGCCGCGTCGGAATTGGGCGAACGCAAACGTTACGACGACGCGCTCGCATGCTGGGCGCTCGTCGAAAAACTGAAGCCGGGCGACGTCGAAGCCGGTAAGAAAATTAGCGATCTTATGCTTGAAAAGACGATCAACCGCGTCCAAGACTCCAAGCGCGGCGCCAAAGAAGAAGAACGCGAAGAAGGCGAAAAACTCTCCTTTGAAGATCAGTGCGAAAAAAGACTTCGCAAAAATCCCGAAGACCGCGAAGCCTTCGTCGACCTTGTCGACCATTTCTTCCAAAAGGGCAATTTACGCAAGGTGGAAGACGCCTGCAAACGCGCCTTGAAAGTCTTTCCGAACGACGACTTGTTTTATCCAAAACTCTTGGAAACGCAAAAGGCGCGAGCGTTCGACGAATTAAGGCGTTTGCGCGAACAATATGAAAAGTCTCCGAGCGACGCGATCAAGAACAAATACGTCGAACAGAAAAAGACGTACGATCAAAAGACGTTCGAATTTATTCAGTATCGTCTTAAGAAGACGCCCGGCGCGTCCGCTTTGCACTTTGAACTCGGTTCGTTCCTGATGCAACAGGGCAAGTACAAAGAAGCGATCACGCCTTTGCAGACGGCGAAAGTCGACGCTTCGGTCGAAGGTCAATGTCTTCTCGCGCTCGCGCAGTGTTTCCAACACATCAAACAGTATCGTTTGGCGGCGACGCATTACGAGCAAGCCGTCGGCAAACTTGATCCGCAAGGCGAAGAACTTAAGAAAGCGCTCTACTACGGCGCGCGTCTTGCCTTCGGTCTGGAAGACTACGCCAAGGCGGACGATTTCGCCAACAGACTCGCCGCAATAGATTTTTCCTATAAAGACGTGGGGGGCCTACTAGACAAGATCGCGGAAAAGAGGCATAATTAGAAACGAGATTTTTGCGTCGCGCCTTCGAGGCTCGATTCCCCCTTGCCAAGAGGGCGACGCCGGATTTTTTCGATAAGACGGACGTATTCGCATTGAATACGAGTCGTTTTCGAAAGGTTTGGTCGACGCCGGAATTCCTTAGTTTGAGGTTTCGTCGTTGCTATCTTTGACAAGATTTACAAGACGGCGTTTACAAGACGACCGATAGAAAGCGTAAGACAATTCTGCGTTTTTTGGAATTCCGCTCAAACGTCGAGGAAAGACTCGTTGAGTTTTAGTTAGGGATTTGTTCGTCGTAGGTTCGAGCGTTCCTTTTCCGTCGACGTTTATCCAGAATCGTTTCATATTGAAAGACGGACTTAAAATGCCTCAAATTCAAAGCGCAAAAAAAAGACTTCGACAAAACGTCGTCCTTCGCGAACGCAACCGCGCCGCTCGTTCGGTCGTCCGCAATCGTATCAAGGCTCTTATTAAGACCCTCCGCGCCGCCGATATTGAAGCCGCTCAAGAGCAATATCGCGGCGTTTGCAGCGCGTTAGACCGCGCCGCCGCCCATAATCTCATTCACAAAAACAACGCTTCCCGTAAAAAGTCGCGTTTGGCTAAATTGATCGTCAAGATTAAGGCGGAAAAAGCGAACGCTTGATTATAGCGCGTCCTGTCGATTTTCGACTGTGAAAATAGACCGTCGTTCAGCAGGCGCCAGCTTGTTGAGGGCGGTTTTTTCGTTGATAGACGACGGCTTTTCTCTACGATGGCATTTCTCTACGACGCGTCGAAACTAAAACGACGTTGGACGCGAAAAACAAAGGAGTTTCGACTCAATGGAAGTTCGACTTGCGCAACTGGCCGAATTAACCAACGGCGAAATCGTCGGCGATCCAAACTGCCTCGTCGAACGCGCCGCGCCCCTGCATACTGCGGACGAACGCGCGATCACTTTTGCCGAAAAACCCGAAAAGCTCGACTGGTCGCAAGTTACGAACGCGCGAGCGGTCGTCGTCGCCAAAAGTTCGACGGCGCCAATACCCGAGCGATTCGCGGTTCTGCGCGTCGACGACGTGAAAAGTTCTTTTGAAAAAATCGCGCTCTTTTTCAGACCGAAACGCGCCAAATCGATTCCGAACGGCGTCTCGGAAAGGGCGTTCGTCGCTCCTTCCGCAAAATTGGGCGCGAACGTTTCCGTCGGCGAATTCGCGTCGATCGGCGAAGACGTCGTTATCGGCGACGATACGGTAATTCACTCGGGCGTCGTCCTTCTTCCGGGCGTCGTCGTCGGGTCAAACACGACGATCTATCCGAACGTCGTAATATACGAAAACTGCGTCGTCGGCTCTCGTTGCATCCTTCACGCAAATTGCGTCGTCGGCGCCTTTGGTTTCGGCTACGACTCCTCGACCGGCGTTCACGTTCTCGCGTCGCAAATTGGCAACGTCGAAATAGAAGACGACGTGGAAATCGGCGCGTGCGCGACGATCGACCGGGGCGCCTACGATTCGACCGTGATCGGCGCGGGAACGAAAATCGACAATCACGTAATGATCGCGCACAACTGCAAGATAGGCAAGCGAAATATGATCTGCGCGAGCGTCGGGATCGCCGGCAGCGTCTCGACCGGCGATTACGTCGTTATGGCGGGGCGGGTCGGCGTTCGCGATCATATTTCGATCGGCGACGGCGCGATTCTGGGCGCAATGGCGGGCGTTATGGGCTCGGTGCCGCCGGGCGCTAAGATCGTCGGCATACCAGCGACGCCCGAAAAAGAACAAATGCGCAAGCAAGTCGCGTTTTCGCGTTTGCCCGACGCGTTGAAAGAACTAAAAGCGTTGAGAAAGGAATTCGACGCGTTGAAGAAGCAATTGGAAGCGCGAGAGAATTAGGGCAAAGCGTCCCTTTATTGGTAGTTTTGCGTTCTCTTTGCGTCGACGTCAACTTGTAACCCTCGTTTTGAACGGCTAAACGATGAACGACAATAAGTCGCCGTCTCACCAAGCGATCGACGACGTTCGGCGCGTCGGTTTAATCGCGGGCTGGGGGCGTTACCCTATTCTTTTAGCGCAAGCGCTCAAACGTTCGGGACGCGAAGTCGTCTGCTTGGGCGTTCGCGACCACGCCGATCCCGAATTGGCGGAAATTTGCGACGTCTTCGAATGGGGAGGAATAAGCAAGTTCGGAAAAGCAACGCGATTCTTTCAAAAACAGGGCGTCGAATACGCGACTATGGCGGGTAAAATCCACAAAGTTCGGCTCTTTGATCCCGCCTTTATTTGGCGTCAAGCGCCCGACTGGTATACGATCGCGTTCTTTGCCGACCATTTCTTATTTCGTCGTCGAGACTGTAAAGACGACTCTTTGCTCTTGACGTGCGTTCGCGCCTTCGAACGTCGAGGAATTAAAATCAAGCCCGGAACCGATTTTGCGCCGGAGTTGCTCGTGAATCGCAAATTGTTTACCAAACGCGCGCCGACGTCCGCGCAATGGAAAGACGTCTTTTTTGGGTGGAAACTAGCGCGCGAAATGGGACGACTCGACGTCGGACAAAGCGTCTGCGTCAAAAATCAAGCCGTCCTTGCAGTCGAGGCGATCGAAGGAACCGACGCTTCAATTCGGCGCGCGGGCGAGCTTTGCAAAAGTAAGAATTTCGTCGTCGTCAAGACGTCCAAGCCGAACCAAGACATGCGCTTCGACGTGCCTACCGTCGGTCTAGGCACCTTGCAAACGATGAGCGAGGCCGGCGCCTCGGTTCTGGCGATCGAAGCGAAAAAAACGTTGCTTATCGACTACGAAAAAGTAATCGAATTTGCCGACGCGCGGAATATCGCGGTCGTCGCGATCGCGGAAGAAGACGTCGACTCGCCCGCGACGGAGATGAGATTTGTCGCGCCGCCGATCGCCGCGCGAAAGTTAAGACCGGGCGTCGCTTCCGTCGCTCGATCGAACGTCGCCCCAAAATAAGGGCGCCGTATGCCAAACGCAATCGCGCGTCGACGATTCGCAACGATCCGTCGACGCGCGCTTTTTAGACGGTCGGTTCCTCTTTCGGTTCGTCTAAGTTTCTCTATTCCTTAATCTGACGGAGATTTCTTATGAATACGTCGCGTTTTTCGAAAATAGCGGTCGCCTTGCTGGCGATTTTCTGCGTCGTTTCGACGGCTAGCGCCTTTGAAGACGTCAATTTATGGTCGTCTACCCCTCCCGGCGACAAGCCGGAACAATACCAAGGCGCGGGCGGTTCCTACTACGCGCCTCATATGGAGTTTTGGCGTCCCGAAAACCAAACGACCGACGTTTGCGTTATTATCTGTTGCGGCGGCTGTTACAACGGGGTCGCCTATGAAGTCGAGGGCGTTATGCCGCGCGATTATTTCATCGAACGAGGTATTGCCGTCGTTATGCTCTGGTATCGCACCCCGCGCCGCCCGAACGTCGCCAAGCATTACGCCGCATGGCAAGACGTCCAGCGCGCCGTAAGAATCGTCCGTTCTAAATCGAAAGAATGGAATTTGAACCCGGAAAAAATCGGCGTGATGGGCTTCTCCGCCGGAGGTCACCTCTGCTTAATGGCGGCGACGTCGAGCAAAACGCAAACTTACGCGCCAGTCGACGAAATCGACAAGCTCCCTTGCAACGCAAATTTCGCCGTTCCAATTTATCCCGCCTACTCCTTGACCGACGGCGTCGACAATGAAAACACGGAAGGCGGTAACGACGCGCAACTGGTCGACGATTTCGCCTTCGACGAAGCCACCTGCCCGATGTGCTTCATTCACGGCGACGGCGACGGTTATTCCGCGATGGCGTCCGTAATGGCGTATCGTCAACTCCGAAAGATGGGAATACCCGGCGAAATGCACGTCTACGCCTACGCCAAGCACGCGTTCGTCAACTGCGCCAAAAACGCCCCGATTAGAAAATATCCCCAACGCGTCTACGAATGGCTTCAGACGCTGGAAATCTTAGAAGCGCCCGACGACGTAAAAGTTACGAAATAACGACGCGTAGGAGTCGACGCGTAGCGGGGAGCGACAAGCCGCCCGTCAACGACGGGCGGAACGGCGGTTCGCTTGACGTTGCGCAAACGATTTTTTGTTTTTTACAGTCGTCGCGTCGTTTGAATGTTCGTATATTTTTCGCAAACCTTCAAACGCTAATTCTTCCGATAAACTCGGTTC
>JAZRWW010000064.1:0-2778 GCA_045599865.1 Thermoguttaceae bacterium
CGATATTATCGAAATCGATATTCCGAACGAATCGATCAACGTCAAATTGACCGCCGAAGAATTGGCGAAGCGCGCAGAAGGGTTCAAAGCGCCCGAGCCGCGTTATAAGACCGGCTATCTCGCGAAATACTCGAAGTTGGCGACGAGCGCGGATCGCGGCGCGATCCTGAAGTGGGATTGAGTTTGAATCGTTCTTTGTTTGACTTTGTTTGACTCGCGTCAAGGGCGCGCTTCCGTTGGAACGCGTCCTTCGACTGTTTTCGTCTATGTTGCGTCGCGCCTTTTTTCTATGCTCTTTCACTGAACGCAATTTGGAGACGTTGAGTTTTTGCGTCCGTTCACGGAAATCCGCGTATCAACGATACGCGGATTCGTTGATACGCCAAAAAACTTCGCGAACAGTGAAAAGCAAGAAGACGGCTTTCTTACTTTCTATGTTTAGGCGTTGTTTTTAAACAAGCGTTCTCGAACTGAACGTATCCGCGCCACAAATACGCGGATTTCAGTGAACGCTTACGAGTTCTTTATATTCGTCGGCAAAGTCGCAATGCGACAAGGCTGGAATCCGCCGACGCGCGACGAAATCGCGTATAAATTTGAAGAATTAGGAGGAGAAGTCAATATGACGCATAGGATTGAAAGTTTTTACGACCTTGGGAGAATGTGCGGCTGGGAAGACGGACGCGCGAGCGGTTGGGAAGACGGACGCGCGAGCGGTTGGAAAGACGGACGCGCGAGCGGTTGGAAAGACGGGCGTGCAAGCGGCTGGAAAGACGCACTAGAAGAGGGCGAACAAAAACGTCTTCGCAATATGTTAAAAAACTGTATCGTTCTTCGTTTTCCTCAAACGTCGCAAACGACGCTCAACAATATTTTGTCGATTACCGACTCCAACGTTCTGGAATCGATTTTTAACGTCGCCTGCACCTCGGATTCGCTCGACAGTTTTCAAAGGGATATTCGTGGAATGGCGCCGATAAATTGACTTCAAAAATTAGAATGCGTTTGTAAAAAGCCGCCGAATGAAATTCACTGTAGGAATTGCCAAAAAACGGCGTAAGCGTTCATAGAAAAACGGCGCGATTCCAACGCGAACTTTGTTCGGAATATTCCGCGAACGATTACAAAGCGACTAATGAAACGACAATTATCGGTCGTTGTTTCATTTCAACAAGGATTGCGTTTTTTTGAAGGAATTGCCGATCCAGATTCTTCTTCTTGTTGAAAGCGAAATAACAAAATAGATAGAATAAATAGAATTTTATTTTTATTAAATCTTTGTTTTTACCATTCTTGCCCTTTTGCGTTTTGACAATATTGGATAGAATACAAAAGGCGGTTCGTTCGACGCCAACGAACGTTTTCGCGTTGCGGAATTTGAGGTTTTGGCAAGGAAATCAGAAAACAAGGACGTCGAGTTCTATGTTGTCTAAAAAAGCTGGAATTTTCCTTTCAAACGTTTTGTCCTTGTCGCGTGTTTTATTTCTCTTTTTGTTCTTATTCTTTGCTCGTTTCGTTTTGGCGTCGAGTTATGAGACGGCAAACTTTATCGTCGAGGCGTCAGACTCCGCGTTGGCTCGTAAGATAGGAGACTGCGCCGAGAAATATCGCGCGAGTCTTTCCGTCGAATGGCTTGGTCGGACTTTGCCGCGTTGGTCGCGTCCTTGCGTCGTAACCGTCAAATGCGCGTCCGACGCGCCCGCCAAGGGCGAGACTGTCTTCTCGTTTTCCAACGGGGAAGTTTACGATTGGAAGATGAACGTTCAAGGATCGGAAGAACGTATTTTAGATTCTGTTTTGCCCCATGAAATTACTCATACGTTGATCGCGTCCTATTTTCGAACGCCCGCGCCGCGCTGGATTGACGAAGGAATGGCGACGACGGTTGAATCGGAGTCCGAACGAAATCGGTATCGGACGATGTTGATGGATTTTCTCCACAACGACCGCGGAATTTCGTTTAACGAAATGGTCGCGACGAAAGAGTATCCTCAAGATTTGACGCCTTTTTATTCGCAGTCTTTTTCCGTTTGCGAATACTTGTTGCTGATCGGCGGAAAACGTCGTCTGGTCGAATTTGCCAAGCGCGGTTGTTATTCCAACGACTGGAACTCCTCTTTGCGCGAATACTACGGTTACGATTCGTTGGGCGCTTTACAAGTCGAATGGCTCGATTGGTTGCGACGCTGGGAACTTGCGAAGCGTCCGACCGAGTTGCCCCCGACGCGCCGCTTGGAAGAGTTGACTTCCGTCGCCGTCCTTGAAAAAGCCTTCGTTGGGAACAGTTTTTCTAATCCGAATCCTAAATCCTCTCTTGCGTCGAACGATTCCGTCGCGGGTCGTCTTACTCGCGGTCAAGTCGCGTCGAATAACGGGCGCGGACTCCTTACGTTGCGACCTAGCGGTAAAAAAGCGGAGTCGCGCGCCTCTTCTTCGATTTTTGGCGGCGTTTTTTCGGGTAAAAGGGGATCGGAGTCCGCGCGTCGGTCTTCTTCCAATCTTAGAGGGCAATACGAAGAGTCTACGCGCGCGTCGAACGTCGTCGGAAGCGTTTCTAATCAAACGAGAAACAATCCGTTGCAAAGCGGAGCCGGAAGCGCAGCGAAGTCAAACTGACGGCGCTCCTTCTTTGAGGGACGACGCCATAATATTCCCGGTAAGACGCCGCATATAACGCGCCGGTTGAGGTTGGATTATAAACCGCGAGGATCGCGCTGGAACGGATCGATTTTTCCGAAAACGACGGTTTTCAAAGGGGTATTCGAGGAACGGCGCCGA
>JAZRWW010000065.1:0-1240 GCA_045599865.1 Thermoguttaceae bacterium
AGATCGCCTTTTTCGTCGACTGCTTTAATATCCAAGATCGCCGTTTTGTCGAACGCGTTCCTTTTCGATTCGTTTGGATTCAAGATTTCGAGCGCGGTAATTGGGGCGTCTCCCGCGTTTGTTCTCACGGCGTTGACGAGCCCGTCCAGCCTTTTGACGCCGCCGGGACTCGTAAAGAACCCCTGAAACGCAAAATTGTCGAGTAACGACAAATTGTGTTTGATCGCGAAATCAACGCCTTGATTTGCGTCAATTTGGTTGATTTTGTCGTCCATTTCGGCTTTTTGACCTTTCACGCTCGACTTGATTTAATCGCTTGTTTGTTCGCCGTTCAAGAGCAATTTCAAGAAATCTTCGTAGCTTTGACAATCTTCCATTTTTTCTGAAATCTCGTTTAATTCGTCAAAATCGGTTTTGTTTTTTAAGACGGCGTTTGCCTTCTCCGTATCGACGTTCCAACGACGCGCTAGTCGGCGCGCGATATAAGCGCGCTTATTCTCCGTCATTTTGCTAAACTTTGCCGCGTGCCTCGCTTCGATAATTGCGTCGTGTTCTCTGTCTCTTTGTTCGTTTCTTAGGTTTTCCAAGTATCTTCTGTCGAGATCGGCGCGCCACTGGACTTCATAAACGAGTTGAGCTTCTCTATTGCCGAAGAAGATTTTTGCGGCTCTCAGGGCTTCTTCGATATCGGGCGAATATTGTGCAACTTGTTCCATTTCTTTCACGTTCGACTTGATTTAATCGTTTGTTCACCGTTCAAGAGCAATTTCAAGAAATCTTCGTAGCTTTGACAATCTTCCATTTTTTCAGAAATCTCGTTTAATTCGTCAAAATCAGTCTTGCGTTTTAAGACGTCGTTTGCTTCTTCCGTATCGACGTTCCACCAACGAGCCAACCTGCGCGCGATATAGGCGCGTTTATTGTCCGACAGCGCGTTGAATCTTGCCTCTTGTTGAGCTTCGATAACGGCGTCGCGTTCCCTATCGCGTTTTGCGTCTCTTTCGGCGTCCCTTTGCGCGTCTCTTCTTACGTCCCTTTCCGCATCTCTTTGTTCGTTTCTTAGGTATTCCAAGTATCTTCTGTCGAGATCGGCGCGCCACTGCGCTTCATAAACGAGTTGAGCTTCTCTATTGCCGAAGAAGATTTTTGCGGCTTTCAGAGCTTCTTCGATATCGGGCGAATATTGCGCAACTTGTTCCATTTCTTTCACGCTCGTCTTTGAAGGAAAGTTTAGTAATTT
>JAZRWW010000066.1:0-5389 GCA_045599865.1 Thermoguttaceae bacterium
GGAGGCGCCAATATGAACGTTGAGATTAATAGCATCTATGATATTGGCAAATATTACGGCTGGAAGGACGGGAAACGAGAAGGGAAGCAAGAAGGCATAAGGGAAGGCAAACGTGAAGGCAAACGTGAAGGCAAACGTGAAGGCATAAGGGAAGGTAAGCGAGAAGGCGACCAAGAACGTCTTCGAACAATGTTGAAACAATGCCTTACGCTTCGCTTTCCGCAAATGGCTCAAACGACGATTAACGGCGTTATGTCGATCGCCGATCCTGGCGTCCTTGAATCGATTTTTAAGGTCGCCTGCGCCGCCGATTCGCTCGATCGCTTCCAAAGAGACGTTCGAGGAATAGCGCCGATAGATTAATTGACGCGATCATTTTCTGAAAACCGCGCGGAGGCGCCAATATGAACGTTGAGATTAATAGCATCTATGATATTGGCAAATATTACGGCTGGAAGGACGGCAAGCAAGAAGGCATAAGGGAAGGCAAGCGTGAAGGCGATCAGGAACGTCTCCGAACAATGTTGAAACAATGCCTTACGCTTCGCTTTCCGCAAATGGCTCAAACGACGATTAACGGCGTTATGTCGATCACCGACCCTGGCGTCCTTGAATCGATTTTTAAGGTCGCCTGCGCCGCCGATTCGCTTGATCGCTTCCAAAGAGACGTTCGAGGAATAGCGTCGATAAATTAGATGAATTAATTGTCGCGATCATTCTTGAAAGACCGCGCGAAGCCGTTGGACGTCGCGTGATTTCAACGCAAGTTTTGGTTCAAAACGCAGTTTTTGCAAACGTTTACGTTTTAATTTACACAAATTCTTTCCGCGCTTACTCAACGCGTCTAGGAGCGATTTTATGAAAACGCGCGTAAAACGAAGGTCGACGCTGGATCGGCTTCTTCTGATATTGGGTCTTTGGGTTTATTTCGTCGTTGGCGCGCTTCAAGCCGAGGAGGCTTCGAAGAAACTTGAGAATCCGAATCTCGCCTTCGAAGCGGAAGTCGTCGCCGATTCCGTTTACGGCGCCGGGTACGAAGAATACGGCGCGATCGACGGCGTAATTCCGCCCGCGCTCAAGGGGGGCGATATTGGCAAAGTCTGGTGCGCGCGCGGGGAGGCGTGCAAAGGGCGCGCCTCGTTTACGTTGACTTGGGAAGAACCGCGCGAAGTTTCGACCGTCGTTTATTACGGTCGCACCGGGTCGGCGATGCTGGGCGAGTGTTTTCGCGATTATGAAATCTATCTTGACGACGACGAAACGCCGATTTGCAAGGGCGTCTTCAAAGCCGTTCACGGTTCGCAATTTGTCGAATTTGCCCCGCGTCAAGTTTCCAGCTTGCGAATCCAGTTCTTATCGGGCTATCCCGACGGCTTGAACTGGGGCGCGTCGGAAATCGCCGTTTTTGCGAAACGCCCGACCGAGGCGGAGTTGAACGAACGCGTTACGCCCGAGCTTGCGGCGGTCGCTTCCGGCTTGACGGTCGAAGCGTTCCAAGAGGCTGGTCTTTCCGACGAAGTCGTCTTCGCGTTGCGCAAACCCGCGACCGATCCGCACTGGTACGCAAATTTCGGATATTACGCCGACAATTCTTGTCGTTATCCGTTCCCGCTTGGCTCCGGCGGCGGAATCTACGCATACAACGTCGTTACTAAAACCGTTCGAACGATTATCGAGGATCCGAAAGGCTGTTTTCGCGATCCGCAAGTCCATTACGACGGCAAACGAATCGTTTTCTCCTATTTGCCCGCCGGAAAATACCACTATAGTCTTTACGTGATCAATTCCGACGGGACTGGTTTGAAGCGCCTTACGGGCGTCGGCGAAGACGAGCCGCTCAAACTGCCCGAAGGCGTCGTTCCTTCGACTTCGAACGAATTTCGCACGTCTGCCGCGCCCCTTGGAAACGCGCGCGACTTCGCCCCGCCGGGATGGGACGACTACGAGCCGACGTGGCTCCCCGACGACTCGATTATTTTCTGCTCGACAAGGGCGAAGCGTTACGTCGGCTGTTGGCTCACGCACGTCGGAACGCTCCACAAACTCTATCCCGACGGCACGATTCGCGAATTGTCTTGCAACGTCGAACAGGACAACACGCCTTGGGTTCTTGAAAACGGGCAAATCGTCTATATGCGTTGGGAATACGTCGACCGTTCGCAAGTCGATTATCATCACTTGTGGACGATGGGACAAGACGGAACGCGTCAAATGGTTCTCTACGGCAATTTGCATCCGAGTACGTCGATGTTGGGGCCGAAGCCGATTCCAGACGCGGAAGGCGGAAAAATCGTTTGCACTTTCTCCCCGTGGCACGGCTATCCCGAGCATTACGGGTACGTGACCGTCGTCGACCCGCGCCAAGGTCCCGACGCGCAAGAAGCCGCTAAAAGAATTTCCCGCAGTCGGAATTTCAGCGATCCTTGGGCTTTTAGCGAAGAACGCTTTATGGCCGCTTCTTACGACAGGCTCGTGCTAATGGACGAACGCGGTCGCGAGTTGACGCTCTATCAACTTCCGAAAGAACAAAAGGACGCCGGGTTCTGGATCGGCGAGCCGCGCCCCTTGGCGCCGCGAGATCGCGAGCCGATCCTTTCCGATTCGACCGATCCAAGCGACGACAAGGGCACGATCGCCTTGGCGAACGTCTATCACGGGCGGAAGATGGGAAGCGTCAAGCCGGGCTCGATCAAAAAACTGTTGATTTACGAGACCTTGCCCAAGCCGATTCACTATTCGGGCGGCACCGATCAAATGAGCATATTCGGCACGTTTACGCTCGAGCGACTGCTTGGAACCGTTCCCGTCGCGCAAGACGGCTCCGCTTATTTCCGCGTTCCGGCAAATCGACCGATTTTCTTTGTCGCGTTGGACGAAAACGAACGCGCCGTAAAAAGAATGCACTCGTTTACGTCGGTCTTGCCCGGAGAAAAACTTTCTTGCGTCGGTTGCCACGAAGAACGCACGGAAACAGCGGGCGCCGACGAGAAGAATCGGCTCTTGCGCCTGATGGAGTCGGCGCCTGTCGAAATCGAGCCGATCAAGGACGTCCCTGAAGTTTTCAGTTTTACGCGCGATATTCAGCCGATTCTCGACAAATATTGCCTTGAATGCCACAATCCCGACCGCGAAGAAGGCGGCTTCAATATTTCCGGGCATTGGACCCCGCTGTATACGATCGGCTACGCGCAAATGACTTGGCGTCGACTCTTCGGCGACAATCGCAATCGCGCGCAAAGTAATTTCGAACCCTATGAAATCGGCACGGGCTCGAGTCGACTCGTCAAATTGATCGAAGAAAAACACGCCGGCGTCGAAATGAGCGAGGCGGAACAACGCGTTGTTCGACTATGGATCGACGCGGGCGCGAACTACACGGGCACGTATGCCGGCGAGGCCTCGGGCGGCGTCGGGTATTATATGGAAAACACGCCCGTTAGAAACGAAAAAAACTGGCCGGAAACGAAGGCGATGCAAGAAGCGATTACGCGACGTTGCGACGTCTGTCATACGCCGCTCGATCCGAGCAAAAATTTCGGAACTTACGACATATACTGGGACAATTACAATCCGCGCAACCCGCGCGAGGCAAAAGACTCGTTCGTGCCGCACGATTTAGCGCAGGCGAACGGGAAATTTTCGAGACTGGAGATTTTCGACTTGTCCTATCCCGAACAGTCGAAAATACTGCGCGCGCCGTTAAGCAAAGAGTCGGGCGGACTCGGCGTCTGCCAAGAAAAGTCGGGCAAGGAGGTTTTCAAAAACGTCGACGATCCCGATTATCAGGCGATTTTATCCGGAATAGAGAGGGGAAGGCGATATATTCTCGAAGAGGATAATCGACCCGAAATGCTGACGCCTAGTCCAAACAACGGCAAAGATTGCCCGAAAAAGTATGTTCCGCGCTGGGCGTATTTGCGCGAGATGATCCGTTACGGACTATTGCCGATCGACGCCGACCCGAACGCGAGTTATAATCCTTACGAACTCGACGCTAAATATTGGCGGTCGCTCTGGTACAAGCCGACGCCCAAGTCGCGTTGACGTTCAAACGGCGTGCGAAACGAATTATACGCGTCGTTTTTTCGTAAAGTCCCGCGACGTCAAGAAACTTCGCGGGACTTTGCGTAAACGTTTTTTTTTCGCAAACGTCCTTATTTGCAATTTAATCTTATATTAAGGAGAATTTTCAATGTCGTTGACTCGTCGTAGTTTTTTAACGACCCTTGCCGCTATGCCCCTTGCCGTCGAATCGGAGCGGCTCGTTTCTTCGTCGAACGCTTCCGCCGCCGAAAACGTCGAGCCCGCCGCTAAGACCGATAAAGCGCTCAAGTTTCGCGACGGAAAATTCAAGATCGTGCAGTTTACCGACCTGCATTGCGCCTTCACGAAGGAACGATCAAAACTCGCCGAAGAAACGCTCGAGGTCGTTCGTAAAATTTTGGAGACGGAGAAGCCCGATCTTGCGATTTTAACCGGCGACGTTATCGTTCAGAATCCGACGTCGCTCTGGGGCGGAATCGTCGAAGCGTGGAGTCGAATCGCCGCGCCCTTTGCGGACGCGAAAATTCCGTTTGCCTGTTGCCTTGGAAACCACGACCACGAGCGTCCCGAGTCCGCAAAAGAACTGCTCGCGGCGATGCAAGAGTCCGAATGGAATCTTACGCGCGACGACAATCCGGGGCTTCCCGGCGCGGGCAACTGCTCCCTCCCGATTTACGGCGCCGACGGCTCCGTCAAGCGCCGACTTTGGCTTTTCGACTCGCATTCCTACCCGTTCAAAAAGGGCTTGTCGACTTACGACTGGATTAAAAACAACCAGATTGAATGGTATCGCGCCGCCGGTAAGTTTTTTGCGGCAAAAGAAAACGGAGGCGCGCCGGTTCCGGGTCTTGCGTTCTTCCATATGCCCCTGCCCGAATATTGGCGGATTCACAAGACGGACGCGATCGTCGGCTCGGCCTTGGAGCCCGTCTGTTCGCCGGAACTTAATAGCGGGCTTTTCACCGCGTTTGTCGAACGCGGCGACGTCGAAGGCGTCTTCGTCGGACACGACCACACGAACGATTATATCGGCGTTTACAAAGGAATCGCGCTCGCTTACGGGCGTAAGACCGGTTGCGACAGTTACGGAGATTTGCCGCGAGGAGGACGCGTAATCGAGTTGACGGAAGAGCCCGGTTTCTCGACCTATGTTTCCGCTCTTGACGGCGTTTCGTTGAATTGGAAGTTTCCGCAGGAGTGACTTGCGAGGAAACGCGCGCGCGATAAGCCGCCGGTTGTATGTCGGCTGATGGGATCGGTTCGCAAAACGTCGTTTTCAAAAAAAAGCCGAAGCGGAACCCCGCCGATAGGCGGGCGCGGAAGCCGCCGATTACATATCGGCGGA
>JAZRWW010000067.1:0-3635 GCA_045599865.1 Thermoguttaceae bacterium
TATTCCCAAAAGATCGGCGGTTGGACAGGAAGAAAACGACGCGTGAGGATTCGTTTTTCGCGAAAGCGAAAAACGCGCGAAAGCCGCCTGCATTGCAGGCGGATGGGCGGAATTTTACGAGACTCTCGACAAACGAGTTCATTAAGCGCCTAATCCGTCCCGTATGTAGATTCCAGAGGCGCGGACATTCCCACCCCTCCCCCCCGCAATGCGGGCTCCTTTCGCGCGCCGCTTTCGCGGCGATTCTTGCGCGTCGTTTTCCGTGAACGCTTACTTTGCTTTTATTACGACCGCGTTTTAGGCGGCGCATCTCGCTTATCAAAAGGGCAAGCGTCCTTATTACGCGGTCTCTTGGAACGTAAAAAAACGCCGAATCGCGAACGACTCGACGTTTTATGCTTATTCTACAAACTGCTAACAGGCTAAACCGTTAAAATCAGGCGTCCCACTTCCATTCGCCCGGAACCGGAACGGAATTTTCGTAAATGAATTCGCCTTCGGCGGGTTGCGCGGGGGCTTCGGTATCCGGAACCACGGGCGGAACCGCTTCCCAGAATTTTTCGGGATTGTTCGCTTCGAGATCGGCGACGAGATCATACGGGAATTCGTCGCGTCCTTTTTCGACGGCGTCGTTCCAACTGATCGACTTGCCGGAGTAAGCGGCGTAACGACCAAGGACGGCGGTCATCGACGAGTTGGCGGCAAACCAAGCGTCGTTATGGGCTTCGTCTTCGCGAATGTACTTGGCGTGCATAACGTGTTCGTTGCAGTACGGATCCGGGTTTTCGCCCTTGAAGCGCCAAACTTCTTTACCGGCGGCGTCGTTGACCCAACCGGCTCCAGCCGTGCCTTCGGTACCGACGAACGTTTCGCTGACGTTGTTCCAGCAATTCGCGATTTGGCGGCATTGGCTGAACATATAACTGCCGTCGGAGAATTCAAATTCGCAGAAGAAGTGGTCGAAACGATGACCGGAATTGCGGAAGCGCGGGAACTTGCGGACTTCGCGACCGCCCATCGCGTTGCAACGAACCGGGTGCGCGGTGGCGCATTTCGGATCGCCAAGGCTGTGAACCCAGTTGCCGACGTCGATGTTATGGCAGTGTTGTTCAATGATGTTGTCGCCGCAGAGCCAGTTGAAATGATACCAGTTGCGCATTTGATATTGCATTTCGGTATCGCCCTTTTGACGCGGACGTTCCCAGATGCCGTCGCCGTTCCAATAAACGCGGCTATACATCAAGCGACCGATTTTACCCTCTTTGATCTGTTCGACCATGCCGATGTAGGGATTTTGATAGTGGCGTTGATAACCGCAGACGACCTTCAAGCCTTTTTCGTCGGCTTTCGCGGCGGCGTCGATCGCCATTTTGAATCCGCGAGCGTCGACGGCGCACGGTTTTTCCATAAAGACGTGCTTGCCCTTTTCGACGGCGTAAGCGAAGTGAATCGGACGGAAGCCGGGCGCCGTCGCGATGATGACGGAATCGCACTTGTCGATCGCCTTCTTATAGGCGTCCAAACCCCAGAAAACGCCGTCTTTGAGATCGTATCGATCGTCGTCCATACTCGCGTAAGCTTCGGCGGTCGACTTAGCGGCGCCTTCAAAGGCGTCGGCGATCGCGACGACTTTGACATTGTCGCCTACGCGGAGACGTTGATCCAAAGCGCCGCGTCCGCGTCCGCCGCAACCGACGAGCGCAATTTTCATGAGGTCGCTACCGGCGGCGTTCGCTCCGCGCGCAACGCCCAACCCGCTGACAAGACTAGCTCCAGCCAACACACCGCTCGTTTTCAAGAAATCGCGTCGTTTCATTCGAAATCACTCCTGAATAAATGACAAACCGCCTCCAAACGAAGGCATAATACAAAATATATACGGAAGGTCGACCGACCTAAGTATCTTTTTCCTTTGACGCCCGCTTCCCGCGTTTCAAAATTTCCACAATTTCAAAATTTGGTCTGCAACCGTCGACTTCATATCATAACAGTTTAGCGTCTCGTTTGCAAGGATTATCTATTAAAATTTCCCGAATTTTTTAAATTTTTTCCAAATTTCTCCAGTCGACTATTTTTTTTCAGGCGTCGACTCCTCGTTTTTCTCGTAACCAAGCGTGGACTTAATCGAATATTCGCGTCCTTTACGGTTCTGATAGGAAACGACAAGTTCGGCGACGACCCCGATCGACAAAAATTGCGCGCCCAAAAGCATCAACGCGGCGGAATAGACGACCGCCGGTCGACCCGAAAGATTGTATTCGGCAAGCGCAAGGAAGGGCAGGCGCGCGAGAACCCAGCGCAACGCAAGCCAAAAGAGCGTCGCCGCGCCGACGACGAAGGACGCAAGTCCGACCGATCCAAGGATATGTTGGGGGCGCTGTCCGTAACCTGTTACGAATTTTACGGTCAACAAATCCAAGAACCCTTTGACGAATCGTTCGAATCCGTATTTCGAGACGCCAAATTTTCTCGCGCGATGTTGCACGATTTTTTCGCCGACTTTGTAGCCTCGCGACGCCGCCAAGACGGGCACGAATCGATGCAACTCGCCGTAAAGCGTGATTTCGTCGAATATCTCGCGACGATAACATTTCATACCGCAGTTGTGATCGTGCAATTTGACTCCGGTTATGGCGCCGACTAGCCAGTTGAAAACGCGACTAGGAAGCACTTTGTGCCAAGGGTCGTGCCGACGTTTTTTCCAGCCGCTTACGACGTCGTAGCCGGAATCGAGAAGTCGCAGAAAATCGGGTATTTCTTTCGGATCGTCCTGTAAATCGGCGTCGAGCGTCATAATAATCGGCTTTGTCGCCGATTTGCAACCGACGTCCAGCGCGGCCGCTTTTCCGAAATTGCGGCGAAATCGCACGGCGCGAACGCGCGGGTCCTTTGACGCCAAGTCGGAAATAATCGACCAGCTTGAATCTTTAGAACCGTCGTCGACAAAAATTAGTTCGATTTGCGCGTTTTGCGATTCGGCGACGTCGACGATTTCTTTATAGAGTTCGCGCAAACTCTCTTCCTCGTTATAAACGGGAACGACCAAGGAATATTCCAGCATCTTGACTTTCCTTACGACGCCGACGCGTCGAAGCGGACTTGAATGTCCTGACGCGCCGAACTTTTAAGAATAAAAACGGTTTGAAGGCGCTCGACTTTAGAGACGATCGAGCGCCTTTTTTACATCGAGAGATTTAGATCAGACTTCCCAGCCTTTGCGACAATCTTGCTTGAGGAATTTTGCGGCTTTGTCGCAGTTAGTAACCGCCATATTTTTGGCGTCGTACTCAAGTTTCTGACCGCAACGATACGCGACGGTTCCGAGCAAAATCGTTTCGGCGACGCGACCGGAATATTCGAAATTACAGGTCGTCGTTCCGCCCGACTTGACCGCTTGCAACCATTCTTTATGATGTCCGATCGATGCGGGGATCGTTTGTTCGGGACGTTTAAATTCGGCGAATTTGTTTTGGGGAATAAGCGCGTGTTCAGTATAATTGGCGTAGATCGCGCCTTCGGCGCCGATGAAGAGAACGCCCGCGCCCTGTTCGATTCCATATTGTTTCAGCGTTTCGGCGCGCGCGGAACCGTCGCTCCACGTGACGGTTAATTCGTCGGTCGTTCCCTTGACGCCG
>JAZRWW010000068.1:0-2503 GCA_045599865.1 Thermoguttaceae bacterium
TGAATAACCGCCGCGTAGGAATCGCCGCGCAAGCGGCGCGCGACAAGCAGCCCGTCAACGACGGGCGGATCGGCGTTTCGCTTGACGTAGCGCAAACGATTTTTTGTAAGCGTTCACGGAAAGTATTCCCAAAAGATTGGCGGTTGGACAGGAAGAAAACGACGCGTGAGGATTCGTTTTTCGCGAAAGCGAAAAACGCACGAAAGGAGCCTGCATTGCAGGCGGATGGGGTCGACGCGAGACGTTTTTATTACGACAGTAAAGACCTTTAGCGCTTGAATCGAGCGTTTTTACTTGAAAACCTTGGGACGCTTAATGAACTTGTTTTGTCGAGAGTCTAGTAAAGTTCCGCCCATCCGCCCGCAATGCGGGCGGCTTTCGCGCGACGGCTACGCCGTCGGTTCTCGCGCGGCGTTTGTTCCAAACCGAACGCGCGTGAAAAATTTGTACGACGTTCCGTGAACGCTTAGATCGCGCGCCGTCGAACGCCGAAACAGTCCGCGTATCGTTGATACGCGGCTTTCCGTGAGCGCTTACGATTTTTTGTTTTTTACGGTCGACGCGTCGTCTGAAAGTTCGTACGTTTTTCGCAGAACCTTCAAACGTTAATTCTTCCGATAAACTCGATTCTCCGTAAACGGGAGCTTTTGGGTTTGTCGGATAATTTCGCTTAGATAACGGACGCGTTTTCGGCGGCGCCGATCCGCCCGTCGCGACGGGCGGCTTATCGCGCGACGGCGAGGGCCGTCGGTTCGAACGCAAACCTTGGTCGGCGTATTGCGTGAACGATTATGAAAAGAAAAACAAACGCTCTTAATGATCGGAAGATGCGTTAAGTTCCAAATAACGATCAAAAAGAAACGCGATCCGTTCTTCGTCGGATTGAAATTTCTCTTTGCGGTACGCTCGTTCTACGGCGACGTCTAGTTTCTGGTGCGCCTTGAGTAAATCCGTCGGCATAAGATTTTCTTTGTACAATTTGTCAAAACCGACGTCGGAATACTTCTCGCGCGCGTCGATCACGCCTTGAGCCGCGCGCTCAATCTTGGCGCGTTGGTCGTCGGTTGCGGAAGGCCAAGGGAAATTGTTGTAGACAATGTTGCTGGAATAGCGAAAATCCCCTTTCAGACGTCCGCAAACCGTCTTCAGCCATTGCATATGCATACCGCTTGTTAAAACGCCAAAATGAAAAAGAGTCGCGTTGGGAAGGAAATACGCGTTGTTACTACAAATATTCCCTTGGGAAAAGAAAGTAATAGGAACATATCGTCTGTTTTGCGACGACGTTTCTGGAACTCCTAAAAAGTCCGTAGTTGGAACGTTTTCATATTCCAATTCAAGAGGACGTTCCGCCAACTCTCTTGTAAGTTTTTTACAACTTAGTTTTCGAAATTCTTTGACTTTTCCCAACAACTCTAACGCGTTAGGCATTTGCGCCAAAATACCTACTGGAACGCGATTCAACAGGAGAAAATAACGGGGAATTCTGGAGATTAATTCAGCCGCGCCATAGTATGGATAAAAGTATTGTTCAGAAAGCGGTTCTTTTTTTATGAAATCCAACTTTTGTTGGAGAGTAAAAACATAATATCCTCCGTCGTTCGGCTTTGTTCCTAATTCAAGCCTCGGAACCTCGCAAATCGGCTTTGATCTTGGTGAAAGAAAAACGTTCTTTCCTTCCATAAGATATTCGTTAATCGTTTTGACCTCTTTTTTTGTCGGCGATCCTTGAATATTGTCGTAAACGTAAAGCAAACGTTTAGTTTCCAGCAAGGAAAAACCGACGATAACGCAAAAGACTGAAGCGCATTTAGCGACTTCGTTGTTCCATTTGAAAGTCTGGTGCGCAAAATTGATCTTCACGCCAAATTTATTGATCAGATTCGCCCACAATACGCCGGCTTGTATTCCCTGCGCGATCGAATTTGTCGAAACGAACGCGCATCGAATCTCCGTTCCTTGGATATATTCCGCCGCCTTTCGATACCAACAGGCGACGTAATCGAGTTTGCCCTTCGTTGGAACGTCGGAAAAAATCCTATCAAAATCCTTCTTTTGATCTTCTCCGCGCGTAAAAAATCCGACAAAGGGCGGATTCCCGACAATATAACTAATCTTGTCTTTCGGCGCGACGCTTTCCCAATCGACGCGCAAAGCGTTTGCGCAAAGGATATTAGGAGACGTAACAAGCGGTATGCGCGCGAAATACTTTCCTAAAATCAACGACGTTTGTTGATTCATTTGATGATCGGTCAGCCAAAGCGCGACGCGCGCGATTTGCGACGGCAGTTCTTCGATTTCTATTCCGTAAAACTGATCGACGTCGACCCAAGATTGAAAATCGGTCGAAAGAAACGCGGATCGCTCGCCGGTTCGTTCCCCGAAAAGTTCCTTCAAAACCTCGTTTTCAAGGAGTCGCAACTCGCGATAAGCGACGACGAGAAAATTGCCGCACCCGCAAGCGGGGTCGAAGACGCAAATTTCTTTGAGTTTGGCGTGAAAT
>JAZRWW010000069.1:0-3489 GCA_045599865.1 Thermoguttaceae bacterium
CAACGCTTCCGGCTCAAGCGCGGGCGAAAGGGGCGCCAGAGCGGGCGCGTCGTCGGGATAATCGGGAAAACGTCCCTTTAGAACTTTGACGACGGACTCAAATTCGAAGCGCGAAGAAAGCGAATAGCGTTCCGAATCGTCAATATTTGCAACAACTTGGAAGTCTTGACGTTCGTTCATAGAAGTTTGTTCCTTGTAAGCGTTCGAATAAATTACGTTACGAATAGACGCTCGACTTTGCATAGATTTCACATAAAACAACGCGCTTGTCGTTTTTATAAATCGGGAGCGTCTGCGTCGGCTTTCAGCGCAGAAGTACCGATTCACTATTGAATTCGGCGTCTTGTTCGGGTCGTCGACTTAGGTCGCGTTCCAAATAGACGGTCAAGACGGCAATATCGGCCGGCGTAATTCCGGGGACGCGGCTCGCTTGCCCCAAGTCGGTCGGACGCACGCGTTCGAGTTTTTCCTTCGCTTCGGCGCGCAAATTCGTAAGACCGCGATAATCGAACGCGGCGGGTATTTTGCGCGCGTCCCATTTGCGCCGACGTTCGATTTCCTGCTCTTGACGTTCGACGTAACCCGCGTATTTCGCGTCGATGCAGACTTGTTCCGCCGCTTCGGAGTCGACGTCGGCTAATTGCGGAAGTCGCGCGACGACGTCTTCCCACTCAATCTCGGGATGGCGCAACAATTTCAAAATCGAGCCGTTTTCGTCGAACGTTTTTTCAAGAAGCGCGAACGTCTCGCGCACGGCGCGTTCTTTCTCCTGCAGTCGGCTCCAGCGTTCGTCGTCGACTAATCCAATTTTGCGCCCTAACGCGGTCAAACGCCGGTCGGCGTTGTCGTGACGCAAGAGCAAGCGATATTCCGCGCGCGACGTGAACATTCGATAAGGCTCGTCGACTCCGCGCGTCGTAAGATCGTCGAGCATCACGCCTATATACGCTTGGTCGCGCGTTGGAACAAGCGGCTCGAGCGCGGAATCGAGAGCGACGGCGGCGTTTGCGCCCGCGATCAAGCCTTGCGCGCCCGCTTCTTCGTACCCGGTCGTGCCGTTAATTTGTCCGGCGAAAAAGAGCCCTTTGACGCGTTTCGTTTCAAGCGTCTTACGCAGTTGGTCGGGCGGCGCGTAATCGTATTCGATCGCGTAGGCGTAACGCATAATTTGCGCGCGTTCGAGACCCGCGATCATACGAATCATTTGATCTTGAATCGCGCGCGGAAAACTGGTCGAAAGCCCGTTGACGTAAACTTCGTTCGTGCGTCGACTTTCCGGCTCCAAAAAGAGCTGATGGCGGTCTTTGTCGGCGAATCGGTCGATTTTCGTTTCGATCGAAGGACAGTAACGCGGTCCCGTCGACCGAATTTGTCCGCTGAACATCGGCGCCAGCGCGAAATTATCGCGCAAGAACTTGTGAAGCTCGGGGTTCGTATACGTCGTCCAGCAAGGAAGCTGTTCGACGTCGAGCGAACGCGTCATAAAAGAAAAAGGACGCGGATTTTCGTCGCCGTACTGCGGCTCCAGACCCGAATAATCGATCGTTTTTCCGTTCAATCGCGCGGGCGTTCCCGTCTTGAAACGAAGCAGACGAATTCCGAGCCTTGTAATCGACTCGCTAATTTTCGTCGCGGGCGGCTCGCCCATTCTTCCGCCGGGCGACTGCAACGAACCGAAATGCAAGACGCCGCGCATAAAAGTGCCGCACGCGAGGACGACGGCTTTCGCGCGATAAATCGCGTCCGACTCCACGCGAACGCCGACGATTCGCCAAACGTTTTCCTCTAGTTCGTTTGTTTCGCCTTCGCGCGCGCCCTCGCACGACTCGACGAGCAGTTCGACGACTTTTTCTTGACGCAACGCAAGATTAGGCGTTTCTTCGACGATCCGCTTCACTTCGTCTTGATAGAGCCGCTTGTCCGCTTGAGCGCGCGGTCCGCGCATCGCCGGACCTTTGCGAACGTTCAGCATACGAAATTGAAGCCCGGTCGCGTCGATCGCGCGACCCATCGCGCCGCCTAACGCGTCGATTTCGCGAACAATATGACCTTTGCCGACCCCGCCGATCGCGGGATTGCAACTCATCTGCGCAACCGTGTCAAGATTACCCGTCAAAAGCGCGGTCTTCGCGCCGATTCGCGCCGACGCCAACGCGGCTTCCGTACCTGCGTGTCCTGCGCCAACGACCAGAACGTCAAAATCGTATCGATCGATTTCCATTGTGTTTAAACGAAAAAACGTGATTGTCAAAAAACGAAACGCGACCGCGCGTCAGATTGGGACTCGCGATCGCGACTAACGGAACAAGACGGAACAAAACAAAACGTCGACGTAACGCGACGCGTCAAAACAGATTGTTCGGCACGGCGACCGCTTCGCTCAATTTATGCCCGCGCTGAACAGCCCAAAGTCGACCCGTGTTTTGTTTCAAAACGACGATCCAATCGCTAACGTCGACGACCGTCGCGTCGAAAGCGCCGACTTTCATACGTTCGCCGACCTTCAGACTAATCGTCCGTCCCTCGGTTCCGAGATTCCAGCGCGAATAAGTTACCGTCTCGCCGTTTTCGTCGGTAAAAGAGGGCGTGCCCGTAAGAACGGCGAAGCTGGCGGCGTCGACGCCCGACTTAACGGCGCGGAAAATCTCAAGATCCCCCAGCGACTCGTATGCGGCAAAGGGACCCGACGCCAGTTGTTGGGGCGGATTCGTCGACAAGGGCAACTTGTCTTTTAACGGAAACGCCTGGTTTTGGTTCTCTTTATACAGAATCGTCAGACCTTCGATCGTCAACGTAACGTCGAGCAAGTTCGAATTTTCGACGGGCGTCACGTCCATTACGGAAATACGATGTAAGAACGGCGTCCAGTAGAACTCGTAAAGGAACTGCGTTAAATCAATCAACGCGCAACGTCCGGCGACGCGAAACATCTGCGTCGCCGTGCCCGAATTTCGCGGATGCGAATACTTGCCGACGACGACTTGCGCGTCTCGAATATTGCAAAATTCGAGCATTTGCGTCAGCCACATTTGATACTCAAGACCCGCTTGAGTACTATTGAGGGGGAAAGAACGCGTATAAAGCGTTTCAAGCGCCGTCGACCGTTGAGTCATCATATCCGACGCCTTCTTTCCGTTTTCGATCTGTTGACGCAACTCCTCCTTTTTCTGCGCCAAGTCGACTCGAGGCTTCTTGTAGGAACTGCGATAAAACATATAACCGCCGAACGCGACTCCGAGGCTTACGACGATCAAGAGTATGACGACTTTCGTCCAATTTCCCATTTTCAACCTCCGATCATACGTATAACGAACGCGTTAAAAAATACAAGACGGACGCGGCTTGAGACGCGGGCTCGGCGGGCGCGGGTTCCGGCGCGGGTTGAGGCGCGGGCACGGCGGGCGCGGGTTCCGGCGCGGGCTCCGGCGCGGGTTGGGGCGCAGGCTCGACGGGCGCGGGCTCCGGCGCGGGTTGAGGCGCAGGCTCGGC
>JAZRWW010000070.1:0-58653 GCA_045599865.1 Thermoguttaceae bacterium
ACGATTACAAAAATTGGTTTGGCGCTACGTCAAGCGAAACGCCGTCCGCTCGTCTAAAGACGAGCGGCTTATCGCGCGGCGCTTACGCGCCGATTCGTCAGCGCCACTTTTCCGTGAACGCTTACCGACGTCGCGCGACTCGTTGCGTTAGAAGTCGCGTTACGTTTAATCAAACGTTACGCCAATTCCGCGATCGCCTTGAAATTTTCTTTAAGCGCGCGGTACAAGCCTTGATAGACGGGGAACGCCTTGTCGTAATAGGCTTTCGCTTCGGCGTTTGGCTCGATTTGCGAGACGGTCGAAATCGTGGCGTCGCAGGCTTCTTGAACGTTTGCGTATTCTCCTCCGCCGACTGCGGCAAGTAGCGCGACGCCGAACGCGGGACCTTCTTCCGAATTGAGCGTAACGACTTTACTTCCGAAAACGTCCGCTTGAATTTGGCGCCAGAAGGGGCTCTTAGCGCCGCCGCCCGAAGCGCGAACTTCGTCGATCGGAACGCCGAGACTGCGGAAAATATCGACGGAATCGCGCAAGGAATAGGCGACGCCTTCCATAACGGCTCGCGCGACGCGTCCCCGATCGTGCGCAAGGGTCAGACCGACGAAACAGCCTCGCGCGTTCGGATCGGCGTGAGGCGTTCGTTCGCCGCTCAAATAGGGCAGGAAGAACAACCCGTCCGCGCCCGTCGGCGTTTGAATCGCTTCTTTTGTCAGGAGGTCGTAGACGTCGACGCGTTCGTTTTTCGCTTTTTCCCACAGTTCGGCGCAAAGCGCGTTGCGGAACCATTGGAGCGAGCCGGCCGCCGAGAGCGTGACGCCCATGTTGTGCCATTTGCCGCGAACGGCGTGACAGAACGTGTGAACGCGTCCGAGCTTGTCGTATTTCGGCTCGTCCGAATGAACGAAGACGACTCCGCTTGTGCCGAGCGACGTCGACGTGACGCCCGGTCGAACGATCCCGTTGCCGATCGCGCCGGCCGCGCAGTCGCCCGCGCCTCCGACGACGAAGCAATCGGTCGTTAAGCCGAGTTGTTCGGCGGCTTGCGGCGTCAACTTGCCCGTAACGTCTTCCGATTCGAAGACGGTCGGCAAGAGGGAGAGGTCGAGTCCAAGCGCGTCGAGCGTCGGTTTCGACCAGCGACGATTCGCGACGTCAAGAAGCAACGTTCCGCTCGCGTCGCTAACTTCCGTCGCATATTCGCCGGTGAGGCGGCGCCTAATTTCGTCTTTAGGCAAGAGAACTTTTGCGACGCGTTCGAAGTTTTCGGGTTCGTTGTTGCGCAACCAGACGATTTTCGGGGCGGTGAATCCGCTCAACGCCGGGTTGGCGACGTATTCGATCAATTTCTCGCGTCCGCCGACGGCTTCTTCAATTTCGGCGCATTCTTTCGCGGTTCGCTGGTCGTTCCAAAGGATTGCCGGACGGACGACTTTGTCGTCTTTGTCAAGGAAGACGGAGCCGTGCATTTGCCCGGAGAGCCCGATTCCTTTGACGTCTTTGCCGTCGAGATTCGCTTTTTCGAGGACTTCGGGCACGACTTTAACGACGGCGTTCCACCAGTCGTCGGGATTTTGCTCGCTCCAGAGCGGTTTTGGAGCGTAGCAGGGATATTCGCCGACTCCGCTTGCTAAAATTGTTCCGTCCGCGCGAACGGCGAGGACTTTGGTTCCGGAAGTGCCGACGTCGATTCCAAGATATGCGTTCATTGTCGCTGGGTTCCTTTTCGAGTAAGGGAAAAATAAAACCAATACGACTAATGATAACGCGTCGGCGCGTTTGTCGCAAGTTTTTTTTGAAAAAATTGCCAAGAAGAGGGCAAGAATAGGCGGACGCGCGGAAGTCTTTTCGTTTACAGAGGAGTGAATTAACGCCGTTCAAACGCTTGGATTTTACGCGTTCTTTCTTCGTAAGCGTTTTGCGCGCCTTCGATTTCTTCCACAAACAAGCTAAAAACGAAAAGAGCGGACTGACCATATAGCCCCGTTTCGTCGTCTCCGAAATTTACGGCGGTTGCGGACGAGTAAAATCGATCCAACGCGTCTTTCTCTGAAATTTGATATTTTTCAGAAATCAAACGAACAATATCGGGAACTAGAACCGCTCTAACCGCTTCGTGCGACATATTTAACTCTCTAGGACGTAGCTTTCGACAAAATCGATTTCCGATAACGCCTTTTCCGTGCAGAAAGCGATCTGATCGTTGATTTTTTTGAATTGGAGCCTTTTGATCGCGTCTTCTTTGCGCATAATTCCTTGAACGACAAACGCGACCGTTTCGCCGACGTCGTCGTCGGCGATATTTCCGATCGCGACGTCAAATCCGTGTCGAAAAGCGGGATTACTTCGGCAATTCACAACCGTTTCAAGCCAATCCAACGAGGCGCCGTCGAATTCTTTGACGCGCAAATTATCGCTTCGCGACCATTCGTAAACGTTGACGATCGCAGGGACGTTTCGATTCAAACGCGACTGTATTTTCGCTCGGCGCCGCGCCCAACGTTCGGCTTGTTCTTTTTGAGCCGTCGTGTAAAAAGCGAACCCGAAATCGCGGCCAATTTCGGACGTTATGATTTTGGGCTCGCGTATTTCTAAGGTTGTTCCGTAGTAAACTAACATTACGCCTTGCAACCGAGATATTCGTCGAACGTTTGCATAAGATATTCGATTCCCATTCCGTGAAGGTCGTCGTAATCGGTTTCTAACAAATTAAGGACGCCTTCTTTTTTGAACAGGTCGTAAACTTCCTCGCCGGTTTTACCGATATGCGCCGCGTAAAATTCGACGCAAAACGAAATAAAAGACGTTTGACTCAACGCTTTCCCTCCGCGAGGTCTTGAAATTCTTTTGACCGAAAAATTTGTTTCGTCGTCGAAACGTAAGACTACGCGTCGTCTTTAAACGGCGCGTAACGTTAATATACTCCTTTCCATTGAAATTTTCAAGGCAACGCTACGAGTCCGAAAGGATTTTTTCGTCTTTTGGAAGGAAAAACACAAAAGCGAGAAGTATAACTAACGTAGAACGGCGGCTCTGCGTTGATATGAAGAAAGTTCTTCGCGCGATATGTCTTGAGCTTCAACTAATTGATAATGCTTCTCGTCAACTATTCTAACTTGTCCGTCTTGAATTGTTAATTCAAAGAGAGCAATGATATTGTTTTTCATAAATTGAGCGGAAACTAAACGCGGAATTAGTCGAGGCAAACGTATCGACGCCCAAGAATAATCTTGAATTGTTTGAGCTGTTCCTGATTTGTCTTTCCCCCCTTTTGCTTGAACAGGAATAACGTACTGCGCGCCAAATTTATCTACCGCCACGTATACTTCGTCAATCTCTATTTGCCCGATCTCTTTCACATAAGTTCTAAGATGATTTTGCAAAGAAAAAGCCGTTACCCCTAAAAAAATATCTATCAGGCGATTATAACGAAGTTTAGCCAGTAACGCTTGTTCGTCGTTTTGTGCATACGCCGTAATTATCTCAGGCGTAGCGTCCGGGATTTTGACGAAGGTTAACGATTCATTAGGAATAATATGATTTATTGGAACTAGAATAAACTTGTATTTTGCAGAACCTTCTCCAATTATTGTCCATTCATACCCTGCTGGCGCCGTATTACAAATTTTTGCACTTGAGTTACGATAACGAAAAGAGTATACGACGTCTCCTAAATTTTTTGGTATTATTGTATCACAGGACTTTGCCGCTTCTTCTATTTCTTCACGTTTGAAAGGGATTTCCTTGGTATTATTACGGTATTTCTCGAAGAAAATAGCCTCAAGAATTTGGGAATAGGAGTTCGTTTTCTTTTCTTTCATAGGAATTTACAGAGCCTTTTCTGGTTCTTTGCGCGATAACTTTGTTGGAAATATGAAAGTAATAAGCAGCGTCCGTCATATCGAATCTCAATAAACGTTCAGATCCACGTTGGAGCGTTTCACTTGGTTTGGAAGGAACTATTCCCAACGCCTTGACAATCTCTGCGCCGATAGCGCGTGCGAGTAGAGGAGGAACGCTGTTGCCAATCTCTCTCATACCGTGCCATTTGGTTTTATGGAATCGAAACCAATCGGGGTATGAATGGATTCTTGCCGCCTCTCTTACTGTGATTACTCTTGGCAACTCAGGATGAATAGGTCGAGGCGACGTGTAAGCCCCACGCGCCGAGTCCGTCCCTGCTCGAAGCGTATTTGCCTGACCGTTCCACGCTAGTTTGAAGAATCGACTATGAGGCTCGATCTTGCCGTTTGGCGCGGCTAAGAACCGTTCTTGACTTAAGGACGTATGCATAGTACGCAAACTTGAGGTCAATACGTTGGGATTGTATTCTCTTATATAGCTATAGTCCTCTGGATCAGGAATCACGCCCCTTAGTTTGCGCGCATATTCTGAAGTCGTATTCCATTGAGTCGCTACGGAATCGTCGTTGAGTAGTTCGTCAAAATCATCTGCGTTAGGCAAGTCGGAAATAGCGTCTTCTATGGTAACCGTTTCGCTTCGTGATCGAGGGTACGACGGAATAATTTGGTCTTCCCTGGCGCCAATAATGATGAGACGTTCGCGCCTTTGTGGAACGCCAAAATTAACGGCATTAAGCACCTTATATGGAAGAAGAACGTTATATCCGATTTTCTTAAGTTCGTCTATTAAATCGTTAAGAAATTTGGAATGTTGACCTAACGTTAAACCTTTAACGTTCTCAAAAACACAATATTTGGGCTTTATCTCCCCAACAATACGAACATAATGAAGAACCAGTTGATTTCTTGGATCGTCGAACGAGCGCTTGCCAATCAACGAAAAACCCTGACAAGGCGCTCCGCCAATTACCGCGTCGACGTCGACTCCTTCAAGTTTCGCTCGTTTTCGTATGTCGTTTCCGGTTAGTTTTTTTATGTCCGAACAGATAACCGTCGAGTAAGGAAAATTGTACTCGTGAACCGCAGAATGAATAGGGTCTATTTCGACGGCGGCGGCTACGTCAAAACCGGCTTCCTCAAATCCAAGAGACAAACCTCCGCAGCCGGAAAAAAGATCAATAGCGATGGGTCTTCTGCGAACTGTCGACATTAATTCTTCCTAATGGGGTTACGGATCTTTTCTCGCTCTATAAATAACGGGAAATGATTCGCTTCGTTGGCATACGTAAAAAATGACTCGGACGAAATTGCAAGTAAACCCGAAAATATAAACTTACAAATTCTACGAGACGTCCAAAAGTCAAAACGTTTGTTTCATACTGTCGTATTATACTCATCGTCCTTGAGTTTTTCCATCCCAATGACAGAAAAACCCTTTCGGGTTCGCGAATGCGTCCGAAAAATTTCAAAGGCAAGGAACATAATAGCGACGAATGAACGCGTTTCGTCACGCGATCGGCTCGTTCTTGGCGTTATCCCACTTAGAAGAGGTCTTTCTCGCTTCGTCGACCGATTCGACAAAGGCTTTGATCGCGACGGCGATTTCTTCGTCGGTCGTGTATCGGCTCAAACTGAAACGGAAGTTCCCTTGCAACGCGCCCGAGGGGACTTGCATCGCGGTAAGGACGTGCGACGGCTCCAACGAGCCTGAAGTGCAAGCGGAACCGCTCGAAACGCAGACGCCCTTCGACGACATAAGCATTAAAATCGCCTCTCCTTCGGCTCCGTAGACTGCGACGTTTAACGTGTTCGGCGTTCGCGGCGCGTTTTTGCCGTTGACGACGAGCCAAGGAATTTGCGTTTCGAGCGCGTTTTGCAGTCTGTCGCGCATCGACGCCATTCTTGCGCCTCGTTCGAGAATAGAGTCGCTTTCAAGCTCGAGCGCTTTGGCAAGTCCCATTATATAGGGGACGTTTTCCGTTCCGGCGCGTCGACCGCGTTCTTGATGACCGCCGATCATAAAAGGTTCAAAGGGCGTTCCGCGCTTGACGTGCAGGGCGCCGACGCCTTTGGGCGCGTGAATTTTGTGCCCGCTGAAAGAAAGCATATCGACGTTGGCAAACGCGCCCGTCGACTCGTTGGACGTCGCGACGCGGCTCAAATCGATCGGCAGTTTCGTAACCGACTGCGTGGCGTCGACGTGGAAGACGATTTTCGGGTCGGTTTCTTTAGCGATTCTTGCGAGTCGTTCGATCGGAAAGACGACGCCCGTTTCGTTGTTGGCGTGCATCATTGAGACGATCGCCGTTTCGCCCGGTCGAAGCGCTTGGACGTATTCGCGCAAATTAATCTTGCCGTTGGAATCGACGCCGATCCAGTCGACTTCGTATCCGTCTTTTTCGAGCCTTTTGCAAACTTCCAAGACGGCGGGGTGTTCGACTTTAGACGTTATTACACGTCGACGTTTCGGATTCGCTTTGATCGCGGCGCGCAATCCGCCAAAGATAGCGGCGTTGTTGCTTTCCGTGGCGCATGAAGTGAAAATAATTTCGTCGGGCGCGGCGGCTCCCAATTCCTTGGCGACGATTTCACGCGCTTTGTCGAGTTCTCGCGCTAGATTTGCCGCCGGTTCGTACATTGAACTGGGATTCCAGTACTTCGTTTCGAAATAGGGGCGCATCGCGTCGACGACTTCGGGCGCGATCGCCGTCGTCGCGTTGTTGTCAAGATAAACGAACCGCATTGAATCGTTTTGAGCCATTTTTTCCTCGACGTTTCTCGAACTCTTGTCGAATTTCCAGCGCGTTCTTACGTTGGATTCTTACTACTTGAGAGTATAGCGCTTTTTTGTTTTTTGAATAGACGCGACGATATGCGCGACTTTTGCGCCGCGCTATGGGACGCCTCGTCAATTTTTTTGTTTTTTTTCACAATTTTCTTGCAACGTTCCTTTTTGTCGAGTACAATCAGACCCCAGTCAACCCGAGTCCGCTTTTCCAAATTTTTAACTGAATTGGAAGAACAATGAAAAAGATCATCGTTATCGTAGTCGTCGTTGCGGTCGTCGTGATCGCCGTCGACTTTATCGCGCCCGCGCTGAAAGAACAAGCCGCCAATAAGAGCGCCGAACAGAACTCCGCCGCAAGCGCCGCTTCGAGCGCCGACGCGCCGCGCGGTCCGGGCATGGGCGGACCGGGAGGAGGTCGTCGAGGCAACCCGATGGACGCGTTAAAGAACGAAGAGGGCAAGATCGACTTGTCGAAACTTGCCGACTCGCGTATGCCCGATCAAATGAAAGAAGCGTTGCAACAGGCGGACGCGGACGGCGACGGACTCCTCGACGACGAGGAACGCGAGGCGGCGGAAGCGAAGATGCGCGAAATGCGTAATCCGCTCAATCAACTCAAGAACGAGGATGGTAAGATCGACTTGTCGAAACTTGCCGATTCGCGTATGCCCGACCCGATGAAAGAAGCGATTCAGAAAGCGGACGCGGACGCCGACGGATTCCTTAGCGAAGAAGAAGTCAAGGCGTTCCAAGAGAGTATGCCGCGCGGTCCGCGAATGGGCGGAGGCAGACCCGGATCGGGCGCCCCCGCGCCTTCCGCCGAAGACGCGACGCCTGAAGCGCCCGCCGCAACCGACGCGCCTGCGGCTCCTGAAACGGCGTCCGCGCCCGAAACTCCCGCGCCTGAAGCGCCCGTCGCCGAATGACGATCGCTTAAGAACTGACGCTTTTACGAACGAAGGACGCCGAATAGAATTCTCTTTGCGCGTCGTCGTCGGTTCGTAAGAAAAAAAAAGCCGTCGATCTTTTGATCGGCGACTTTTTAATTAAACGTTTAATTAACGCCAAGAGGCGTCTACGAACAAGATTAACGTCCCATCGCGTAGGCTTGGTTTTCTTTAAGCGTCAAGTTGAAGGCAAGCGCGGCGTTCGATCCGGCGGTCAACGTGGCGGATTGGACGTCTTCGTAGATTTCGCCGTCGCGAAGAGCGACGACGCGAACTTCGAACGTGTACGTTTCGCCGACTTCCAAATTGTTTGCCGCAAAAGTTCTCACTTCGCCCGTTTGCTTAGTACGATAACCGTTGACGTAGACGACGGAATCAGCCGGAACCAACATTCTTAAAATACCGGCGCCAAGATTGGGATTCGCTTGGGGCGTCGGAACAGTTTCAAGTTCGTCGTCGTTTTGTTCGTAAGACGGAACCTGAAGATTATTGTTCTGTTGCAACGCCGGGACGGCGGGTTGAGCGGGTTCCGTGCTTAACGTGGAACTTGGAAGAGGGATCGACGCGTTGTTCGGAGTTTGCGCGTCAATTCCGCCGTCGACGACCGCTTTGCCCGTCGTGGGATCAAGCTCGTTGACTTCGCCGGGATAATATCCGTCGCCGCAACAAGAATGAGGCGCGAATACGGTTCCGGCGTTATAACCGACGACTCCGCAAGGATCGCAGGACGAACCGCAACCGAAATCGCAAGTCGGGGCGCAAGGCGTCCAGCAAGGATCGCTAATCGTCGAACAAACGGGCGTGCAACTAGGCTCGCAAAAACTCCAGCACGGATCGCAGACATAAGCGGGCTGGCAATAGTTGCATCGACTGCGGAAGAAATTTTTAACTCGTCTGCAAAGGCGGCGCAGACAGCCGTCGCGTCGCGGAGCGACGTAACTTGTATAACCGCAACTCGCATAACCGCAAGCGTCCGCGCAACCGTAAGTCGGGTAAGCGTCGTAAGAATAAGCGTCGTAAGAAATCGCGGCGGGGACGCCGCCGTCGACGAACGTTTCCGAAGCTCCGGCGCAACTGGCGCATTCGCCGTAAAAGCCGTCGACTTCGCTAAACGCGTAATTCGACTCAAGAGAAGCGCTCATATCGCCAAACGTCAACGCTTGATCGTCGAAGAACGAGACGTCTTCAGAAACGGGCTCCGCGTTGTTTTTAAACAAACAGCCGTCAAATAGACCCGCAAACGCCGGAACTTCGGCAAAAACGACCGCTAACGCGACAAGCGCCGCCCAACTGAAATTGACCTTCATTTTTTTCTCCTCGATATCGCTCGATCGTCTCTGATCGCGCCGTCGCTGCGATCGGATTCGGAATTTTTCACGCAACAAACCGTTCGACGCCGCGTCTAATCGAATAAGACCGTTTTACGAACGTTTGACCGTTTATTGAACTTGACGTTTTTATTATTTAGCCACAAACGCCCAGTCGTATATATTTTGCCCATTTGTTTGCGATTGAAAAGCCCCCAATTTGGGTATTTTAACAGATTTCTTTCATTTACGTGAAATAATATCTGTTGCGCTAGTTTTTCCGAATGTGTGATTTATACGAGCGTTTGGCGTCGACGCCTTTTTGTCAATCGACATAAACGATTCAGCGCGTAAAAAAAAACACAACCGTTGGAATAATCGTTTTTTTTGATAGAATAACAACCGTAACGATGCGTCTATCGTTTCGTCGACTCCTTGTGCGAATGGAAACGATAGAATCGTTATAAAGCGTCGTCGGACTTGTCGCGACGGCGCGCGGTTTCCCAATTTAACCCCGACAATAGTTAGGAGACGGGTTTATGCGTAAACGTTTTTGGAAAAGACCGATTTTGTTTAGCGCGACCTTTGCGCTTATCCTCGGTCTTCCCTTGTTGTTTGGAGTCCTGTTTGAGTTTGCAAACGATTCCTTGGAGGCGCGCGAGCCTTTGCCGGGAAAAATTGTCCCGATACGCGCGTCGCAAAGGAAGGTCAAAAAAATCGATCCGACGACCGTTCAAAATCCTCTTGCGAATATTATGCGCAAATCGTCGGAAGAGGCGGACAAGCTCCTTGAAGGCAAAACGAACGCGGAACTATACGAACTTGCCCGCGAATTACGCGAAGAACGTCTTTTTGGCGAGGCGAGTTTTCTTGTCGAGCGTATCCTTAGTTCCGAAAACGCGACGGAATTTGACAAAGCGCGCGCCGTCGACCTCCTTTCCGGGTTTTACGACGCGGTGCATTACGACGATCCTAACGAACGTTTCGTCCGTTTCGAACGCGTTTTGGAAGAGACGCTCGCTTCCTCGCCCGATTCTTGGCGCGTCAAAACGGCAGTCGCGCTTGCGTATTCGCGTTTGCCTTACGAAGGTTCTTTCGTCGACGGACGCTTTGTTTACGGGATGCGCGGCGATTCTGAGCCTTTGTCGACCGCCGCGCGTTTTCACGTTCGCAAACTTCAGTTGTTGCGCGACGCCTTGCCCTTGGTTCGGCAGGAAGTCGCCTCCGACTCGACGCCCGAAGATATTCGGTTGAAACAGTATATGAACGTCGATCGATTTTATCAGGTCTTTATTCAGGAACTTTACGCGAGCTACTATCCGTTCTATTCGAGCGGAACTTGGCGTTTGCAAGCCCTTACCGATCTCGACGTCTTGCCCGATTACGAGCCGATCGTTTACGGTCGAAGGAACCGCAATTCCGGCGCGCCGGTCGACGCGGAAGGCGCTCCCGTTTTCTTCTTGAAGCCCGAGTCTTTTGAGACGGCGAAAAACGACGGCGAGCGGATTCAAGCGTTGCGTTTCGAACGTTTCGAAGCGACGAGCGACTCCAACGTGAAATTCGAAATTCTTATGGAGCGCGCCAACGACGCCTGTTCGCTCTACGGGGTTGAGACGTTGCGTTCTTACAACTATTTCTTTAACGACGATCCGACGCCGGAGTCGAATGAATCCGACGGCGTATGGTCCTTGCAGACGCTCGAAGATTCCGAGACGATCGCAAAATTGGCGACGGGCGTAAAGCGATTCAAACTGCCCGAAGAATACGATTATATCGCTCTTTGGCGCGAATCGTTGGAATATGCCGCAGACGGTTATTCGCGCTGGAGGGCGTGGAGCAACGTTGCGCGCGAGTATGAAAATCGACGCCAACTTGACAAGGCGATCGAAGCGCGAAAAGCCGCCGTCGATTCGCTCGTTGCTATGGAAACCGAAGCCGGGAATCAACCCTATGCGGCGCAACTTGAAGAAGCGCGAATCGCGCTTTCTCAAATCGTCGATCCTCGAGTTCGATTTGATATTGACTCTTGCGACGTCGCGGGTATGAAAGCGGAATTAGGAATTAAATTCCGCAACGCGACTCAAGTCGAACTGACGGCGAAGCGTCTTAACGTCGGCGCGATGCTCAGGCAACTACGTTCCGAAAATTTCTGGAAGACCGTTAAAAACGCCTATATGAATTCAATTCAACAGCGTTTGACGGAACTGTTGCTCAGGGAAAGTCTTGAAGGCGAAGGCGACCTCCAAAAACGGCAATATCTCGAAACGATCAAGCCGCTTGACGACGGGGAAAAAATGATCGGGGAGGAAGTCGCGCGTTTTAGCGTCGATCTTGAGCCCGATCCGCAACGGTTTACGCGCGTTAAATCGGTCGAACTGCCGACGCTTGCGCCGGGCGCTTACTTAATCGAAGCGAAGGCGAAGGACGGGAACCGCGACGCGATCGTCGTGTGGTTGCGCGATACGGCGATTATGAAAAAGGCGCTCAAAGACGAAACGAGATATTATTTTCTCGACTCCGCGACCGGGCGTCCCCTTGCGAATACCGAAGTCGAATTCTTTGACGTTACGACGAAAGGGCGCGACGTTAAAACCAAGACGCGCAAGGCTAAGACTGACTCCGACGGTTCCATTGCCGAAGCGAAGACGTCCGCCGACGTACATCGGAGAACGTTGACGATTATGCCGTCGAGGGATGCGAACTCGCCTTCGCAGACGTCCTTTATGGATTTCGACTCCGTATGGTATTCGAGTTACGATCCTTGGAAATTCCAACAGTTGCGCGCTTTCTTTGTTTCCGACCGTCCTATCTACCGTCCGAAACAAAAGGCGGAATTTAAAGTCTGGGTTGGGAACGCGCAATACGACGCGCCCGAAAAGAACGAATGGGCGAATCGCGAAATTTCCTATCAGATTATTTCGCCCAAAGGGGAGAAAGTTAAGCAAGAGCGGGTAACGCTCGACGAATACGGCGGATTTGCCGGTTCTTACGAAATACCCGACGACGCGACGTTAGGCGTTTACGTCGTGCAATTCGGTCGGAATTTTGACGCAAACGGCGAAATATCCAATTATCTCGGCGACGGTTCCTTCCGACTTGAAGAATATCGCAAGCCGGAATTTCAAGTAAACGTCGACGCCCCGAAAGAACCCGTCGCGCTGGGAGACAAGTTCAAAGCGACGGTCGAAGCGAAATATTATTTCGGCGCGCCCGTGACGAACGCGACGGTTTCCTATAAAGTTATCCGCTCGAATTATCGTTCGCGGTATTTTCCGCCTCGATATTGGGACTGGTTCTACGGTCCAGGCTATTGGCAATTCGCTTACGATTGCCTCTGGTATCCCGGCTGGAAGACTTGGGGCGTTTGTCGCTTGCCCGGCTTCTGGGATTCGCGCGAGTACGGCGTTCCTGAAATCGTCTCCGAAGGAGAGGCGGCGATCGGCGCTGATGGAAAATTTGAGATCGAAATCGATTCTTCTCTTGCCAAGATTATTTATCCGAACGACGATCAAAAGTACGAAATCGAAGCGGAAGTCGTCGACCAGTCTCGACGAACGATCGTCGGCAAAGGCTCCGTTTACGCCGCGCGCAAACCGTTCCAAACTTACGTTTGGTTCGAACGCGGGTTCTATAAAGTCGGCGACAAGGCGACCGCGCGTTTCCAAGCGCGTCGACTCGACGAAAAGCCGGTCGTCGGAACCGCGACGGTAAAATTGTACAAAGTCGAATACGCTCCGAGCGACGACGGCGCCGTCAAGCCGATCGAAACGGAAGTCTTTTCCAAGGTCGTCGAGACCGACGAAAACGGGACGGGAAGCGTCGACTTCAAAGCGGTTTCGCCCGGACAATATCGTCTTTCTTGCGTCGTTGAAACGGACTCCGAACTCAAAGAAGAGGGCGGTCAGCTGATCGTCGTTCGCGGCGATCGCGCTAAATACGCCGTCGATAAAAAGACGGCGAAGGAGGAAGGACGTTATCGTTTCAACGCGCTTGAAATTATTCCCGAGAAGCCCGAGTATTCCGTCGGCGAAACCGCGAAAATTCAGCTTGCGTCCGACAATCCGAACGCGCTTGCGATCGTCTTTACGCGCGCTCAAAACGGCGTCGCGCTGGACAAGCCGCAGTTCGTTCAGTTGCAAAACGGACTTGGAAGCGTAGAACTCAAAATCGAACAAGGGGATCAGCCGAATATTTTCGTCGAAGCGACGACCGTTTACGACGGCAAGTTGTACGACGAATTGAAAGAGATAGTCGTTCCGCCCGAGAAACGCGTGCTTGACGTCGCCGTCGAGCCGGTCAAAGAACGCGTGCGACCGGGCGAAAGGGCGAAGATCAAACTGCGTTTGACGGACGTCGACGGAAAGCCGGTCGTCGGTCAGACCGTCGCGACGATTTACGACAAGTCGCTCGAATACGTTTCGGGCGGTTCCAACGTTCCAGATATTCGCGAATTCTTCTGGAAATGGCGTCGCAACTCGCATAAATGGACGTCGACGAATCTTGATCGACTTACGATATTCGACGCGTTTTCCCTCGTTTATGCGACTTCCGACTATCGCGAACGTTTGCAAAACGTCGGCGCTTTTGGCGGAATGGACGTTATGCTTTCGATGAGCGCGGCGCCTCTCGGCGGCGCGGCGATGGGAAGTATGGACGGCGGTATGGCGATGAAATCGCGAGGCGCCAAGGCTATGATGACGCTTGACTCCGTCGCCGCCGACGATATGGAATTTGCGGAGGAGGAAGCCGCGTCGGCGCCGACTATGGCGGCAATGGAGGCTCCGGCGATGGCGCGAGGCGCCGCCCCTGCGTTTAGCGCGCGAAGAGAGGCTATGAGTATGTCGGCGGCTATGGAAGACAAAGCTGAAAACGGCGCGTCTTCTGAAAGCGTCGAATCCGGCGCGCTTGTCGAAGCGACCGTTCGTAAGAATCTCGCCGACCTTGCGTATTGGGCGGCTGATTTGAAGCCGGACGACGACGGCGTAATCGAAATTGAAGTCGATATGCCGGAAAATCTGACGACTTGGAAGATTGCCGCGTGGTCGGTCGGCGACGGGTTGCGCGTCGGTTCCGGGGAATCGGAAATTATCACGAGCAAAGACGTCGTTGTTCGTATGCAGAAACCCCGTTTCCTCACGCAAAAGGACGAAGTCGTTCTTTCCGCGAACGTTCATAATTACCTCGGTTCTGAAAAGGAAGTTCTGGTTTCGCTCGAATTTCCGCAGGAAGAGTCGGATAATTCGACCGCGAAATTGTCTTTCCTTGACGAGTCGACGCAAACGCGAAAAGTCGTAGTCCCCGCAAACGGAGAAACGCGCGTCGATTGGGTTGTTCGCGCCGAAACGTTCGGAACGGCGACGCTGTTGATGAAAGCGCTTACAAACGAAGAGTCGGACGCGATTCAAGACGTTATTACCGTCAAGGAACACGGAATCGACAAGCAAATCGCCGTCTCCGGCGTTATTGCCGCGTCTGAGAAGAAAGAAGCAAAGGACGCTGAAAACGCTCAAGAGGATGTTCGCGAGTCTAGGTTTACGCTAACGATACCCGAAGAACGACGCGTTGAAACGACGAAACTCACGGTTCGCTTTTCGCCGACGTTGGCGGGCGCGATTTTCGACGCGCTCCCGTATTTGAACCAGTATCCTTACGGCTGCACGGAACAGACGCTTAATCGTTTCCTTCCGACGGTCGTCGCGCAAAAAGCGTTGCAAGACGCGGGCGTCGATCTTAGTTCGTTGAAAAACAAGAAAGCGAATCTAAACGCTCAAGAACTTGGCGACGCTTCCGAACGCGCCAAGCAATGGCGTCGCAATCCGTTGAACGATCCCGTCTTCGATATCGACGAAGCGCGTAAAATGGCGTCGCTCGGCGTCGAACGCCTGACGTCGATGCAAAATAGCGACGGAGGCTGGGGCTGGTTCTACGGCGCGTATGAACATTCGAGCCCGCATTTGACCGCGCTCGTCGCGCGCGGCTTGAATCTTGCGCGCGAGTGCGATCAAGTCGTCGACGCGAGCGTCATCGAGCGAGGCGCGAGCTGGTTGCGCAATTACGAACGCGAGCAGGCGCGTCGCGCTTTGCGCGGAAAAGTTTGGACGGACGAATGGAAACGCGAGAAGGGACGACCCGATTGGAAAGCTAACGCCGACGCGACCGACGCCTTTGTTTATTACGCGCTTGACGAGTTAGGTCTGCGTTCGGTTCCGTTTGAAGACGAATTCGTCAATTACGAGACGGGCGAGTTTTCTAGAGAACTCGACGACGAGCAAGTTCACTCGATTATGAAGGAACTCCTTTGGGAAGCGCGCAACCAACTGTCGCTCTATCCTCTCGCCAATTACGCGCTCGCGCTTTGCGACGACGCTAACGACGACGCGAACGCACAAGCGCGCGTCGCGACGATTTTGAGCGTTTTGGCGCAATATCGCGGCGTCGACGACGAGAACCAGACCGTTTGTCTCGATCTGAATCGTTTCGACGGTTGGTATTTCTGGCGTTGGTACGATTCCGAATTCGAAACGCAAGCGGCCTATTTGAGATTGTTGCAACGCGTCGATTCCGCGACGTTGAAAGAACTTGGACTCGATAAGGACGCGCCCGGTTTGGTCAAGTATTTGCTGAATAATCGCAAGAACGCGACTTATTGGAATTCGACGCGCGACACGGCGCTTTGCGTCGAGGCGTTTTCCGAATATCTCGCCAAAACGAACGAACTTGCGCCTAGCGAGAAAGTCGAAGTTTTTGTCGACGGCGAATTGAAGAAGGTTGCGGAATATACGTCTGAGAATCTGTTCGAAACGGACGGAACGTTGGAACTTAACGCCGACGAATTGACGACCGGCGAACACGAGGTCGTTTTGCGCGTAAGCGGCGACGGCGCGCTCTATTACAACGCCTATCTTGAATTCTTCACGTTGGAAGACCCGATTCAAAAGGCGGGTTTGGAACTCAAGACGGAACGACGTTATTACAAGCTGGTCGAACGTAAAAACGCGACGACGCAGGTCGAAGGCGGACGCGGACAGGTCGTCGAACAGCGCGTCGAACGTTACGATCGCGTTCCTCTTGCGACGGGCGACGAAGTCGTTTCCGGCGATTTAATCGAGGTCGAATTGATCGTCGACAGTAAAAACGATTACGAGTCGATTTTGCTAGAGGACGCTAAAGCGGCGGGATTCGAGCCGATCGAACAACAAAGCGGATATAACGGGAACGCGTTGCGCGCTTACGTCGAATACCGCGACGATCGCGTCTGTTTCTTTGCGTCCCAAGTTCCGAAAGGGCGAACGACCGTGAATTATCGACTGCGCGCGGAAACGCCGGGTAAGTTCTCCGCTTTGCCGACGAAGATTTGGGCGATGTACGCGCCCGAGTTGAAGGGTAACGCCGACGAATTCAAGGCTAACGTGAAAGACAAGTAGCGCCGCGCTGAATCGACGAACGATTAGGCGTCGTTTCGTTAGGGAAACCTTGAAACGGCGCTTTTGTTGAACTTGACGTAAATAAAACGCCGACGTCCTCGTTAAATTAAGGACGTCGGCGTTTGCGTTTTAGACGGATCGCGCTTTGAAAAACTCGCGATTAGTTACGGTCGATCGTTCAGTTATGGATGATCGTTCCGACGCGTTCTCCCAACGCGGCTTTCTCCAAATTTCCTTCTTTGCGGAAATTGAAGACGACGATCGGCATATTGTGCCCCGCGCATTTGGCGAACGCTTCGCGATCCATAATGTGAAGATTTTGTTCGATCGCTTGATCGAACGTGAGTTCGGGATAGAACGTCGCGTTCGGGTCTTTTATCGGATCGGCGCTGTATACGCCGTCGACTTTCGTCGCTTTCAACACGGCGTCGACGTCGAGTTCAAGCGCGCGTTGCGCGGCGGCCGTGTCGGTCGTTACGAAAGGACTGCCCGTGCCGCCCGAAAGAATAACGACGCGTCCTTTTTCCATATGGCGCTTGGCGCGCTGGCGAATATACGGCTCCGCCACCGTGTCCATTGGAACCGCCGTCATCAAACGCGCCGACTGACCGAGCGAACGAATCGCGTCTTGAAGCGCGAGCCCGTTCATCACCGTCGCAAGCATTCCCATATAATGCGCCGTCGCTTCTTGAAGCGCGTTTGCGCCGCTTGTCGACTTAAATTGCGCGCCGCGAAGAATGTTTCCGCCGCCCATTACGATCGCGATTTGAACGCCAAGTCGCGCGACGGAAACGATTTGCTCCGCCAAACGATTGACGGAATCCATTGAAATTCCGCGTTCTTGCGGGGGACAAAAACTCTCGCCCGTTACTTTGAGGAGAATACGACGCGGTTTGGAAGAAACTTCAGGCATTTGAACAATCCTAGGCGCGAGCCGAAACAGGGAACCTTGGCGTCGCAAGGGACGCGACGATTCTAGCTAAGGGAATGGGAAAACGACCGCGAAACTCGCCGAAGCGCTCCTCGCCGTCCACTTTATTCTGCCCTAGACGCTCGTTTTGTCAAGACGGAGCGTCCGTTCTCTATCATATGAAAAAAACGCGCCGCAAGAACGACGCGTTTTAAACGATCAATTAATTGGGCGCATAATTGGACGCGTCGCATTACGACGTTTCGTTTTACGACGTTTCGTTTTAGGACGCCAAATATCGGATCACGCCATATCTTTGAGCGCTTTGAGAGCCTTAACCTTGATCTTGTAATGGGCTTCTTTCGCAGGACGGTCGATCGTCTTGCCGGGGTGGAACGGATCGGGAACGTTTTTCTGACCGGGCTTGGCTTCGACGAATTGCTTTTCAACTTTGACGAGACCGGGAAGGGTGAAGCAAGCGTTGTCGCCCTTGGCAAGTTCTTCTTTGATGACGACGGTCAACTGATCGACGACGGCGCCGACGTCTTTACGAGTCAAGCCGGTTTTTTCGGAAAGTTGCGCGACGATCTCAGTTTTCGTGAGTTGCTTGAACGGAGCGGGTTTCGCGGCGCACTTTTTGCATTCTTTCGCGGGCGCGGCCTTTGTCGCGGCTTTTGCGCTAGTCTTCTTTTCTTTCGCCATTACGGTGTCCTTGATGAAATGAGAGGAAAATATGATTGTTGCCAAAACGCCTTGCGCCGACTGAATTCACGATTTAAAACGTTCGCAAATTACGCCGAACGCGCAGTCGAAATTGTATAACGCGACTCGTTTGTTTCAGGAGCGCGACTCGATAAGCCGACATACGCGCAAAAGCTAAAACGTCGAGGAAAACGCGACTCGGCGCGCTTTCGTTAATATTTTTATCTAAGAGAGTAGTCGGCGTCAACTTTAAACCGCCTTTTTTTACGAATTTTTCAATATTTTTTTTGAATTTTTCAGAAAGATTCAACAAAAACGCGTTCCCAAAACGCTTTTTTACAAAACCAGTCGTTTTTACGACTTGAGAGACGTTCGACTCTTTGCGCGTTTCCGCTTTACAGAACGTTGTTTTTTTGTATAATTTGTCAAGGTTTCCAACGTCGAGGAACGCGAGCGCGACCCGCTTGCGACGACGTTTTCAAACGTAACGTTTTTGTCGAGACGTTCGCGCGCGTCGCGCGTTTGGAATCTCGACAAAACGCGCGACGAAACGAATTTGAAGAAATTTCGCCGCGCGAGAACTAACGACGTTCAATAGAAGGTTGAAAAAAATGGCGAGACACAGTATGACGAGCGCGCCCGACTTTATGCCGACGCATATGCTTCGAGAGATTCAAAACGAAAAGTTTATGAACGTCTTTCGCCGCGTCTTTGCGAACGTCAAGTGGTATCGCGACCATTTGCGAAAGTATGAAGTCGATCCGAAATCGATTCGTTCGATCGACGACATTGGCAAGTTGCCTTTCGTAAAAAAGACCGACTTGCGCGACACGTACCCCGACGGTATGTTCGCGGTTCCTAAGAGCGAGATCGTGCGTTACCACGCGAGTAGCGGCACGACGGGCAAGCCGATCGTTATGGGATATACGCCCTACGACGTCAAGGTTTGGAACGAGTCTATTTCTCGTTCTCTCGCCGGATTTGGCGTCGACGAAAACGACGTTTTGCAAAACGCGTTCGGTTACGGTTTGTTTACCGGCGGGCTTGGCATGCACTTTGGCGCCGAAGCTCGCGGGTGTTCCGTCGTTCCTATTTCCGGGGGCAACACGGAGCGTCAGTTGATGTTGATGCGCGATTTCAAAACGACGGTTTACGCTTGCACGCCGAGTTATTTCTTGCGCCTGATCGACTATGCGCAAAAGGTCGGGTTTGATTGGAAAGAAACGTCGTTGCGCGTCGGCGTTTTCGGGGCGGAGCCTTGGTCGGAAGCGATGCGTTCCTTCATCGAAAACTCGACGGGAATCAAAGCGTATGATATTTACGGTCTTACGGAAATTACCGGACCGGGCGTCGGCGCCGAATGTTGTTGTCGGAACGGCATTCATATTTTCGAAGACCATTTCTACCCTGAGATCGTCGATCAAGAGACGTTGCAACCGTTGCCCGACGGCGAGGTTGGAGAGTTGGTCTTTACGACGCTCGACAAGGTTGGGACGCCGATGATTAGGTACCGAACGCGCGATATTACGAGAATTATACCAGAAAAATGCGAGTGCGGTCGAACGATTCGACGAATCGAACGCATTACCCATCGTTCCGACGATATGATGATCGTGCGCGGCGTCAACGTCTTCCCCGGTCAAATCGAATCGGCGCTTTTGGCGGTCGATCCGACTTTGATCAATTACCAGATCGTATTGACGAAAGACCCGATCGGTATGGATGTTATCGAAGTCAAAGTCGAATTGACTCGCGAAAAATTTGCCGATTTGGGCGACAACGTCGGCGCGCTCGAACAATTCAAACGCCAAATCGCGGAAAAAATGCAACGCACCGTCGGCATTAACTTCAAAACGACTCTTGTCGAACCGGAGACTTTGCCGCGAAGCGAAGGGAAATTAAACCGCGTCGTCGACCGGCGCAAGTGAAACGTCGTCTTGCGGAAAATCTTTGAATCGATTTGACTTGACGATTCCTTGGGGGATTATTGAAAGGAAAATAATGAACGACGCTTTGTTGTTTAATCCCGCGAAAGCGTTGCGAGGCCTGACGCCCGAGGAATACGTCAAGAATTTCGATTTCGGTTTCGAAGGCGACGCACGAGCGGCGCTTTCGAAACCCGTCGAACCTCTCGTCGACGCGTTGTTTGAACGGCGTCCGACGCGTTCCGGCGACGCTTGGCGCTCGGCTCGGGGAACGGTCGACGGCTCCTTTGTCGACGAAATTCGAACGCGCGGCGTCGGCGTGGCGGGCGCCGGACTGATGGGCGTTTCTATTGCCGCCGCGTTTCTTAACGCGGGATTTCCCGTTCTTTCTTACGATCCTTATGAGTCGGTTCTTGCGACTGCACGCGAACGCGTCGCGCGCGAAGCGATCTCTCAACGTCTTCGACGAGGAGAGGCGGAAGATTCGCCCGAGCGCGAGAACGCGTTAATGAAAGAACGTCTCGATTCTCTATATCGAACGACCGCGCAAATCGACGAATTGGCGCTCAAACCCGTCGTCGTAGAATCGACGCCGGAAAAATTGAAATTGAAGGCAAAATTTTATCGCGAGTTGAATCGCGCCGCGAAAGAGCCCGTATTGACGTTGACAAACACGTCTTCCTTGCGCGTCGACGAACTAGCTTCGTCTTTACACGGCGAATTGTCGAAAGACCCCTTGAGTTCCGCGCGTTTTGCCGGTTTTCATTTCTTTCATCCCGTTTGTAGAAGGAATCTTTTAGAGATAGCGCAAGGAACGCTTACGGCGCCGGAAACGTTGGAAAAAGCGTCGATTCTTGCGCGCGCCATAGGTAAAATTCCGATCGTCGTCGGAGACGGCGCGGGCTTTCTCGTCAATCGTTTGCTTCAACCTTATCTAAACGAATCGCTTTCGTTGCTTGACGAAGGCGTCTCCGCCGCGCAAATCGAACGCGCTTGTCTTAAATTCGGTATGGAAGGCGCGCCGTTGCGCGTTATTGACGAAATCGGCGTCGACGTCTCGATTCACGCCGGGTGGTCCTTTCTTAAGGCGTTTCCAGACCGAACGCGCGCGACTTCGATTTTACCCGAGCTTGTTCTTTCGGGCAGATTGGGGCGTAAGACCCGATCGGGGTTCTATCGTTACGAGTCGACGACGAGTTGGGCGGACGACGCGACTCCGATTTACGACGACCTGCGAGGAAAACGAGAACGACGCGCGGAAGTCGACGATTCCGACGTCGCTTGGCGCGTCGCGAACGCGATTCTGGCGGAGGGAGAGCGTTTGCTCGAAGACGGGATCGTCGGTTCGAAACGCGAAATTGACGCCGGCTTGGTTTTGGCGTTGGGATTTCCCGCTTCTAAGGGCGGTATTTTTTATTGGAAGCAAGCCTGCGGGCTTTGAAAAGACGTTGGACGAACCGAGAATGATCGCGAGAAGACGTAATTTGTCTTGAGAAATTCCTTTTTTTTCTATTTTTTTTGAAATATTTGCTATTTTTTTGAGAAAATCGCTTGATTTCTTGTTCTAATTATTTAGAATATGCGAATATATATTCTGTAGTATCTTTCATTAGAAAAAAAAGACTAATAAAGGTAAGACGCTTTTAGACCTATATTGAAAACGTAACGCTTAAACAAGAGTCTTGACATATGTACCGACCTACGCAAGCTCAGTTAGAATTGCGTCGACTGATTAAAAATAAAACCCGCGTATTGGCTTACGGAGGTTCTCGATCAGGAAAGACGTTCGAGTTCTGTCGAGCCTTAACGGCGCTGGCGTTACGGTACGGCGGTCGATACGGCGTCTTTCGACGTTACTTTAACTCCGTTAAAAATTCCGTGTTAGGAGATACTTTCCCAAAAATGTTGGAGTTATGTTTTCCAGACTTGGAGTACGTCGTTAATTCAACGGAAGCAAAGATTAAGCTAAATTGCAACGGAGCCGAAATTTGTTTCCTTGGACTTGACGACCAACAAAGCGCCGAAAAAATCTTAGGGCGAGAATTTGCGGCGATTTATTTTAACGAATGTTCAGAGATTCCCTATCGATCCGTTGAAATAGCGACGACGCGTTTAGCGCAGTTGCGGAGAGACGAAAACGGACGTCTCCTAGCAAACCGCGCCTTTTTCGATTGTAATCCTCCCGGCAAATCGCATTGGACTTATCGACTTTTTATCGAAGGCGTTTCCCCGGTTTCTAACGCGAAAATCGCCGACCCGGAAAATTATGGAGCCATTCAGATCAATCCGACGGACAATATTGAAAATCTGCCTAAAGGATACGTCGAATCGACCCTTGGCGCCAGTTCCGAGCGAAATAAAAAAAGATTTCTATACGGCGAATTTTCCAACGACGCAGAAAACGCGTTGTGGAAACTCGCGACGATCGATCGGTTCCGCACGGCGGAAGTTCCCGCCGAACTTGAACGAATCGTCGTCGCCGTCGATCCCGCCGTTACCTCGAACGCGCGAAGCGACAACACGGGCATAGTCGTAGCTGGACGACGTTGCGAACGAGACGGACTGAATCGTTATTACGTCTTAGACGACCGTTCGTTGAACGCGCCGCCCGAGCAGTGGGCGCGCGAAGTTGTGGAATGTTGTCATTTTTGGCAAGCGGACGCGGTTGTCGTTGAAACGAATCAGGGCGGCGATCTTGTCGCGAGCGTATTGAGGCAGGTCGATTCGAACTTGCCGATTAAAAGAGTGCGCGCCACTCGAGGAAAGATTTTACGCGCCGAGCCTATTTCGATTCTATACGAACACGGACGCGTTAGTCACGTCGGTATTTTTGGGGCGTTGGAAGAAGAAATGATTTCCTACGCCGGAGCGTCGACGCCGAATCAGTCGGTCGATCGACTCGACGCTTTAGTGTGGGCTTTGACCGACCTTACCGAATATGGAGGAGACTGCTATGGCGGATTAGTTTCGTTTTAAAACTTTCTAACGTCCGTTCTTTCGAATTGGACTTCCATTTTTATCTTAAGGATACAAACTAATGAAACAAAACGACGTAATCAACGTTGGAACTTTCACGCGCGTTACTAACGAGGAACTTTTGCAATATGAAGCGCTCGTTTGTAAAATCATCAAAGAAGGCGGATTTGGGAACGATCTCAGTTTTGATGAAAAAATGGCGGCTGGAATGATCGGAGCCGCCTCTGGAATCGAGAGTTACGATCCGTCCCAAGAAACGACGCGCGCATTTTGGATCGCTTGGAACGTCAAGAAGGCGATTCTTGACGAAGCGCGGCGCAGTCTCAGGCAGAAACGTTATTCAAAAGACGAAAAATGTCGGCGTAAACTGACGGAAGAATATGAAACGCGACAGCGTAAACTGGCGGAAGAATATGAAACGGAACAAGGCGACGAAAGCGCGCTGAAAATACGCGATCTTGACGAGACGAAAAAAGAAAAGATTCTCGAGAGCGCTATGCGTGCGTTAAGCGACGAGGAACGACTTTGCGTTCAACGTATCGTTTTCGATTCTTGGACGCAGAAACAATTTGCTCTTGACAGAGGCGTTTCTCAATCTTGGGTGAGTCGTCTTTGGCTCAGATCGATCGCCAAAATGCGAGACAAGATAGGCGATCTTGACGACTGGCTTTGAATCGCGGTAAAAAAACAACCGCGTATAAAACGCGCCGAAACATAATCGTTTTCAGTAAAAGGCGTGTTTTACGCGCGGTTATTGATTCGCGAAGAGCTTGGAGACGTTTTTAGAAGACGTTCGCGAGAGAAACGACTACTCTTGCGTAACGTCTTCAACTTTTTCGCCGTCGGTCTTAAACCAACGGAAAGCCGCGACGGTTTTATTTTCGACTTTGAGGGTGCGACCGACGAGCAAAAGCGCGGTCTTGCCCGATTTGTCGAGTTGTTTCGATTCAGGCGCCAACGCCCAGCCGTTGGAGCCGTCCAAAGTCGTTGCGGCGAGCGTTTTCAGATCGGCGTCGACGATCGCGGCGCAAGGCGATCCTTTCGGCGCTCCGTCGATATAAAACGCGACGAAAAGCCGGTCTTTCCACGAAGCGATCGATTGCGGTCCATATACGGTCGGCACGTCGTAATTAATATATTTTTCGTCGAGCAAATTGAAATTTTCGTCGTAGACAAGGACGTAATTCTCGAGGTGAGGCTTTTCCGACGAAGGACCGCCGACGTAAAACTTGCCGTTTAGGAACGCGACTCCGTCGCCGCCGGGGCACTTCTCTAATTTGAGCTTGCGCGTCAAATTCAAATCGAGGTCGTACTCAAAAAGCGCTTCGGCGCTTTCCGTCGACATTGAGACGTAGAGTCTGTCTTTTGCGACGCAAGGATCGCCCGCGTGAAAAGGAGCTTCCGTCGATTTGAGTAATTTGCCGCTCCAGTCAAACTTACAGACCAAATTCGCAAAAACGGCGTAAATCGCGTTTTCGTCGCAGGCTATTCCTTGGACGTGTCCAAGCGCATGATCGCAAGCTCCGGGCTCCGAACGTATTTCGCGCAACTCCGCGTTGGAGGCGGACTCTTCGGCTTGAAGGCTTGGCGCGACGAACGCGTACGTCGACGCTATGCAAAACGCCAGTAAAGACGCCAAGACTCCATATTTGTTTTTATTAGTCATTTTTCGCCTTATGCAAACAAGTTGTCGGGTTGAACCAAATCGACGTTCGCTTCCTTCAAAATAGACAAAGCGCGATCGACGTCGTTGAAACATAAAACAAGCGCGGCGACGCCGCTAGCTTTCGACGTGAAGCCGTACATATATTCGACGTTTAAATTGGGGGTCTTGGCAAAGAGCTTCAACAGTTTGGCGAGTTCGCCCGGTTTGTCCGGCGTTTGGACGGCGAGAACGTCCGACGTCTTTACGGAAAATCGCGATTTCAAAGCGTCGAACGCCTTTTGAGGGTCTTTGACCAAAACGCGGAGAATTCCAAAATCTCCGGCTTCGACAAGAGAAGTCGTTTCCACGTTGACGCCCGCCTTGCTCATCGCTTCACAGGCTTCGAGCAAACGACCGGGTTTGTTTTCCAAAAAGAGAGAGAGTTGTTGTATTTTCATCGTTTTTTATTCCCTTCGAACGAATAAATCGACCGACGATCGAGGCGTAGCCTCCCGCTTTTGGAAATTATAACAGATCGGCGCAAATTTTGAACTATTTGCGCCTTTTTTTTGTAGAGAGCGCAAGACCGCCATAAAAAAACGCGCCTCTTGCGAGGCGCGCGGAGACGTTTAGAAGGAAAGACGCGTTACGAATTCGATTCGAGTCGACTTGCCCGACCTCATATCGTAAAAAACTGGAGTTTCCGACGTGAGATCGGCTTTTTGATAATCCGTCTGCCAAAAACTGGTTTCCAAGCCCGTCATAAAATTGGGCGTCCAGTTGTAGATTCCGTTGACGAAATAGACTTGGTTTTGCGTTCGCGCCGTCGCGTATCCGTTCGACGGACTCGACGTTCCCACAAGGTCTTTTTCGTTGGGCTTGTCGATTCCGTAACCGAAGTTGACGTCAATTTTTTCCGTCCAGTCGGAATGCCAAGCGAGCCAGCCGCCCGTCGAGCGAATGCCTTCGCGTCGAATCAAGTCGATTCCCTGATTGATACCGCCGCAAAACGTGCTAAGGTTTGAACCCGTGAACAACTCGCCTTGAATTTTTTGCGTCTTAGTAATCGGCGCGTCAAGGTCGAAATTCACCGACCACGTTTTAATCGCTCTTTTCACGGTCGTCGACGCCATAGGAACGCCCGCCAACGCTGAAAACTTGTAGTTTTGTTCGCCGATATGTCCTGAAACGCCGAACGTTATTGGAAGACCGCCGCGAGCCTCGCCGAAAAACGCGCTTGACACGCGAGCTTCAAGAACCGGCCACCCGGAAGTCGCGGCGTTGACCCCAGACGTCGAAACGTAATCGCCCAAAACGTTGTCGCAAACCGCGATTTGTCCTAAAACGTGCAAATCGGACGAGCAAGTCCAGCCCTGCTCGAAACGTACTTGCGCGCGTCGATATTGCATATCGCCGACAAAACCGAGCGGCAAGTAATTCAACACTTGAGGCGCGACGGGCGATATGATTTCCCAGTCTTGACCCGCAAGGAACTTTCGTTCGTGCTGTTTGTCGACAAGTTCGACGTAAGCGCGACGCAACTGAAGACCTCCTTTATTCTTTGAACCGTTGACCGTCCCTTGAAAGTCAAATTCGACTTTGCCGTTGACGTCGGCGGAAAGCGCTTCGATTCGCGGTCCGACAATATCCAAGCCAAGGCGGGAAGTGCGCGCGTCGACTGAAAAACCCGCCGACTCGTCGACGTCCGGCGATTGGACGTAGAGGATAAATTCGCCGGGCGTCGAACGTTGCGTGTCGGCCGCGACGGACAAATTGAGGAACCCGTAAGGCGTGATCGTAAAAGCGCCCTTGGTCCAAGAGAATTTTTTCATCTCTTCCTGCAACTTTTCGGTTTCGACCGATTCAAGTTCGGGCTTATACGCTTTGACCGTTTCGACGTCCAACGACGGCAAATTAGCGTTTTCCTTCGTCAACAACGGAGGCGCCGTTTTTTGATTAACGATTTCCGGGTCGAGATCGTCGATACTCGGCGGCGTCGGCGCTTCTAAAAGCCGACCGTTGAACAGAAGACGTTGACGATTTCGCTGAAGGGCGCGCAATTTCGGAAAGAGACCTTCGTCTGATTTCGAGCGCGTTTCCTGCGGCGCCGAAGTTAAATACTCTTGCGTCGCGTTTTTGTCGACGTTCAACTCTTCGCGGATTGATCGAACCGTCTCAATTTGTCGCGCATCGCCTTCTTTTTCCGAGGATTCGACCGATTCGACCTCTTTAGGGACGATCAAATCCTTTACTTCATCTTCGGAAGATTCGTTTTCTTCTTCATCCTCCGATTCCTCGACGAAAGTTTTGGGAGAAGGCGCCTCCAAGGATCGAGACGACTTCTTTTGTTCTTCTCGTTGAATTTCGTCGACCGCTTTTGCCGACGCGGACTTGTTGTCAATTTTCGGTTCTTTGTCGTCGAACGATAGAAAAGACTCGGCGGGAATCGCGTATCGTCGCGGTCGGTCGGGGACGGCGGAAACGGAACCCGTCTTGGGAACGTCGGATTCTTCCTCGCCTGTTTCTTCCTGTTGCGTCGAATCCTTTCCAGCGTCGTCGGACTCCTCCGAATCAACGACGCTTGCGTCCGATTCGAGCAAGGAATCTTCGAACGCCGCTTCATTTGCCAACGACGACTCTAGTTCCTTGACGGACGCGTCCGTTTCAACGTTTGGGGACGCCTCTTGCGCCTCCGTTTCCGTTGCGTCGACGTCTTCTAAAAGCGCGGATTCCACGCTTTCGTTCACGCTTTCTTCCGACGTTTCAAATTCGAGTTCGCCGACGCTTACCGTCGGCGCGTCGATTTCCGTTTCGGGCGATTCTAAATCATTCTCGATTACGTCGAGATTTTCTTCTTGAACGTTCGAGTCTTCCTCGTAGGAAGCAAGCGTTTCGTCGATTTGATCGTTTATCGTTTCGATTTCTGGAAAGTCGTTTTCGGTCGAAAGAGTAGGCGCCTGAAAATCTTCGTCGCCTTCTTCGACGTTTTCCTCGTCATCCGATTCAGACGCCGAACCGTACAATTCTAGTTCGCTATTGTAAAGGTTCTTTCTTGCGTCTTGCGCGTTTTCGATCTCTTCGTTGATCGAAACGGACAAAGAGGACTGAGAATCTATAGGGTAGCGAGGAACCGCAGGAGAAAAATCCTCGCGCGACTCGGACTCGCTTATGGGTTCCGTAAGTTCAAAGGAGGCTAAACCCGGCGTTTCTTCGTACTCTTTGCCCAAATTAACGCGATCGCGACGAGCCATTTCGCCGAACAGCTTCTCTTTGTCCGCCGATTCGTATTGTTTCGACAGATTTTCTTCATAAACGCTAAACGCTTTCTTTGACGAACGAGACAAATCCGCCTTCTTCTCGCTGAACGAAGAAGACGAAATCAAGGAAGACGTAGCCGGAGTGGGGCGGTAGGTCTTCAAAGAAGACGTTTTCGCCTTCGAACGCGACTTTTTACGAGACTTCGAAACGTCGTCCTTTGTCGGACTGAGCAAAACGCTCGCGCGTTTTGACGCGACGTCCGAAGAAGACGTCGCGCTTGGTTCGACTTTGGGACGCGCCGAATTCCAAGCCTCCTTTTCGGAAGAATACGTCTGACCAAACGCTTCGCTCGCAAAAGCGAAGAACGCAAAACAACACGCGACTACTACGAAAGACGGCGTTTTAAAAGAAGACGTTTTAAAACGCGCCGACGTGGGGACAAAAACAACGTTGCGTAACGAACGTTTGCTAATAGCGGGGGGGGAACTAAAGCGCGACATTTTTATCGTTGCCAGTTTTTAAATAATCTACTTTTAGGACGAAACAAAAAATTCAATCCTAACGTTACGGGGACGCTCTTTTCACATAAGGCGACCTATTAGAGTAATCGGATTGTATTGTCGGAATAATTAGATTATTTGGAATATTTTAACAATTCAAAGGGCTGACGAAGGTTTTTTCAGACGTAACGACAAGGGAAAAAAGAAAAGTAATCGTTCACGGAAAAGCGTTGCGGACGAACCGGCGCGTAAGCGCCGCGCGATAAGCCGCCCGTCAACGACGGGCGGATCGGCGTTTCGCTTGACGTTGTGCAAACGATTTTTTGTTTTTTACAGTCGACGCGTCGTCTGAAAGTTCGTATGTTTTTTGTAGAACCTTCAAACGCTAATTCTTCCGATAAACTTGGTTCTCCGTAAACGGGAGTTTTTGGGTTTGTCGGATAATTTCGCTTTGATAACGGACGGGTTTTCGGCGGAGCCGATCCGCTCGTCATTAGACGAGCGGACGGCGCTTCGCTTGACGTTGCGCAAACGGTTTTATGTCGTAAGCGTTTACGGCGGATTGTGTGACGTTAATATGCGCGAAACAGGCAAGACGGAAAATATAATGTGAAAAGACCTTATTTGCATTTTGCTAATAACACCAACGCCGTCAAACAAGTTTATTTTCGTATGCCGCGTTTTTTAAGACATTTTGTTTTAAAAAGTATGGAAAGATAGGATTGTTTTGAGAATAACGATCATTACAGCCACGACGATGCTTTTTTGGATTTTTACAAAAAAAACACTTGAAAATTGGAGCGAGGGTCGTTAAAATGAGACTAAGGCTGTTTGCGAGAGTCCAGTTTTTGCGTTTCAGAAAAATTTGTCCGAGTCGACGCGGACGAACAAGCGCAGGATTGGATAAACGCTGTGACTTGGTTGTTTCCTAGGAAAGAAAGGTTTTTTAAATGCCTGACGAAGGTAAAAAAGGAACCGGGATGTATTTGCGTTTGCAAATAGCATACGGTCTGGAATTCGCGATCTGGGGCGCATGGTCCTATATGCTTGGCACGTGGGCGAGCGTTCATCATATCGCTCAGGGATCGCTCTACGCTATGTTCGCGCTGGGCGCGTTGTTTGCGCCGCTCGTAGGTCCGGTCGCCGATAGAAAGTTTCCCGCGCAAAAGGTGCTTGCGTTTATGCAAGCGGTTTGCGGGTTGGCGTTGTTGGCTTGCGCTTTCTTGGCAAGCAAAGAAGGAAGACTCGCCGAGATTGCTTTTACAAAAGCAAACGATCCTACGTTTTTGGCGAAGCCGAGCGTTTTGTGGCAAGCGATGATGTTCCTTGCCGGTTTCTTCTTCCTGCCTACGATTCCGCTTTTGAACGCGATCGTGTTCAAGCACATTCCGAATAGTTCGAAGTCGAATTTTGTCTTCGTATTCGGTACGATCGGTTGGATCGTCGTGAACTGGATTCTCTCCGCTATGAAGACGACGGGCGTCGAATATTTCTATATCGTTGACGCCGCCATCGCTCTGGGATTTGCGCTTTACGCTTTGACGTTGCCGAATACGCCTCCCTCTGGCTCTAAAAACAACGATCCGTTTGGTCTTAAGGCTTTGGCGCTCTTTAAGCGATGGGATTTTGCCGTCTTTATTACTTGCGCGACGCTCGTTGGCGTTTTTGGCAGTAACTATTATTTCGCTTTTGTCGGCGAATGTTTCCCCGGAAAGGGCGTTTTCAACCAGTATAGCGAGCTTTTCTTTATGCTGGCTCTCTCTTTTGCCGTCACGAGAATAGGGCTGAAGTGGGTTCTTACGCTAGGTATGCTGTCGTGGGGCGTTCGTTACCTGCTGTTCGCGACCGGCAACGATTGCGCTGCGGCCGTTGGAATTCTGTTGCATGGTTTGGCATATGCCTTCCTCTACACCGCGGCTTATATGTTTGGCGACAAGGTTGCAAGTAAGGAACAGAAAGCCTCCGTACAGGCTTTGATAGCGTTCTTGCTTTTGGGCGTCGCTCAAACGGCTAGCGGTTATTTGGCCGATTGGTTGAAGATTCCCAGACCTGTTAAGCCCGAGGAATCCGTCGCCGTTGTTGTGGTTCAACCTGCGCTAGCGCAGGACGAGTCTATTGCGGAAGGCGTTGCTGAAAACGTCGAGCCTGTTGATGAAGCCGTTGCTACTGTCGCTGATGTTGTAGAGTCTGCCGTTGCGACCGACGCCTCTGTCGCCGAAGTTGCCGAGTCCGCCGTTGAGGCTGATCCTGTTGCGGTTGCAAGTACGGAGCCTTCTGCTCCTAAAGCTGAGTTTTCACTCAAGGTTTGGTGGGACAAAGGCGTTTGGAACAAGTATTGGTGGGAAGTAACGTGGGGCGTCCCCGGCGTATTTTGTATGATCTTTGCCATTTTGTTCGCATTGGCAGGCAAGGAACCCAAGTCTTCTGAAGAGAAATCCGAAGAAGAGTCCAAAAACGAGGAGTCCAAAGCGGAATAAGTTTTTCGACTGAACGCAGGCGATTAGTTAGTTTTTAGATAAAGCTCGTTCGATTGCAATGTTGATAGATTGCAATCGAAGGGGCTTTTTTGTATTTTTTAATTATGAAAAATAAGCTCTTTTTTTTGTTTTTCGGTCTTTTATAGCGACAAAACAAATTTTTCTCTTTCTTTTTCTCGTCCCAAAGCTTTGTGAACCTTGTCAATCTTTCATCAAACAGGCATAATATTCGAACGTCGTTGGTAGTTCGCTTTTGATTTTGATCGTCGACAATTAATAAATCAAAAGAATAAGGCGAACTACTGACAACCGTTGACTGATAATCGTTCCGCTTATCGAACAAGGTGTCCGCAGAAATCGCGCCATATGGCTCGCGCGATAACTGCTCGCACAAGCGAGCTGGCGCATTCGTTGGCGTTGATCTCCGACTAAAGTTAATACGTGATCGCCACGCGCGCGGTGATTTTAGTTTTGGCTTTAGTAAAACAGCGGGGATTTTTGCGCGACGACTTACGGCATAGATTTGAAGCGGGGGTTTCGTGGGAACGATTACGTTAGCGGAAAGAGAGTTTCAAGTCTAATACAGCCTTAATCCTTAATAGAAAGGAAAGTCGTATGGTCTCGAACAAATCGGGAACAACTTGGACGTATTTGCGTCTTCAGTTGTTGTACTTCCTCACCTTCTTGAACTATGGATGTTTCAGTTATGTCCTTGGGACGGCATGTCAACAGCACCATATCCTGTATGGATCCCTTTATTCAGCCTTTGCTTTCGGAGCTTTAATTAGCTTCTGCGTCGGACCTATCGTCGACCGAAAAATCGATGCGAAAAAATTTTTCGCAGTATGTCAAGTGTTGACCGCAATTTCATTTTGGTTCTGTTGGGTCTTCGCTAGCCGAGAAAGCGTTGATGCCGACATTTTATTTGCGAGCGACGGTTTGTTGAGTCGGCCGAGTTGTTATTGGCTCGGCGCAATGTTCTTTGCCGGCGCGTGTTTTTTATCGTCGCTTCCGATATGTAATACGATCGTTATGGCTCACGTTCCGCGTAAAGAGAAAGCTCCGCTTATTTTCGTAGCAGGAACAATAGGATGGTGTTGCGTTAATTGGGCGATTATCGCGTTGGGCGATTTCGGCGTCAAATATTTTTATATCCTTAACGGATTTATCGCCCTTATTTTGGCGGGATATTCTCTGACTTTGCCGAAAACAAAGCCCGCAGGAACCGACCGCGACGACCCGTTCGGCTTGAAAGCGCTTACAAAAGCTTTTAAATTCTGCCGACGACGAGACGTCGCTGTTTTTATAACGTGCGTCTCTCTCTGCGCGATCTTTGGATCAGGATATTACTTCCCCGTCTGCGAGACATGCTTCCCAGGAAAATCGACGCTAAATCAGATTAGCGAACTTTTATTTATGACCGCCCTGGCGTGGGCTGTTCCTAAGCTCGGCTTAAAATGGACGATTTTTTTGGGAGCCAGCGCTTGGGCTATACGTTATTACTGCTTCGCGAGCGGCAACGATTTTCTTGCGGCAATAGGAATACTAAGCCACGGAATAGCGTATGCGTGGCTTTATTCGTGTTCTTTTCTTTATTGCGATAAAATTGCGCCAAAGGAATTGAAAGGTTCCATTCAGGCGATCGTCTCTTGCGCTCTTCTTGGCGTCGCTCAGATCATTTCAGGATACGCGGTGGATTATATGTTGACGCATTTTCCGAACAAATCTGCCGTCGCCAAGTCTGTCGTCGTCTTGAACGAATCGGATTACGCGCAAGATTCCTCGGTTTACGCGCAAGATTCCTCTATCGACAAAGTCGTCAAATTGGAAAACGAATCGGTTGAAGCCGTCGTTGCCAATGAAACTACAACCGACGCCGAAACGCCGGATACGTTGGAAGCTTCCGCGTCCGGCGCGTCTCCTAGTCATATTTCCCAACCTACCCCTTCAGAGGAAAACGTTGGTAAAGAATCGGCTTCAAAAAGCAATATCTCTTTCGCTACTTGGTGGGATAGAAAAATTTGGCACAAATACAACTGGCGCGTAATTTTTGGCGTCCCTGCTGTTTTTTGTACAATAATCGCAATCTTGTTTGCGTTACTAACCAAGGAGCCCGTAGCCTTTGAAGAAAATTCCGACAAGGAATAGTCTTCGCTGAACCTTTCGGCAACGCCCGCCGAAGCTAGCTTTATCATTATAGCGTTCGTCTCGACTTGGATAGAGTCTATAGACGAACGTTTTTCTTTTTTTGGCGTATTGACAAAAATAAAGTTCTGAATACAACAAAAAAACGCGTTGCGCCGACGTTTTTTTTTTTATTTCTTGACTCAAGCCAAAAGGTCGAAAAGAGCGACAGGGGGCGTTGCGCGCTTGCGACTAGCAATGTTTTGTTTTGAGAATTTTGCCGATCATAAGGAGAACGACGATGAAACGTTTTTTGTTTTGGAGCGTCAAAGCGTGTTGCGCGTTTGCGCTGGTTCTTGCGTCGTTCGACGCGAACGAATCCGTTTACGCTCAGACAGGCGAGACCGACGTCGCGCAAAGCATGGGCGTCGGTATGCAGAGTCGTTTTGCGACCGGCGCGAAGCCGATCGAAATCGAGCGCACGGAAATCTCGCCGGGCACGCCGATGTCGGTTACTTCGACGATGAATAAAATGATTTCGACCGACGGCGGGTCTTTCGGCGGCATATTAGGACGTTACGACACGTCGACGTTCGGAAAGTTTTTTGGCTCCGGGTCGTTGACGCCCCGGACTCCAAGTACGAGAATCGATTCGTTGGACGCTCTTGCGCAAGGCGACAACGAAGTTGAGAACGTAGATACGGAGAGAATGTACCCTCCTCGGCTTGTTCTCGATTTTACTAAGTTTCCGATTCGAACGTTTAAGTCTAACGAGTCGCGTCTTCAAGTCGCTTCGCAGATAAAGAACGCGCTCGAGCGGTTTGACTTCGACTCCAGGACCGAGTCCGTCCGCGTCGCGTTTGACGGAAGAACCGTTTATTTACGCGGACAAGTTCGCACGGTAAGATTCTCGCGTCTGCTCGAGAGCGTCGTCGGTCTGCAAGCGGGCGTCGATCGCGTCGTCAACGAGTTGAACGTCCTTGAGCCTAATTCGAACAACGTCGATTTGTTTGGCAATTCGAATATGTAACGCGAATATGTAACGCTGAATCGACTGCTTTTGGGCGGGTAACGTCGAGAGCGTTGTTGTTTGTCGATAAAAAGGCGCCGGAAAGTTTGAAACGAGCAAACTTTTCGGCGCCTTTGCTTGCGGCGTTCTCTATCTCTTTGTCGACTTTTTCTTCACGTAGACTTCGGTCTGCGGCGCCTCGTCGTCGGGCTGGAAATCGTCGAGTCTGTCGAATTCGCTCGCGCGTTCTTCGGCGCCGACTCTTGTCGACCATACCGAGACCGGCTCGTATTCTTCGTCGTTATAAACGTAAGGGGACGAGTCGATCGCCTTTTGCGGAGTACGCCTTGGCGTTTCGTAAGAGACGCTTGACGGTCTAACTTCGTAAAATCCCGTCGTCGCGCGCTTGGTTCTTCCTGCGGAACTCTTTTTGACGTCGGGCGTTCTTTCCTCGCGTTCTTCTTCCGTTTGTTCGTCTTCGTAATACGAAGGCTCGACGTCGTAATATTCTTCGTCGTCTACGCGCGCTTGTCTTTTCGTCGACTTAACGCTTCGACGCGCCGGAAGTCGTTCTTCGTATTCGTACTCGTCTTCATCCTCGTCTTCGTCCGAATATTCGTCGTCTAATTCCTCTTCGAATTCTTCTTCGTCGTCGGCGTATCCGATCGCTTTGGGCGGGGTTTTACGCAACGTCCGATTACGTTTTTTCGCTTCTTGCTCGTATTTTTCTTCAAAGCCTGAACTTAACTTACTCGACGCCTCGACGAATCGATCCGTTAAGTCGCTTTGCATATCGACGTATCGGGAAGAAGAACGAACGTTGGATTTTGTCGATCGCGCGCTCCTTACCCCTTTCTTAACGGGCGATATTGTATCGCCGTTTTCATAGTCTTCATATTCTCGTTCGATTTCGTCTAATTCACGACGCTTCTTGTCTCGATAATAATCGAGCTTCTCGCGATTTTTTTCAAGGGAATCGAGAAGCGCCGCGTTACGTTTCGAAACAACGCTTTCCATATAGGAAACGCTGTCGATAGAACCTTCTTCGCCGTCTATATCTTCAAATTGAGAATCCGTCAAATCGATCGTATCGCGAAGTCTTGACTTTTTTTTGTCGACGTCGGTTCGACGACGTTTCGAAGTTTTCGCCGTCGGCTCGTCTTCTTCGTAATCTTCCTCTTCGTAATCTTCGTCGTTTTCGCTCTCTTCTTCGTCGTTTTCGTCGTCGTTCGCGTAACGTCCCTTGCGGATTTTTTCCAGACGTTTTCGCGTCCAGTTCTCGATTTCGTCTTCGTCGTCTTGAGCGTTTTGTCGCAACGGAGAAGATCCCATCGCCGTCGTATGTATCTCTTTCGAGAGCGTCGTTTGTCCCGTTTTGGCGTCTTTGAAGACCGATAGGATCGTAATTTCCTCTTCGGGCTGATCGTAAAGACCAAGGTCAAGATAAACGTGATAAGAATAGCCCGCGTCTTTGTCAAATTTTCGGTGTTTCTCGTTGAGTTCTTTCGAAGTAACGACGAGTTGCGAATCGGGCTCGCGCAACGAGACGCCCTCTTGCGAACTGTAGTAGACGTTGACCGTTAAATCGCCGTCGACCATAATCGAACGAGAATAGGAGTCTTTCTTAAAGAATCGAACGACGCCGCCCTTTCCGCGACGCAACGGCAAATTGGGATCGTCCGGCTTAAATGGAAAATCGCTCCAATAATCCTCGAACATCTCGACGCGTTCCGGCTGGGGATCGCCAAAAAAGACGTATTTGCGCGGTCCCACGCTCGAACAACTTACGGACGAGACGGCAAAAAGCGTCAAAATGAGGACGGTTAAAAACGGTTCTTTTTTCATTGTCTTGCTCGATCGATCGTTGGCGAATGACAAAGAAGGATAAAAAGTCGCGCGCCCAAACGGACGTTGGCGAAAATATAAAAAGTTCTTTCGATTTTTTTCGGCGTCGTCCAAATCGTCGTTTGCTTGCGACGATTTGAACGACAATTTTAAAGGACGCTATCGAGTTTTGATCCAACAAACAGGCTTGAATTTTATGCTGTTGGCAATCAATGAGAGTAACGGGGAAGGTTCCGTTTCCGCGTTTGGCGAGACTTGCCCGCGAATGTACGCGTCGGCGCTGGCCGTTTGAACGGAGTCCTCGTCTTCCTCCACAATCTCGCGATCTTCTCTAGGACGAACGTATCCCGAAATTCCCTTGGCGTTTCCTCGCGAACTCGTTTTCCCTCTTGCGCGGCTTGCCGTGCGAGATTCGGCAAAATCTTGCGAATCAGAGCGTCGCGCATCTTTGACCGACGCCGTTTCACGAACGGAAGCGCGGTTCGAAGCGCCCTTCGACCTCGAAACGCTACTTCTAGAGGACTCGTATTCGTCTGATTCTTCCTCCCAGACGCCCGTCTCGTCTCCCTCGATAATAAGAGGAGCTTGGTCGTCTTGCGAAGAATCCTTGACGCGTTTGATCGTCGGGTCGTCGGATTCGGAACGTTTGGACGAGCGATAACCTTGTTTCGCGTTTTGGTAGTAGTCGCTTGGGCGATCCTCGTAATCTTGCGCGGGCGAGTAAGGATGCGACGCCGTGACCTCGTCCATCTTGTCCATATGAACCAAATCGTTGACAAGCGAGCGCGGACGTCTGGAACCCTTTTGGCCGGAGCCTGTTCTAGGATCGTACAGTCCCATATTTCCGTTGATTCCCATCGCTTCGTCGAGATCGATGTTGGTGCGATGCATTTCCAGACGGAGATTTTCGTGGAAATCTTTGGAATCGCGCATAATTCGCGGAGTCATTACGATCAATAGTTCCTTGCGTTGCACCGTTTCCGCGTCGAAACGGAACAGCCAACCCAACAGCGGGATATCGGAAAGGTAGGGCACGCCTTTGCTAACTTTTTCGCGTTCAGAAGTCAGCAAACCGCCAAGCATAACCGTTTCGCCGTCGCGAGCGCTGATCGCCGTCATCGCTTGGATCGTGTCGATCGTTTTTTGTTTGATATTGTTGCCCAACGAAACCGCGTCCGCTTCGTTTCCTAAGTTTGATTTTTCCGCGCCAATTTCCATAACGACTCGACCGTCGTTCGTAACGCGCGGAGTAACGAGCAGAATCAATCCGACCGGCGTGTCGGTCGTGCCGTTCTGCACGCCGTAGTTCGTCATCGTCGAGTTGGTGATACGCGGAACGCGTTGCCCGACCAAAATAAAGGCTTGTTGGTTGTCCATTGCCGTAACTTGCGGTCGGCTCAAGACTTGAAGACGGTTCTTTTCACGCAACATTCGGAGCGTCAGCTCGACGGAACGACTACTTGCCGAGACGACGAACCCTCCGTAACCAAGGGACGCGTTGGACGTTCCCATGCCAAAATTGTTGAGAACCTGACCGGCAATATTCGTCGGGTTCGTATCGCTGTCGTAGTTTTTCCCGACTCCTCCGCCGTTGATAATATCGTAACCCGGCTTGTAAGTATTTCCCGAACCGGAAATCGACGTAACCGTAGAACGATCGAAGGAAGTTTTGTCTTGCAAGCCCGTTTCGATGCCAAATTCTTCGGCGTTCGTCAACGTGACTTCCGCAATGAGAACCTGAATCACGACTTGCGGAGGGTCTTTGTCAAACGTCTTGATCATCTCAAGAATGCCGTCCATTTGTTCGGGCGAGGCGCTCACGATGATGGAGTTCGAAATCGACTCGGGAATGACGATAACTTGCGATTCGTATAGCTGATAGGTCGACAAAACTTCGGAAGTCGTTTCCAACGCTTGCTTTTGCGACAAGTAATCGTCGATGGCCTGCGCGACGACGAGCGCTTGAATATTGCGAAGTTGAATTACGACCTCTTCGCGTTCCGATTTGTCTTTGACGTCAAGCGCGACGACCAAGGCGTCGACGATCGCCAGTTCTTTCGGCGCGGCAGCGGCGATAATCACGTTAGTGCGCGTGTCGAGCGCAAACCGAACCGGCACGAAAGTTTCTTCGCCTTCCGCTTGCGGAATCGTCGGCGTCGCCAAATTTGAATCTGAAGTCGCCAGCAAAGACTGCAACGTCTTCATAATTTGAGACGCGTCGCCGTGTCTCACTTGGAAGAATCGAATTTGCGCTTTCTTCGGAGCGACGTCGAGCAACTCGATCAATCGCGCCATAAATTCCATACAGTCGTCGGGCGCGTTGACGATCAACTGATTATGATACACGTCCGCCGTGACGTCGACGTCCATCATAATGCCCGACTCGACGAGTTTTCGACCGGACGCGTCGACCGACAAGAGTTCCAAGACGGGGAATTTCGCGGCGCTAGTGTCAAGCGTGCCCTGCTTGGCGGGCAAAATGGCGTTCATAATCGTCGTTCGAATATCCTCGGCAAGCGAATTCTTGAGCGGGAAAACGCGAGTCGACAATTTCGTCGTCGTTTGATTGACGTCCAATTCGAGGAGAATCTTTTGAATTTCCTCCCAATCGTTCGGCGAGGCTTGAACGACGAGCGAATTCGTTCGCACGTCCGCAAAGGCGCGAATACGAGGCGCAAAACCGCCCGTCCCGGTAGTCGCGGGCGTCGTGAACGTGTCCGTCAACAACGCCGCGATCTCGTCGACCGACGCGTACTTCAACCGAACGACGCGCATTGTGCCCGCGCCTTCCTTAATCGGCTGGTCAAAAAGTTCGATAAGGTTTTTCATATCTTCGAACGCTTGCCCCCAGCCCGCGATAAGAATCGCATTCGGATTCTGCAACGCGTAGAAGACGACTCGACCTTGCTTCGTCGTGAACATCTCGGAATAGAGCGTCGTCAAAACGCCGTGCAACATCGTGCAGTCGACGTGTTCCAAATTGTAGATTTCCGTCGTTATTTCGGCAATTTTCGCGAGTTCTTCGATCTGCTCGATCATCTGCTTGATACGTTCGAACTCCGCGTCGGTCGCGTTGTCCACAATCACGACGTCCAAATCGGTGAGAACCGTCGGCGTGAAATCTTGAACGACTCCGACTCCCGACCCTATGCGACGCCCCTCCGGCGTCGTCTCAATTCCGCTAAGAGAACCCAAGCCCTCGTCTTCTTGATAGGCTACTTGACGCACGCCTTTTTTCACGACGGACGTTTGCGTTTCGCTTGTCAGCGCGTCGATCGCTTCGAACGCCGACTCGAGCGCGCTTTCGCCCGTGAGACTAGGCGAACTTGCAATATCGAGCGCTTTGGTAAAATTCGGATCAAAAGCCGTCAGTTTCGTCAGACCGTCGAACAAAGAAGCTCGATCTTCGTTTGTCGGTTCGAGGTAATTGACGAATGCGACGCTTGTTCTTCTCTTGGACGAAATTGCCGCGTTTTTCTTAGTTCCATATTCGAAAATCTGGCGTAATTTGCGCGAATCGACGTTTCTAATCGGAATGAAACGTCGAACGTTGCCGTTGCGCAAGGGCGGCTGATCCATCGCGCGCAACAGAACCAGCATTTGCGAACAGAGCGCGCCGTCCCCTTGAACGCTGATTTGATTGTGCAGTCCGTCGATGGAAACGTTGCACGAACGATCGTATTTCTCGCCTTCGAGCCTTTGTTTAACAAAACGATACGTCGCCACTTGATTTTGACTGTAAGACGCCTTCGTCTTGGAAGAGAGACGTTGGAGGCGTTTTCCGAAAAGTTGCAACAACGTCTCTTGTAATTCGACCGCTTGGCGGTGTTGAGGACGATATACGTCGTTCAACGAGCCGGAACCGAACGATCCGTTCGACGGTCGAGTTCCAAAGGCTTGAAGCGCGTCCTTTGCGTCGTCGCCTTCGATCGGGGAAACAACCCCGGACGCAACGCGTAAATCGGGTTCGCGCGAAGAATTCCGAGCCGGGTAGATTTCCAACAGCGCGAGGTAGTTCCGAACTTCTTCTTGTCTCTTGAGATTAGCGTGGACGACGATCGTTCCGAGCCGACGGTCGACGCTAAACGCAATCTCCGAATTCTGTCCAAATTGACTTTGCAACAGTTTTTCAACGCGATCGCTTGCGCTAGGCAGACAACGATATACGACGACGTCCAGCATCGTCTCGACGTCTTGCGCGGGCGAAAGCATAAATTCCGAAGTGTCGTCGGATTTGGCTTCCGCGTTTTCCGCGATGAAATCGCGCGCGTTTTGAGCCGTTTGATCGTATCTGTCGCGCGCTGCGTCGACGACGGCGGCTGCTTGTTCAACGTCGCCCGCGCCAAACGTTACGGCGTATTCTTGGCGATCGGGTATGATCGCGCCTTCGGCTTCATAGGCGACTTTCACAACCTCGTTGCGCTCCGCGTCGTAGTACGTTTCGTTCGGCGCGTTTCTTTTGACTGATTCTTTGGCGACTTTCGGTTCGTTTCGAGGCGCGACTCCGGCGATTCCCACGAATTCGCCCGATTCTAAAAAGGATTCGTAGAGCGGCTCGCTAAAATCGGAAAGCAACTTTTCAGAGAGTTCCAACGCGCGTTCCGGACCGTAAATCGTCAGCGTGTTGTTCTTTTCGTCGTACCGCCAAGAAGTTTGTTCGCGCAAGGCGTCCGGCAGTAGTCTGAGCAGAAAAGCGCCGACTAACGCCGCGTTCTTATCGGTAGGCGCGCGAAACGTCTTTTGAGCGTTTCGTGCGTTTTTGGTCGTTTCGCTAATCGCGGGCTGAGTCGGCGTCGCGGGCGCGTTTGCATCTTCGAGCAAATCTTGATCTTCCGCGTCGAAGTCAAACTGTTCAAGCTCTTGCGGTTCCTCCATAGAGACGGCGCGCACGCCGGACGTTCGCATCCTTTGCGACGGTTCTATCGCTCGACTGAACGTTCCCCAAGCGAAGACGGCGAAGAAAGCCGAAATCGCGACGAATAAACGGAATAACGTCGCTTGCGAGAAACGACGCTTACAGTCGAAGCTCGGAATTTGACTGTAACGTGACAACTTGCGCGTCTGATGAAAATTTAACATAACCGTACTCTTTAGGTTTTAACGTTCGCGGTTCCTACGCGTCCCTGCGCGAGACTACGCGCGACGTAAACGAGCGGAAATTCACGGCGAGACAAACGCTCGATCGTTTAATTTTGCGCTAGTCGGCGTCCCGGTTGTTTGCCGACGTTATGCGTTTAGCGACTTTACGCGCCAACGCACGCGCCTTTGCCTTGCAATATTAGAGGAAAACGCGCAAAAGCTCAAGAGCAGTTTGACGCATAGAAGATTAAAAAAACAGGTTTTTTTGATTTTGCGGATAATGCGTAAGAAAAGAAGTCGTTTTAAGAACGATCAGGGGGCGGAGACGTAATCTGAAATCGATCCAACCGCAGTTCTATGGAAAGCGACGGTTGGAAGCTAAAACAAGTCGTCGGATTTTATCATTCCCGCCCTAGGGCGAAGACCGTCAATTCAGGATCGTTTACGGGAAGTTCGACGACGCCCGCGCCCGAGAGGAACGAAATTACGGCGACTCGAGCAAAGGAGGGACCAAATAGTTTTTTGACGACGCCCACGCCGTATTTTTTATGACGAACGAACGCGTTGAGCGCAACGCGACGAGTCGTCTTGCGCGATTCCTCGGAAGACTGAACGGAACCGTCGTCGTTTCTTTTCGAAAGCGCGTCTAATTCCGAGCCCGTCGACAACGCGCGAGGCGAAACGAAACGCGAATGGGACGATCGGTTCGGCGTTTCGCGTTGCGGACGAGTCGTCGGCTTATGATCGTCGACGTAAATAATCGTTTCGCCTTCAAAATCCGACGGCGCGTCGACGTATTCTTCGCCGGGCGCGTCGATTCCTTCGTAAGCGTCGGGGACTGCCTGCGAATAATCGTCTCCGCTTTCAGGATCGATTCCTTCTTCCAACCGCGCTCGTTTTGCGAAAGAAACTCGCGTTCTCGTTTTATTGGCGCCTCGCGTCGCAAAGTCGTCGTCGGGTCGTTCTTCGTCAAATTCCAAATTTTGGGGATTTTCCGCGTTCCAAAGCGCTTGACGTTGAGATTGTCCCTCCTTGCGGTCGAATAATCGCGGCTTTACGACGTCCGCATTGGGGTCGGCGTCTATTTTTTTTGCCACGTCGTCGAACCATTGATCTATCGTAGAAAATTTGTCGACGCCCGTTTTGGGAAATTCAAATAAAAATCGACTGGACGTCGAAGGGGAATAACTCCCGCGAAATTCTCGAAATCTCGTGTGAGAAACGCGCAAATCTTCTTTGGCGCGCGTCAGACCGACGAAAAGCAAACGACGTTCTTCTTCCAGTTGTCTTTTGTCGTATATCGAACGTTCGTGGGGAAGAACGCCGTCTTCAAGCGCGATCATATATACGACGGGAAATTCCAAACCTTTCGCCGCGTGCAACGTCATCAGCGAAACGCGGTCGTCGTCGGCGTCCCAAGCGTCGACGTCGTTTACAAGAGCGATTTGTTCAAGGAACCGTCCGAGCTTGTCGACGTGCCGGTCGCGTTCGGGAAAGAGCGAAATTTGTTCTTCGCCCTTTTGAATTTGCGCAAAATCGGCGTCAAATTCACGAACTTCGGACAATAATTCTTGAATATTAGCCAAACGCTGTTCGTCTTCTTCCGTTTTGACGGAATTTTGCAAGAATTCGACGTATTTTGTTTCTTTGAGCAGGAGACTTAGAACGACTTCGAGATCGTTTCCTTCCTCGAGCGATTTGCCAAGACGATCGATTAATTCGACGAATTTTCCAAGCGATTTCTGAACGCGTTTTGAAATTCCGCCGATTTTTTTGGCGTCGCGCGCCGCTTCAAAGAGCGAGACGTCGCGTTCTTCCGCGTACGTTTCGAGTCGAAGCAACGAGACGCGTCCGACGCCTCGCGCGGGGAGATTAACGACCCGTTTGAAAGAAACGACGTCGCTGGGATTGTAGACGAGTTGAAGATACGAACAGACGTCTTTGACTTCTTTGCGATTGAAAAATTCCAGACCGCGAACAAGTTGAAAGGGCACGCCGTATCTTTTTAGCGCGTATTCCAAATTACGCGAAAGCGCGTTCATACGATAAAAAATCGCATAGTCGCGCGGTCGTTTCTTTCCGAGAGCAATTTCCGTCGCGATTTCCGCCGCGATCGTTTCCGCTTCCTCTTGTTGGTCGTAACATTGAACGACGCGCGGCGGCTTGCCTTCGGGGTTGTCGGTAAAGAGCGCTTTGTCTTTTCTGTAAACGTTGCGTTTGATAACGGAGTCGGCGACGCGTAAAACGCTCTTGACGCTTCGATAGTTCTGTTCGAGTCGAACGACTTTGGCGTTTTCAAAATCTTTTTCGAAGTTCAAAATGTTCTGAATATTGGCTCCGCGCCAACCGTAAATCGATTGGTCGGGATCGCCCGTCGCCGCCAAATTCGGATAGTCGATAGAAAGGGCTCTTGCGATCGCATACTGAACCAAATTTGTGTCTTGATACTCGTCGACTAAGACGTATCGGAAACGATCGTCTAACCTTGCGCGAATTTCGGGATTGTTTTTCAACAACGTCGCAATATGAAAGAGCAGGTCGTCAAAATCGACGGCGTTGGCTTTACGCAGGGCTTCTTGATAAGCCGGATAGGCGTTTTCGACGACTTTTCCGAGCAAACTTCCTTCCGTCGCGCAATAATCCGACGCCGAGACGAGCGAATTTTTCGCCCAACTAATCGCCGAAGCGATTTTTGTCGCGTCGACTCCGTTAGGAAGCGCGTTTTTGGGGACGATCGCCTCGAGAAGTTTCCGACTTTGTTCGACGTCGTAGATCGCGTAGTTTTCGCGAAGACCGACTTCAGCCGCGTAATAACGCAACAAGTAGGCGCAAAATCGGTGGAACGTCCCTACCCAAACGCGATTTCCGGGCGCTAGCGTCGCCAAGCGCGTCTTCATTTCGTCCGCCGCCTTATTGGTAAACGTCAACGCGGCGATTTGCGAATCGCGGACGTTTTGTCGAAGCAACCACGCGACGCGATGCGTTACGACTCGCGTTTTGCCGCTGCCTGGTCCGGCAAGCACAAGCAACGGTCCGTCCTTATGAGTCGTCGCCTGACGTTGCGCGTCGTTTAAACCGACAAGCAACGGATCGACAATTTCTTCCGACGAATTGTTTATGGGCGAATCAGGAACAATGCGCATTAATTTCTCTCGTCTTAGGAAAATTTTGGGCGATTTTTTCGCCGTCCTTTCGTAAACGTCAAAATTTACGACGACGCGCGCAACGTCGCAACGACGTGTGAAAAACGATAAAAAAAACCGCCCTTTGACGTTTTTAAACGCGACGCCGCGTTTGCGAGGGAGCGAACGTCTTGTTTCGAAAAAACGTCAAACGGACGGTTTTACTTCGCGACTGTAGCGCAAACGTCTAAGAAGTTTAACGCGACCTAAGAAGTTTAACGGGGAGGCAAACGATCCGAAGTCAAACGAGACGTCTTGGGCGACGTCTGATACGAACTATTCGAACGAAATTCGTTGCGAGGAACGTATCCGTTAGGGGAAGAATACCTTGAATTTACGCGACTTTCAGACCGTTGAAGTTCGGAATTAGTCTCGGATTCTCGAACCGTCGCTGAAGCGTCGACTATTCTGACGTCGTTTTTCCCCTTCGACGCGAAGTTAGTCGATCCGACGCCCGACGAGACTCCCGATTTCTTTTCGTCTGCAAACGACTCGTCTATTTCCGGCAAAACCTCGACCCTTTGAACTAAGCCGTTCGCTTCAAAATTGCCGGAGGATATCTGCGCGTCAAGACTGAGCGCGCGTCCGTCGGTCGTTTTAACTTGGATATGCGCCAAACCCGTGCCGTCGCGCAATTTCGACGGATCGAAAGAAATTGGAACGACGCAAACCTTCGACGCGCGAATCGATTTTGCCGAAATATTAACGCCGATCGATTCCGTGTCGCTGACGACCTCCTTTAACGTGAAAGGATTCGACGCCGAAACGACGATGTTTTTCACGACTTTCTTTCCGTCGGGCGAAGTGAAAAACGTCAACGTAGGGGGAGAAATCATCAGCGGGGCGCGAACAACTCCCGAGACGTCGAGCGTCAAGGGCGTCGCGCGCGAAGCTCCGTTCGACCATATCGAAACCGTCGCGTCGATATAACCGGCGGGCGCGTCGTCGGCAATGGAAACGATCAACGGAATTGTCGAACCGTTCTTGTCTTTGACCGTCTTGCCTAGTTTAACGTCGACATAAGGACTTGAAGAAGTCGCTTTTACCGCCGTTTCGTTCGAATGAAGATACTGAACCGTAACGACGCGCGAGCGAGGCTTGTCTTCAAGTTGCGACGTCTTCGAACTATCGTCGGAAGACGCGACGCGGTCGTTAAGTTCGCGGTCGTTAAGTTCGCCGTCGTTAAGTTCGTCGACGATAAAATCCAAATGAGTCGGCGTAAGTTTGACGTTTTCGACGACCATTCCGACGACGTTAAGAGGAACCTCAAAAACGCGACCGGAACGCTCAAAAGTCAACGTAAGCGTGGCGTGTCGCGCGCCGGTAAAACGAACGGCGTCTATTTCCGCGACGACTTCGCCCTTTTCGCCTTGTTTGTATTCGCGTTTGTCCGGAACGTAAACCTGCGTGCATTGACAACTTGTCCGCGCGGCGACTAAACGCAGAACGTCTTCGCTATGATTCGTGAAAATAAACGAATGACGCGGCTTCGTATAACGCGGAATCCCTTTAAAATCATAACTCGTCGAATCAAAAATATTCGACTCGACCGCAAAGAGCGACGTTTCTGGAAAAATCGTCAGGGACGTCGACAAAACAAACAACGGCAGAAGAATCTGCAAAAACAAACGACGCATCGTAACCTCGCATTGGAACGTCGATCTTTTAACTCAACAAAAAAGACCTTCGTCAAAACCTTAATTTGCGTTGCGCGTCGCGACGAACGAACGCCGATCGTCAGTCCAAGGCGATCGTTCTTTCGCGCAATCGACAAATTATGCGCAATTATACGTCGCGTTCGCGTTTTGACAATTAGATTTTTCTTGTTTTGTCTATTTTGTTTATTTTAGCACGAGCTACGCTACTCACACCCCTTTAGGAACGCGCTTGCCGCACGCCCCGTCGGCGTATTGTAGCTTTTCTTGAAAATCAAGTAAATAGCGATTTTTTGCTAGACGCTTTCTTTGATCTTTGTACAGATAGGTGGATTCTGGTTTACGCCTTGATTTAATTCGTTAATTCCGACGGCTTTTTTGCATACTTGGAAGTGACGTCGTGTTGCAACATGACGAATTAAACGTTTTTTCCAGCGGAGATTTGACAAGAAAAAGTTTGTTATTGTTTCTTATGAATTTATTTACATTGCTCTTTGTGAAAGTCGGCTTTTTTGGTACAATGGGCGAAAAAGGAACTTTTAGTTGACAAATTGACTAAAAATTTTCTTTTTTTATGAATTTCACGCCCAAAACGGCGTCAAAAAGTAGGGAAGCATTGGTTATGGAAGTTAAGAGAGAGCGCGCGTCGTCGTGTTTCGGCTTGTAACGGATATTATCGAAATAGGGTAAGGAAGTCGCGATTTTCCTCATTCTTGCGCCCTTTAATTATAGAGACGCGTTGGGAGAGGTCGAAAAAAACGACTACGCGTCGTTCTTATTTTTTTGTCGAACGGCGCGTTTAGAACGGCAAAGTTCTCGCGAACTTGCGTTTGTTTGGAAACGTCCTTCGCGCGCGTTTTTGTCGTTAAGGAATAAAATCGGGGAGCCTCCTCGCTCTCCGAGACGGGAAGCGCTTCGGGTCTTAGCCCGACGTTGCGGTTGACGCGATCGACGCAGTCGACGCGTTGTTTTAAAGTTCGGCTGGTCTTTCGCGTTCGTCGTCGATCGACGTTGAACGTCGTGCGGAGCGGCTTCGACGTCCCGAGTCAAAATAAAAGGAGAACAGGATGACGTCTGGTTTTTTCCACTTTTTCAGTATTAATGCCCAACGCGCGCAAGGTCGAGCGAGCGCGTCGAAGAACAAACGGGCGAGACGCGCCGACGGCGCGTTGAAGCCGCGTCGGCTTGTGACGGAAACGCTGGAAGAAAGACAGCTCCTTGCCGTCGACGCGGTCGGCGCGCTTTTGGGCGCCGCCGCCGAAGAAGCGAACGTTATTAGCGTTAGCAAACAGGAGCTTTCGATCGACGCCATTAAAGCGGCGATTCAGGAAGCCGCTAGCACGCCCGAAGACGACGTTATCGAAGTCGCGGCGGGGAATTTGAAGTTTACTTCCGCTTCCGACGAGATTATGATCGACATTGACGAGGACGATTTCGGTTCCGTGACAATCGTCGCCAAAGGGGGCGATTTGAATATTGACGCCAACGGTTTGGCGCGCGCTTTTACCGTAAAGAACGGCTACTTGAGATTGGAGTCCGTCAATATCTCGAACGGCAAGAGCGACTACGGCGGCGCGATCGCAAACGGCGACGTGGTCGTGCTGGTCGACGTCGAGTTGACCAACAACGAAGCGACCGTTTCCGGCGGCGCCGTCGCCAACAAGGGCGGCTTTTTAGCGCAGAATTCCGTCTTTAAAGACAATATTGCGGTCGACGGCGCGGCGATTTACGAAGGAGATTTCGCTTGGCCTAAAGAATCCGCGCCCGAATGGATCAAGGAAATAGCGGACGTCAAGGGCGGCAAGGGCGCGACGGTCGTAATCGATTTAGCCGACTATTGTTCCGAGGGCGCTTGGACGTATAGTTTCGACTGTTCTAACGTTGATTCCGCTATCTTTGCCGAAATGCCGACGCTTGAAGACGGCAAGTTGGTTCTTAAATTTATCGACGCCGACAAATATTTTGCCGAAGACGATTACTCCGCCGTTACGTTCGATTTGTTCGCGTCCGACGGAAAGACGACCGCAAAGACGAGTTTTGTCGCCGCGCACGAATGTCAAACGTCCGCCGTTTTGAAAGCGACGCTTACGAATATGTCGTTGGACGACGTTGACGACGCCTATTGTACGTCTTGGAAAATCGACGGAGCAAGGCGCGGAACCGACGTTTGGGTCTTTGTCTCTGAAGACGAAGAAGAAACCGCTCCAAAATCCGAGATTGTCGATCTTACAAGCGAGAACCTTTACGCTCAACTTTGGTTTAAAGACGCCGCGCGCGCCGAATTCGAAGTAGTCGGCGACGGATACCTTGGCGAGAACGTTTGGGGCGACTACGACGAAGACGAATACGTTATCACGACGGCTTGCTTCTATTTAACCTTGGACAACGCGACGCTTAATCTCGAGTTTGACGAGAAAGCGCAATGTTGGCAAGGGGATATGTACGACAGTTGGTTCTACAACGGAGACGAAGGCACGACCTACGTTGAAGACTGCGGCGAAACGGAGACCGGCGCGCATCTGTACAAGATCGTATACGGCGGCGGTTCTTCGGGCACGAAGATTTTTTGCGGACAGTACGCCTTGCTTGGCATGTTGCAGATTACGCCGAACGACGCCGCGCAACCCGTCTCCGCGACGCTTTCTCAACTTAGCGTCGACCGCGACGACCCGTGCATCGCGCGTTTTTACGATCACGAAGTTACTCGCGACGGATCTGGACTGAATTATTTGCGCCTTGATCCTTCTCAGACGCTCTTTGTAAGCAGCGTTTCTAATTCGATCGATCCCGTTTCAGAGATTCCAGGTCGTCCTTTCGAAAGAATTTTCGCCACGTCCGGCGCGGACTTTACGAAATCCGACGTCGCCTTCTTCGCGCAAAACGATTCGGACGACCCGGAAGACGAGGAATATGGACTTTTCCTTGCGAACGTCCTGATCGTCGGAAACGTCGCGACCGGCGTCGGTACGATCAACGTCGCCGAAGGCGACGCGTTTGTCGGCAATGCGACTATTGCCGACAACACGGCGTCCGGAGCCGCGTTCTACGCCGCTGGAAGCGGTGTTCACGCCGTCGCGAATTCGATCCTCGTCAACGACGGTTTGGCGCCGGTTTCCTCGAACGTCGTATGTCTAAGCAACTTGCTTGACGGATCGTCTGGAACCGATCCGAGAAGCGAGAAGAACGTTGCGTATGATTCCGCGAAGCCGCTCTTCAACGAGGGCGATTATACTTTGACGACGGGATCGCAAGCGCTTAATATCGGAAACGACGGATGCGCGCAAGACTTCATCGCGACTTTCGAAAGCGACGATGGAGAATTCGTCCCTTTGAAGACCGATTTGGCGGGATTAGGGCGTTTTTCCGCGACGGTCGACGCCGGCGCTTACGAATATCAAGGAACCGCGCCGAGCGCGCCGACGAACGTCGCGGTTTCCGATTACGTCGATTCCGGGAAGAACCCCGCGATCTCTTGGAACGTCCCGACTTCGATCGACGGAGTCGAGGGATACCGCGTTTATTACGGATCCAACTGGAAGACTACGACCGAACTTGTCTTTAACGTTACTGATTTGACCGATTTGGTCGACAATTCGACCTACCAGTTTAGCGTTTCCGCGTTCAACGCTTATGGAGAATCCGCCGCCGTTGCCGTGACGCTCAATACGCTCGTCGCGCCGACCGCGCCGACTAATTTGGCTTTTGGCGAATATGCGGGCGGTTCCGCTACGCTGACTTGGACGGGCGTTTCCAACGCCGCGTATTACCAGATCAAAGACGCGAGCGGCGCCGTCGTCGCCGACAACGTCGGCGGTAGTTCTTACACGTTTACGGGACTTGCCGATTTCGCGACTTATTCTTACACGGTAGTCGCCGTCAACGCGAAGGGGAGCGCCGCGTCGGAAGCGATTTCGCTCGACACGACCGTCGCGCCTGCGACTCCGACCGGCTTTAAGGTTGGAACGAAGTACGCCGACAACCAGTTGACGTTGACTTGGAACGTCGTCGATCACGCGGTCGGTTACGTCGTCTATCAAAAGCTCGACGGCGCTTGGCGTGAAATCGGAACCGCGTCCGCGACTGCGCGCGTCGTTACCGGCTTGAACGATTTCACGAACTACGAATTTGCCGTCGTTTCCTATGCGAATAAAGGCGCCGAGGTCTTGAAGTCCGAATTGGCGACGCTTTCCACTTATACCGCCGTCGCGCCCGACGCGCCTACGAATTTCGAATTGGCGTCCGAGTATGCGGGCGAAGGTTCCGTCGCCGTTCAGTGGGTCGAGGTCGCGAACGCCGACGGATACCTCCTCGCGAAACGTGAAGCGACCGGGTGGAGCGTCGTTGCGACGACCGACGGCGTAGGTTATACGATCAACAATTTGGCGAACAACGCCGAATACGAATACGGCGTCGCCGCTTACGCGCTCGACGACGACGGCGTGAAATTGCAGTCCGATTACACGACGTTGACGATCAACACGATCATAGCGCCCGACGCGCCGACGAACGTTAAATTTGACGAATACGTCGGCGGAACGAGCGCGACTTTGACTTGGACTGCGGTTCCCGGCGTCGCGGGTTATCGCGTCCAGTTGCAAAACGCGCAAGGCGGTTGGGACGTTGTCGAGACGACGACGGAAACTTCGCTTGTCGTTACGGTTGCGGAAAATTCGCAATATCTCTATCAAGTCGCCGCGTTCAATACCGTCGGCGCCGAAACGCGATTTTCGACTTATGTCGACGCGCCTCTCGACACGCTTGTTCCTCCGATCGGTCCCTTGAATTTGAGCGTCGTCGATTACTCCTATGTCGACGCGACTGCGAAGTTGACTTGGAACGCTTTGGATAAGGCGGATTACTACGTCGTGGAAGTCAAGGCGGGCGATGGCGCTTGGACTACCGTCGAACAAAAATTTGTCGGCTCTTCTTACGACTTGACCGCGCTTCAGCCGAACGCGCGCTATTCGTTCTGCGTTACGGCCGCAAACGCGAAGGGCAAGGGCGCCGTCGCGAAGGTTGAAGGTTACTTTACCGCCGCGCCGCCCGCGAAGCCGTCCGTCAGCTACAATTACGACAAGGACGCCAAGACTGCGACGATTTCCTATTACTCCGAATTTGCGAATAAGTACTACGTTTATGAAGCGGGCGAGTTGGTTTACGAAGGTTCCGACGCCTCGTATCAAGCGACAAATCTCGTCGACAACGAATCCTATTCGTTTACGGTAATCGCGAGTAACGAACAAGGAGATTCGGAACCGACGACGATTACGTTTACCGCGTCCGCCGCCCCGCAAGCGCCCGTCGTTTCGATTAGCGCGTATGAGGACGCCGCCGCGACGTTGACTTGGAACTCCGTCGAGTTTGCGAGCGGTTATCGCGTTTATCGACAAGACGGCGGCGTTTGGACGCAAGTCGGAACCGACTTGGGCGCCGACGTTGACGAATACGCTTTGTCTAATTTGGAAGATTACAAGACTTATACGTTTGCCGTCGTCGCCTTTAACGATCAGGGCGAATCCGCCTATTCCGGCGTCGCGTCCCTCGATACGACGGTCGCGCCCGCGACTCCTACCGGGTTGGCGTTTGCCGCCGATTACGCGGGCGACGGCAAAGCGACGCTTGTTTGGAACGTCGTCGATCACGCCGTCGGTTACACGGTTAGATACGTTCTCAACGGAGAAGAACAAGTAATCGTCGTCGAGACGAACGCTTACGACGTCGAAGGTCTGGCGAATTACGCGGAATATGAATTTAGCGTCGACGCCTTTGCGTATCGCGGCGCCGAAAAGTTGGCTTCAGAAAGCGCAAAGATTACTCTCAACACGAGAATCGTTCCCACCGACGAATTGACCGTTGCCGTTTCCGAATATGATTTCGTCGACGACGAAGCGACGTTGAGTTGGAACGAAGTCGCGCACGCGACCGGCTATCGGATCACGCTGGTCGAAGTCGGCAAAGCGACCTCGACGTTCGATACGACCGAAACGAGTTATACGCTTTCGTTGAAGGACAACGCGAATTATACGTATACGGTCGTCGCGTACAATGAAAAAGGCGACGGTTCGACCGCTACGGGTAAGTTCTTCACCTACGCGCCGCCCGCGACCCCGAACGCTTCTTTTGGACCTTACGACGACGCGGCGAAACAAGCGACGCTTATTTGGAATTTCGTCGATTATGCGACGAGCTATAAGGTTCAAGTCTACGACGAGACTATCGTAGACTGGGTTGACGTCGAGCTTGAAGACCCGCAATTCAACCAGTACGTCGTTAAAAATATGGTCGACTTTGCGGAATATAGGTATCGAGTCGCGGCTAGCAACGCGACGGGCGATTCCGACTGGAGTTACGCTTCCATTACGGCGACGACCACGCCTCGCGCGCCGCAAAATCTTGAGTATGTCTTTAACGGCAGTTTGGCGACTATTACTTGGAAGGACGTCTTGAATCCGAGCGACGTCGGATACAAGGTTTACCAGTGGAACGAAGAGACTGCGACTTGGGACTTCAAAGCCAGTACCGCGTCGTTGACTAAGACTTATACGTCCAACGCGCTGAGACGTTACTCCGAGTATCGGTTCGCCGTAACCGCTTGGACGAAAGACGCCGCCGGGCATACGCTTGAATCGGCCAAGGAAGACGGCGAAATCGTCGTCTCGACCGACTGGACGCCCGGAAATATCAAAAACGCGTATTTTGTCGATCCTGAAAGTTACGGCGGCGACGGAAAGGCGGAACTCGTTTGGACTCCGGCCGAAGGCGCCGTAGGGTATGTGATTTACCAGAAAGAGAACGGCGAAAACGTTTTAGTCGACTACGCGTACGAAACGAGTTATTCTTTTGAAGGTTTGGCAAATTACGCCGAATACGATTTTGCCGTCGTCGCGTTCAATGATTACGAAGGCGAAGGAGAGGGCGGACGCGGCGGCTTCTCGTTGGAAAAGCCGGTTCACTTCAGTACGATGATTCCGCCGACCGACCCGTTGAGCGTCGTCGCAGGGGACTACGATTGCGACGCCAAATCGTTAAAGTTGACTTGGAACGAAGTCGGTTTTGCCGACGGTTACAAGGTCTATTTGACTCAAGACGGCGAAGAAACGTTCGTTGAAACGACCAAGAATCTGGAGTATGCGTTTACTGGTTTGAACGACAACGCCGAGTACGGGTACAAAGTCGTCGCTTACAACGCGAAGGGCGACGGTTCCGAATGCGTCGGCGATTTCTTCACGACCGCGCCTCCGGCGGCGCCGACCGAAGTCGCTTTTGGCGAATACTTCGCAGAGACGCATAAGGCGACTCTTTCTTGGAACGGCGACGAGTTTGCGATCGGATACGTTATCCAAGTCAAGGACGGCGAAGATTGGAAAGACGTCGAGAAGTTCTGGAAGACGACTAATTACACCGTTTCGGATTTGGTCGACGATTCGATCTACGTTTATCGCGTTTGCGCGTACAACGACGCCGGATTTTCCGAATACGTCGAGGCGGAACTCGACACGTCCGTCAAGACCGCGCCGAAAGCGCCGAGCGATTTGACCGTCGCGTATGATTTCGCGACCGACGGCGCGACTTTGACTTGGACCGATAATTCGAGTAACGAGACCGCTTTTGTTTTGCAACGAAGCTACGACGGAAACGATTGGAAAGACTTGGCGACTTTGGACGCCGACGTCGTTGCTTACGACCTTGGAACGTTGGAAGTCGGCGTTACTTACTTCTATCGCGTCGCCGCGACGAACGTTTACGGAAGATCCGATTGGGACTTCGTCAGTTTTGCTATTCCGACTCCGGAAGCTCCGACCGACTTAACCTTTGGAGAGTACGACTCCGTCAATTACTCCGTCGATTTGTCTTGGGTCGACAATTCCGACAATGAAAACGGTTTCAAGATCGAATGGTCAAACGATCAAAAGACTTGGTATTCCGATACCGTCGCCGCCGATCAAACCTCCTATGTTAAAGACAAGTTGCTCGAAGGACGAACGTATTACTTCCGCGTTTCCGCCTTTAATAAGGCTGGTTCTTCCGAATACGCGACGGGCTCGTTTGACGTTCCTTCCGTCGAACGTAAGAAGCCGAACGCGCCGTCCGACGTCGAATTCGTCGATTACGACGCCGATTCCGCCTCCGTGACGATGACTTGGAAGGACAATTCGAGCGACGAAGAAAAATTTGTCGTTCAGTTCAGTTACGACCAAGAGAATTGGTATTCCGTTAAGAACGTCGGGTACGACGTCGACTCGCTCAAGATCGAAGGTCTCGTCGAAGGTCGAACCTATTACTTCCGCGTCGCCGCGTACAACGCCGCAGGTTATTCCGATTGGTGCGAAAACTCCTTTACCGTTGAAGCGCGAATAATCGATCCGCCGAGTAATTTGAGCGTCGTTCAACAAACGAACGAGTCCGTTAGACTTACTTGGACGGACAATTCGACCTTTGAAGACGGGTACGTCGTTCAATATAGTTACGACGGCGTGAATTGGTCGCGCGTGAAGTATTTCGACGCCGACGCGACGAGCGCCGATTTCGACGTCGTTTACGGTCGTTCGTATTATTTCCGCGTCGCGGCATATTTCGGAAGTTCGATCTCCGAGTGGCTTTATTCCGAAAAATACGTCGCGCCTAAGGGTACTCCTACCGCGCCTACGGATTTGACCGTCGAAGGATTGGAGACTAGCGCTAAATTGAGCTGGATCGACGCTTCGAACAACGAAATCGGATTCAATTTGGAATACAGCGTCGACGGCGGCTCCACGTGGATATCCCTTGGAAACGCGAGCGCCGACGTTACGACGCAAGACGCGTCGAAACTACGTCCCGGCGTGAGTTACACGTTCCGCGTTCGCGCCTATAACGCCTACGGCCGTTCCGATTGGACGACAAGCTCCTCGTACATATTTGAAAACGAGAACGCGCCTCTCGCGCCGACCTCGGCGATTCCGGGCGCTTTCAGTTCCGATTCCAATTCGCTCGTGTTGAGTTGGGGATACGAGGCTGGGGAGCCGGAAAACGCGTACGGTTACCGTATCCAATACAGTTACGACGGCGGAGTCGCGTGGTATTCGGCGGGAACGACTTCCAAAGGCGATTTGGATTCCGTCGTTTCGGGCTTGGTCGGCGGTCGAACTTACAAGTTCCGCGTCGCGGCGTACAACGCCGACGGGGCGTCCGCGTGGGTCGAGAGCGAAGAAGTCGAGATTCCTGTTTCGGATTCCGCGCCGCAAGCGCCTTCCGCGTTGGCGTTCGGCGAGTACGACGCGACGACTAAAACGGTCGAATTGACTTGGAGCGACGATTCCGACGTCGAGAAGGGTTATAAGATCGAATACGGCGTCGACGGGAAAAATTGGAGCGACTACGCGTATTTGGAAGCGAATTCGACCGCGCGCGACATAACAGGCTTGAACGCGGGTGAAACGTATTATTTCCGCGTCGCCGCATACAACGCTTTCGGCGAGAATTACTCCGACGCGGTTAAGATTACGCTCAATAGCGAGTCCGGCGTCGTCGCGCCTGAATTTACGGCGATCGAATACGCTCCGTCTCGTCGTCAGATCGCTCTCGCTTGGAACGGAAACGCCGCGAGTTACAACGTCCAATATCGTTATTGCTGGGAAGATTCCGTTTCGTCTTGGTATTCCTTGACGAATGGAACGACTTCCAACAACGCGACTTTGAAGAACGTCACCGCCGGCGTCAAGTATGAATTCCGCGTTCAAGCCGTCGCGGAGAACGGCGATCTTTCCGCTTGGAGTCGCGTCGAGTCCTACGACACGGGTTCGATGACTTCTAGTCTGGTCGATGAAGAAGTCGTGCCGACGACGGGCGCCGACTTCTTCGACGAATTGGATTCCGACGCTTTAGACGCGATCGCGGCGAGCTTGTTGCAATAGGAATTTACGGTTTTAAGAGACGTTTGACGCGCGTCGAAAGGGACGCGCGTAGGCGTTGACGTTTTGCTGATAAATAAAAAAAGGGCGTCTATTTTTAGACGTCCTTTTTTGTCGGAAGCGAAGCGGCGGTTTAAGAGGGTTGCAATAGAAACGCATCGAGAGGGAAAAGCGCGCTTTAGAAGTTGCAAGACCCGTCCCAACGAACAAACGCTTCAACCGCGTAGAACTCGGGCAAACCAATGCGATTATACGCGTCGGCGGTCGCCAAGTTCCTATCTTCCGCGCGGCGCCAAAATTCTCGCGCGTCGGAACCGAGGAAGAGCGCGCCGTCCTTTTGCGACGCGTGCCGGAAAATCGCTTCGCGTTTCTTTTCGGAATCTCGCGGCGTGAGCGGCACGGCGATTTCTATCTGATCGAGCGGCCACTCTTGCCACGCGCCTCGATAGAGCAACGTCTCGGGTATTTCTTTTCCCTCGTCTTGCATTTGCTTCAGAACCGAAAGAACGACAAACGCGCAGACGCGGTGCGTTCCGTGCGGATCCGAAAGATCGCCCGCCACGAATATTTCTTCCGGTTGTATTTTCTCAATAAGCTCGCGAACTAAACGGAAGTCTTCGTCGGAAGGCGGTAATTTTTCAACCAGACCCGTATTGTAGAAGGGCAAGTTTAAAAAATGGACGCGTTCGACGGGAATGCCGCAAACTTTGTCGGCCGCGCGCGCTTCGCTCCAACGAATAAGACGCTTGACGAGTTGCACTTCGGGCGAGTCGACTTCGCCGGGTTTCTTTTGGCGCAAAGGTTCCGCAATTTTTTCTTCGATAATCGACGCGACGCTCTTTTCCGGGCTGAACTGTCGATCCATTTCCATCAACAAATCGGCGATTCGACAGGCGTCGTAATCGTTGACGGCGATATTGCCGCTCGTCATATACGCCATATTTAGGTCGTGTCCGTCGGCGACGAGCCGAATCATTGTTCCGCCCATACTGATGACGTCGTCGTCCGGGTGAGGACTAAACGCTAAAATTCGTTTGGGAGTCTTCCCGCAGGGATGAGGGGAAATCGTCTCCATCATCCAGTTGAAAACGCGTTCCGAGACGACCGACGCCGAACCGACGGAGCGAAGAAGCGAATGAAGTCCGTAAGCGCGAAAGTCGGAGTCCGTCAATTTGAGCAACGACTTGCCCGAGCGTTCGCAAAGCCAGAGAACGGCGCGTTTGATCATAACGTCGGTCCAGTCGACGGAACGAACGCGCCACGGCGTCGCGACGTCTTGAAGCGCGGACGCGGCGTTTTTGTCGACTATGAAAGAGACGTCCGGATGTTCGCGCAACCAACCGACGGGCGTTTCGTCCGAGATCGGTTCCTCGAGCGCGCGCTGTATCACGGACGCTTTACCGTCGCCAAAAGCAAGAACGACGATTTTTCGAGCTTCCATCATCGTCGCGAAACCCATCGTCATACCGTGCGTCGGAACGTTCGCCTCGCTGAAAAAAAGGGATGCGGCGTAAAGACGAGTTTGAGGATCGAGCGTTACTAGGCGCGTTCGACTCTTGCGCGACGTGTACGGCTCGTTAAAACCGACGGAACCGCTCGGCGCCACCCCGAGTAGAAGAACGTCGATTCCGCCAGACTCCGCGATCGCCTCTTCGTATTGGCGACAATAAGCGTTCGCCTTGTCCGGAGAGAGGGACGCGTCGAAAAAGTGAACGTTTTCCGGCGCTATGTTGACTTTGTCGACAAAGTTTTCCTTTAACCAACGTCGCAAACTTTGAATCCTGTCGGGCGCTAGACCGAAATACTCGTTGACTATAAAAATTGAAACTCGCGAGAAATCAAGTCCTTGTTGTTGATGAATGCGCGCGAGTTCCTGATAGACTCCGATGGGACTGGAACCTGCAGAAAGCCCTAACGTCGCCGCGCGCCCTAGAGAATTACGATCGCGCACAATGCCGGCAATCTGTTGAGCCACGTGATTGCACGCGTCGGCGCCGGACTCAAAAACATAGGTCGGGGCTTCGACGTGCGTCGCCGGAAGCGCCGTTCGGGACGAGAATTTAGAACCTAACATAACGGTAATCCATAAAACTCTAGTTGTAAGAATAACAAGGATTACAAGGGTTAACGACAAAAACGACGGCGAAAGGTTAAGGAAAAAAACAAATCAAAGCCTTTTTACCTTGCGCCCCCTCGAAAAAATCCTCGACTTTATTATAATACTTTTTTCAGCGTCGGGCTAGGTTGACTTGGCAAGATTTACGCGTCTTGTTCAAGCGACGTTCCTTAGACGTTCGAATCGAGAACGATCGACGACGAATTTGGCGTCGTCGCAAAGTTTGGCGAATTTGCGGTTTTGTTTTTTGGGGACGTCGTTCGACGTCTTACGGCGCGTCGAGGAGGAGTCTGAAATCGGGCTCCGAGCGCGATAAGACTAAGGATAAAAAAATGAGCAAGTTGTCTTTTTGGGGGCGTTCGGTTAAATTCGGCGCCGCGTTGTGTTTGATTAGTTGCGTCGGATTCTTAGGTTGCGACGGTTCTCAAGAAATTGTTATCGACGACGAAGAAACAACCGAAATCGCAAACGAAGACGAATACGCGTCGTGGGTGAAAGAATTTGAACAAAAGGCGAAGACCAGCGGCATGCAAGTCGCCGGCGCCGCCTTTGCCGCCGCCGGAACGACCGGCGCCGCCCCCGCGTTCAATTTCAACGCCGCCGCCACGACCGGCGCCGCGCCCGCGTTTAATTTCAACGCCCCCGCCACGCCCGGCGACGCGGCGCCCGCCTTTAATTTTAACGCCGCCGCTACGACTTCCGACGCGGCTCCCGCCTTTAATTTTAACGCCGCCGCTACGACTTCCGACGCGGTGCCCGCTTTTGATTTTGCCGATTTTGCTAAGAAAGAAGCCGAGCGCAAGGCGGCTGAGGAGCAAGCGGCTCGCGAAGCGGCGGAAAAGGCGGAAGCCGAACGTAAGGCGGCTGAAGAACAAGCGGCTCGCGAAGCGGCGGAAAAGGCGGAAGCCGAACGTAAAGCGGCTGAAGAACAAGCGGCTCGCGAAGCGGCGGAAAAGGCGGAAGCCGAACGTAAGGCGGCTGAAGAACAAGCGGCTCGCGAAGCGGCGGAAAAAGCGGAAAGCCGGAGGCCAAGC
>JAZRWW010000071.1:0-18004 GCA_045599865.1 Thermoguttaceae bacterium
GATTGTAAACGCGTAAACTACGCGCGGCTAATTTGTTCTGAAGTCGTCGGTTTTGGGGTAATTCCAACCGCCGCATTAAATGCGGCGGCTTACCGGGCGCGTTTTCCGTGAACGCTTACGAGTTCTTTATATTCGTCGGCAAAGTCGCAATGCGACAAGGCTGGAATCCGCCGACGCGCGTCGAAATCGCGTATAAATTTGAAGAATTAGGAGGAGAAGTCAATATGACGCATAGGATTGAAAGTTTTTACGACCTTGGGAGAATGAGCGGCTGGGAAGACGGACGCGCGAGCGGTTGGAAAGACGGACTAGAAGAGGGCGAGCAAAAGGGCGAACAAAGGGGCGAACAGAAACGTCTTCGCGCTATGTTAAAGAATTGCATCGTCCTTCGTTTTCCTCAAACGTCGCAAACGACGATCAACGATATTTTGTCGATTACCGACTCCAACGTTCTGGAATCGATTTTTAACGTCGCTTGCACGTCGGATTCGCTCGATAGTTTTCAAAGGAATATTCGCGGAATGGCGCCGGTGAATTGACTTGCAAAGATCGCGTCTTTTGATCGGTTCAAAATTGATCGTCGCAAAGGGCGCTCAAATTTGAACGAATTTGCGGAAGCGTCGTAGAGAAAACGGGCGTCGTTGCAACGCGACGAGTTCGCTCGTCGTTAATCCGTCCGTTCCTCTTTCGTTTACGACGAATTTTTCTTGCATTCGATTCCCGACTTTCAACGTTCGCTTGCAAATTGCGAGACGTTTGATTTACTTTAGGAGAAACGACTCTATGCTTTTTCTTCGTTCTAAATTATTGAGAAACGGCGTCGGCGTTTGCGTCGGCGCGTTTCTCTGCGCGTCGTTTTGTTTATATTCGACCGACGCGTTCGCGTTCACTTGCCATCAAGCGACTTGCGGAAAGGCTTCTTTTGAAATTTCCAAAAGACCCGCGTTGACGGTCGAAGGCAAGGTTTATCGCGCGCCGCTAATTATTAAAAACGGCTACGACGCGCCGATCGTTGTCGAAGCGCGTCTAAGTTCGATCGAGTCCGTCTATTTGTTCGACGAGTCGGACGCGTCGAATCCCGTTGAAATCGCGCCGCCCTCCGAATTGGCGCGAACGTTTACGATACCCGCCAATTCGGAACTGAACGAAACGGTCGCCTTTGCGGTTCGCAACGCCTATTGGGACGCGCACTACCCTATTCGCGCGAAATTTTCCTTTACGGTCGACGGCAAAAAGGAAGAAACGGAACTTCGACCCGTCTTCGCGACGAAATTAGTCGAGTTCTTGGAGAAATCGCGCGAAACGCAAACGCTGGTTTTAAAAGAAGATTCGTACCTCAAATTTACGAAGAACAACGAAACGAACTATACGCCCTATTGGCGCCGACTCGACGACGAACAAATTACCCTTTTGCCGCCGGGCTGGACGGGCGGCGAAGCCGAATCGAAGGCGTCGCTCAGTTTGACGACGATAACGCGCGACGGTTCAAGCCGATCCGCGTGGGCGATTCACCCGCCCTACGCCGGCGGACCGGGCGTCTTCGGCTTGAGATTTGACGTCGAACTGCCGGTCGCGGATAAATTGGAACTGCGATTTTTCCGCGCAATGCGCGACGTTCAACCGCCCGAGCCGCCGACCGACGGCGCGCGCTACCGCGTTTACGCGCAAGTCGCGGCGGACGAAAACGCCGTTAAAGAAGCGTTGAAGACGAAGCCGGCCGACGGAACGAAGGTTTTTGAAGAGCAATACGACGGCGTGAAATGGCGCGAAGCGAAAATCGACCTTTCGTCGTTTTCCGGCAAGCGAGTCGTTTTGACGTTCGAAGCCGACCCTGGCGCGAAACGCGACACGACTTGCGACCTTAGTTTTTGGGGCGACGTCGCATTAGCGGCGAATCCGCAGGAAAAGCCGATTATGACGGCGGCGGAACGCCAAGCGTTAAGCGAACGAAACGTCGACGCGTTTGAAAAATTCGTCGCGTCCGCTCCGAAAGACGTTCCGACAAGCGGGCTTTCTCTAGGCGCCGACTCTTTTGGATTCGATTTAGACGGCGGACAATACGCGGTCGCAACGTTTGGCAAATACGGCGTTTGCGACGGCTTCGTTACGATCGGCTCCGCTGAAAAGCGCGTGCAGATCAACGGCGTTCGCGCGCGTTATCAGGGCGTCGACGTCGGCTTCGAGTCCTCGTTCGCGCCTTGCGAAGTCTTCGCGCAACCCGTCGAAGCGACGGAACTTGAAAAGAACGCGCGTCTTTTCGCGTTGCGCCGTAACGATCCGATTATCGGCGATTTGCCAAACGACGCCAATTTCGACTTGGACGAACTCGCGAAAAGCGTTTCGGATTCCGATTTGACGACGCAAAACGCGCTTGCGTGTTTCATTTCCAAGACTCAAGGCGGCTTGGCGTTTCGTTTCGTCGCTTCGCATAACGCGGAAATCGAATCGTTGCAATTCGGTTCTTTTTCGGAAAAAGCGGCGCGCGCCTATTTCGGGCACGGCTATTGCGTCGTCGACCCGAAAGCGTTCACGCAATCCGGGGACGGCTTCGGCTGTTCCACTAGCTGCGTCGGGTTCGATTTTGTCAACGGGCTTTCGATCGTCGAAGCGACGACTCGCCCGGTTGAAGAATTTGTCGTCAATCCCGACTTGCGCGTCTACACGCTGACGACTTCGCCCGACTCGCGCCTGACGTTGCGCTCGGGCGAATCCGGCGCGTTTGCTTGCGCGATCGATTACGCGCCCGGCTTCGACAAGAACCCCGCGCCGCTCGTTCCGAAAAAGGCGGGTCGATTCGTCTTCGATTATTGGGGCGGCTCCTACGCGAGCGTTCTCGAACGTATGAAGGATTTCGTCGCCTACGGAATGAACGATTCGCTGTTGATTCAGCACGTCTGGCAACGTTACGGCTACGACGTTCGCTTGCCCGATGTTTGGCCGCCGCGAACCGAGCAGGGAACGCTTGACGAACTCAAGGAAACGCAGGCGTTTTGCGACGCCAACGATATTCCGTTCGGCTTGCACGACAATTATATCGACTTCTATCCCGACGCCGACGGGTTCACATACGACGACATAATTATTAACCCGGACGGTCAGCCGCAAAAGGCTTGGTACAATCCCGGTCCCGACGTTCAAAGCTATCGATTCAAGCCGACGGCGATTTTCCCCTACGCCGAGCGCAATTTGAAGCTGATTCGTCAAGATTTGATGCAAACGGCGTATTTTACCGACGTTTTTTCGTCGATCCATATGACGAACTTTTACGACCGCGAAGGGCGTTTTCACTCGCGCGCGGAAACGGTCGACGCTTGGAACCGATATTTTAATTTGGTTCGCGACTCCTTCAACGGAAACGCGATCACGATTAGCGAGTCGGGCAACGACGCGTTGATCGGCAGTCTCGACGGCGCCGACGCGATTTTGCGACGCGTCACGAGCGCGCAAGAAAATTATTCGACCGTCTTCGAAAGCGCCGACGTCGAATACGCGCCGTGGGCAGACGCGGTGAATCACAAGCGCTTTATTTTGCACGGGGTCGGATATAGCGACCGTTACCAAGGCGGACTGTCGCGCGCTTTGCGCGGCATAGAAAGCGACGACTACTTGTCCTCCGAAGCCTTGACGGGACACGCCGTTATGGCGGACTTGGGCATGTCGATTCGCGAGACGGTTCGTAAATATTGGCTAATGCAAAATCTAGCGCGTTCCCTTGCGCTTGACGAAATCGTCGGAGTCGAATTTGTCGACGGCGATATTCACCGCCAAAAAATCGCGTGGAAGTCGGGCGTCGTCGTTTACGTTAATCGCGGCGTCGACGATTGGACGATCGCGCTTGAAGACTCGCCCGCCCTTCCCTGTAAAAACGTCGTTTTGCCTCGCTTCGGCTTTTGGACGGTCGACGCCGACGCGCGCTCGTTTGGCGGAATCGTTCGTCTTGACGGACAAGTCGTCGAACTGCGCGTCGACGGCGAGAATTTCTTCGTGAACGGACGCGTTAAAATCGCGCATCCAGCGACGCCGATTCGTCCTTCCTTTGAAGACGTCGAGATTCTCGACGGATCGTCGCTTTCGGGTAAGTTGGTCTTCGAAGCGTTCGCGCCGACCGACAAGCCTTACGCGCCCTTCCTGCATTTGGAACGACCGAAAACGTGGTGGGCGGACAAGCCGGAATTGAACGTCTTGCCCTTGTCCGCGCCGAACAAGCCGACCGACCAATGGCAAGGACGCGAAGAGAAATTATTCGGCGACAAAATTACCGTCCGCGTTCCCGACGAATTGCAACCGGGGCTTTACGAGCTGTTGTGCGGAATCTACGAACCAAGCAAAGGCGGACGCCTGACTTTGCTCGGCAATGCGACGACCGATTCGCGCTATCGGCTCGGCTCGATTATCGTCGAAGGTCGGGGCGAAAAGCGCTCGATTTCCTTCAAGCCGACGCCGCCTCTTTACGACGCAGATTTGCGCTTGATTCCGAATAAGAAAGCGACCGATTTCTTCGGCTTGTGCCAAACGGTCGGCGCCTTCCGATACGAGCAAAAGTCGGAAAACGTTGCGACGCTGACGCCTTTGCCGAACGATCCCGCATTCGAAGTCGCGCTTGCGAATTCCTTTGTGAAAGACGGCGCGAAATACGAAATCGTCGCGCGAGACCGCGAAGGCTCGGAACTCAAGCGCGCGGAAATCCAAGCGCAAAACGGACGGCTCGTTTTCACGCTCGACGCGGCGAAAGCGTTTTCTTACGACGTCGTTAAGCGGTAGACTACCCGCCTTGTAAACAAAAGCGCCGAAACAAGAAAAAACCGCGCGTAAGCGCGGGCGCGCCAGCCGCCCGTTACATACGGGCGGGAAAGGGTCGAACCAAACGTCGCGTCGATTTTAAAAATACGGCGGATTTGGAATCCCGCGCGAAAGCGCGGACGGCGTTCGGTTCGCTTGACGTTTCCAATAAAAAACGGTTGAATTACGACGCTTATTATACTCGACGTCCTTGAGTTTTTTCACCGATGAAAGACTGAAAACTCTTTAAATCCTTGTCGTTGCGACGAAATCCTTCGATAATTTCAAGGGCAAGAAATATATTTGACGTTGCGCGAGTAATCGTTTACGCAACGTTTGGAAACTTTACGTAACTTTCCGCGAACGATTACCGCAATTATAACGACGTCATAAAATCTTTGTATTCGGCGTCAAGTTCTTCAAAACTCTTGCCCGTCAGACGTTCGAGCGAATCCGGCGAATCTTTGCCCATATAGATCAAAAAGACGTAATTAACAAACGCGTTTCTATACGCGCCGTCTTTGTAGTGCATAAAGAAGAAGGTCATCCCGGCGGCTTGCGTATAGAGCAAAGACAAGTCTTTCTGCGCTTGAAATTCTTTCATCGAAAAACCGGCGTATGTTTCTAAGGGAAGACACGTCCCTTCGTCAAGACTCTCTCTTGCGCAATCGACGCGAAAGACGTCCAGATAGCCGCCTAAACTAGCGCTCGACTTCGATTTGTCGAGTTTGAACGTTTCGGCGTATACGGCGATTCCTTCGACCGCCCAGAAATTCGCGCGTCGCGCTAAATTCGCATATTCGACTTTGCCGCGCGTCGAATTGAAAATATTGCATTCGTTGAAAAGCTGGTGCGTCGCTTCGTGCGCCAAAAGGGGCAAAAGCTCAAAGTCGTCCCCTTTTTCGGGCTCGTAGACGAAAATGCAACGCATACTCGGAAAATATCCGCCGACGCTCAAAGCGACGTTCGAATCGTATTTGCGCAGTTCGCGCGTGTATTCGGCGCGATTACGATAGAGAATGATCTTGTGGCGTTTCGTAACCAACTCGCCGCTCGAATACAAGCGCGACGCCCACTGCTTGTCGTTGGCGATGAAACGATAGAAGAGCCGACTCCAGCATTGATAATAGGATTCAAGGAACCGTCCAATTTCAACGCCGCGCTCGAGCGAAACGCGGGATAAAATCGAAAAGTGTTCCGTTTCGACGCGCCAGCCCGAATCGCCCGAACGAATTTTCTTTTCTTCCTCTTCCGCCGTAATCCACTGATTTTTATAAAATCTCTTGCCTTCGCGATATTTTTCAACGCGATCGCTAGGAATCCACCCGAAAAGGGGATCGTCGACGAGCCCCTTTTCAATTTGCCGCATCTCCCATTGCGTTCTCCAGTAGTTTTCGTAGAGGGAACGCCCGAAAAAACTTCGCGCTTTTTCGTGGTCGGGATTGATGAAAAGAGTCGTCAACGCGCAGGCTACGGCGTCGTATCCCTTCTTTTGCACGCCGAATCGTTCGGCGCAAGCAAAGGCTTCTTCGGAATATTGAAGCTGCAATTTTCTTAACGCGCGATACCAAAACTGTTGCGCGCTCGTGGCGTCGTCGGGCAGTTTCTCTTGGGCTTTTTGCGACGAAAATAGCGGCACGGTAAACAAATAGGGCTTTTCTTCGTAGATTTTCGAACGCGTGATTTGCGCTTCTAGCGGCATCTTCATATCGTCGCATTTTTTCGCCAAAGCGCGCAATTTATCTTGATATTCCGCAAAGACTTGCGCGCAAGAACGCGCGGACGCGGACGACTCCCGCGCGGGTTCCGACGTTTTAGGCGGCTCGGAAAAGGAGCAAACGCCAAAAAACGATTCCAGCGTTAAGAAAACGCAGAAAAAAAGACTTGCGAATACGCTCGAGCGTCGTTTGGAATAAAAAGAAATCAACGTTCAGCCCTACTGTGTTTTCTCTAATTTTACGATCATCCGCAGAAAAACAAACAGTCGTTTTCATTCGGACGTAAATTTAAATCGTCGTTTTATCGCAACGCCGTCCGCTCGTCTAAAAACGGACGGCTTTTCGCGCGCCGCTTGCGCGACGGTTCCGCGTATCAACGTTGTTTTTCCTCGTTCGCCCAACGTTCGTAGGCTTTTTGTAGCGTTTCCAACGGAACTAAGCCCTTATGAATCCAAATGCGCGCGCGCATAACGATCGGCTTATTCGGCTCGAATTTTTGCGTTTCGACGCCCGGAAAGCCCGTGCAAAGGGGACCGTAATAGCGAGTCAGCCAAGTCGGCGGAAAATCGGGAAAACTCGGCGCCAGGAAGATCGCCGCGCCGCTCAATTCGTCGTTGGGCGCGCCGAATCGGGACGCGTAATCCGCCCAGCGCAAGTTCTTTTCGGGCATGTCGTCTTTAGCGACGCCCTCGTCGGTCGTGATGAATTTGTCGACGCCAATTTTGCCCTTCGCGTTGAAGCGGATCGTCAGTCCGCCGTAGCTCTTGTGTTCGGCGCCTTGCAGTCCGACGGGAACGTCGACGGGCGTCAAGACAATTTCCACGTCGACGGCGCGCGACTCGACGCCTTCAAAATTTTCGACGGGGCGCGCTACGACCGTAACGAGTTCGGACATTACTTTGCGTCCGTAAAGGGCTTTGTTTTCGCCGATCGCGACGCCTTTTTTTGACGCGTCCAGTTTTTCGTCGGGCGTCGTCGCGTTTTCGCCGACAAACCAGCCGTTTTCAACGGTGAAAGTCGCGACGTTTCCTTCGCAACTCGTCTCTTTGAATCGAATAAATCGCTGACGAATTTGCGTGTTCGAAGTCCAGAGATCGTACTGCTTGACGGTTCCGTCCTTTTCATAGAGATAGACGCCGGGCCAAGTCCAAAAGACGCCGTGATGATGATAATGATCCTTGGGCGCGTCGTCGGTAAGATTTTCGCCGTCTAGTCCGAAAAGCGGATAGATATAAGAACCGGCAAATTTTCGCGGCTCATTTGCCGGCACGTTCGCGTGATCCATAAAGGCGAAATTGTACGTAAGGACTTTTTGATCCGAATCGAAGAGCGTTAAGGTTTGATCGTCAAGTTTCCACGAGAAATTCGACGCGTTTTCCGCTTTGGCGCCGCCCGCGAAAACGTGGAACGCGACGCAGATCGCAAGGAAGGTTAAGCGCAAGGATATTTTTTTCTTCATTGTTAGACCTAACTGTCGTATCAAATTGTCGTCGTCGGACGTTCGGAACGTCTCAACGCTTAAAAAAACCGTCGGGATATAGAATCGAACCTAAACGAATAATCGTCGCTCCCTCTTTGATCGCCGTTTCAAAATCGCCGCTCATACCCATTGAAAGTTCGTTAAAATCGGTCAATTCCGGGTAGCGTTCTCGAAGTCGATCAAAGAGTTCGCGCAAGTAACGAAACTGGCGCCGCGTTTCTTCTTCGTCGACGCCCAAGCCCGCCATTCCCATAAGTCCGCGAATTTTCACGCGTTTGAGCGAAAGCGCGCGTTCGATCGCTTCGGGAAGTTCGCTTGGCGCAAAGCCTTGTTTCGCGTCGTCGTTCGAAATATGCGCTTCCAAAAGCGCGGATATTTTCTGCGGAAACGACGGTTTCGACGCGTCTTGACTCGCCGCCTCCGCTTCTTCGTCTAAGATTCGCTCCAAAGCGTCGAGTAATTTGATCGAGTCGACCGAATGAATCAACGAGACGTAAGGCAAAATTTTACGGACTTTGTTCTTCTGCAACGATCCAATAAAATGCCAACGTATTTTCGACCAGTCGCCTTGAGCGACGTCGGGCGCGGACAAACGCGCGTAATCGATTTTTTCGAGCAGGCGTTGAGGTCGATTTTCGGCGAGTTCGAAGAGCCCGGCGCGCGCGAAGCCTTCGACGATTCCGTCGCTCGGCTCCGCGTATTTGCTGACCGCGACGATTTTAACGTCGTCGATCGATCGCGCGGAACGTTCCGCCGCGCGCGCGACGCGTTCACGAACGTCTTTCAATTTATCGGCGATTTGAAGTTCAATTTGCCGACGTCCTTCATACGTTAAATTTATAGCAGACGTTTTTAATATTCCTTTGTCGTAAAGACCGTTTACTTTTGAACGTTTTCGTTTATTCGCGCGTCGTCCGACTTCAAACGCGTCGATTTTAAATATTATCGAGCTTTCGAAACGACTTTGACGAACTCGTCGTAGTTCGCATTGGACAACAAAGACTCAAAAGCCGCGTCAAGCGTTTCTTGATCGCATCCCTCTAACAACGATTTTACTTCAAGGACGTTTGTTTCGCTAAATTTACTTGCCGCCGTTTGAGCGACCGCATTGCGGAATTTCTCTCGTAAATTATCGTTTTGTTCCCGCAGGTTGCTGTTTGTTTCCAACAGGTTGCTGTTTGTCTCCCGAAGGTTGCTGTTCGTCTCCCGAAGGTTGACATATTCTTCTTGCAACGCCTTTCGTTCCAAATAAGCTCGTCTGTGACTTTCGATATACGCTCGTTGCTCTTGCGTGGCCAACAATTCTAACATTTGTTTTCTCAACTCCTTAATTTCGGGGTTCGACGTTTCTAATTGAAGCATATCTTTTTCCGAAGTCGATTCTGGAAATCGAAACGCCTTTAACCAGTCAATTAATTTTGGATCGCATAACTTCGGCGAAAAAGGTTCGTTCGCTTCTGGAATACGCACAAAATAAAGCGTCAAGCATTCGCTAAATACGACGCCTGAATCGACCGACATTAATTTGATCGTTTCAAATTGAGTCTCTTTCAAATTTTTTGCCAAGTCGGGCGTTAGATTCTTAATTTTCTTCAGATCAAACTCCGACCATATCGGAAAATCGACAAATATGATTCCAACGACTTTACGTAATTTGTCGTAACCATCTCCTTCCGACAACTGCGAAGAGGCAATCCTTTCAAGATAGTAAACGATACGTTCGCGAAAATTCTTCTGACTCCACGCTTGCATTTCCACGTCGTACTGATTGCCCAAATCGTCTTCTACGGCAACGTCGACAACGACGTCTTTACTATGCAGGCGATCGCCAAACATAAAAGGATTCTTTATTTTGATCGCGCCGACGGGCGGCTCGTTGGCGTTTCGCAAGACGCCGTTCATTAACTCGCGGAGAAACGGAACCGATTCGTCTCGTCCGAAAACAATATGAAAAAACCAATCTTGGCGAAGATTGACGCCAAGTTGAACAAGTTGGTAAAGATACTTGCGCAAATGATCTAACTTTCCTTCTTCATCATTCCGTTTACGTTTATATGAGTCGTCCTTTTCCGCTTCCATCAAGGCTTCCTTTTCATTTTTCTAAACGACGTCTTAGGCGTCGAAGCCGATCTCTAAAAATCTCTTGGCAAGCGTTCACGAAAATCCGCGCATCAACGATGCGCGGATCCGTTCGGTTCGAGAACACTCGTTAAAAACAACGCCTAAACTTAGAAAGTAAGAAAGCCGTTAAGCTCTTACTTTTCACTGTTCGCGAAGTCTTTTGACAATTCAACGTATCCGCCGTGAACGCCTACCGTTTTTAAAACAGTCATAGCGCTAAATCAAACTTTATCGACGTCCGGCACGACAAATTCTCCGCGATATTCTCGCGTTTCCAAAGCCGTCGCCTCGGAATCGTCGACGAAGGAATCGGTCGCGGGGTCGATTTTGAGCATACGCCCCATCGAAAGGGGATATTTATTGAGGTCGACTCCGTTTTTGACGAGGTGTTCGACCGTTCGTTTGAGCGTGTCGAGATTGTCGTCGTTTCCGGGCAGGTCGGATACGATTTTCGCGGCTTCTTCGACGGAAACTTTATTGTCTTCGCCCAAGTAATAGGAAACGTTTCCAATATGGCTGAGTCCGGCGGAAAGAGAACCGCAACGCGCGTCGGCGCTCAAACTGGCGTAGTCGTCGTTAAGAACCGCCTTAATGAAGTTGTCGAAGTGGTAGCTATCCGCTCCGCCGCGAAATTCCTTGATTACCTTCATATCTTTGTCGTACGCGACGCAATACTCGGGCGTAATTTCCACAAGATAACCTTCGGAACCATGCGCGACGACGCCGATTTTCGCGCCGCGATAAGCGTCCGTTTCCAAGCCGCGCGTTTCGAAAACGAGCGTCTTGCCGTCGGCGTAATTGTAAATAGAAACTTCGGTATTCGCCGTGTCGCCCGCGTCGACGTATGCGTCGTCTTTGCGTTCCGCTTGGTATCCAAGACGCCCGCCGTAAGATATTACGCTCGTCGGGAAGACGTCGGCTCCAAGCCACGTGCGCGCAAGATCCGTTTGGTGCGGTCCTTGATTGCCCAAGTCGCCGTTTCCGTAAAGGCGTTGCCAATGCCAATCGTAATGGAAATTCGGGCGCGTCGGAGGATCGACGATCGGCGCGGGTCCGCTCCACAAATTGTAGTCGACAGTTTTGGGCACGGCGTATTTTCCAAGCGCGCCGATCGATTTGCGACGTTTGTAGCACAGACCGCGCGTCAGTTTAATTTCGCCGATTCCACCCTCGCGCGCGAACGCGTTCGCCTCTAGAATCGCAGGATTAGAACGACCTTGCGAACCGACTTGACACATCACGCCGTATTTTTTAGCGCAAGCGACCAACGCTTTGCCTTCGTGAAGGTTGTGGCAGATCGGTTTTTCGAGATAAACGGACTTGCCCGCTTGCATCGCCCACACGCCGCAAAGCGCGTGCCAATGATTGGTCGTGGCGCAAGAGACGAAATCGAGCGAGGAATCGCCGAGCGCTTCCCTCATATCGGCGACGATCTTAGGACGATAGCCCGACTTTTGTTCCACAAGATTCGCAAAACTTGCGGCGCGTTGCGAGTCGGGATCGCTAAGATAGAGAACTTGCACGCGCGGATCGGACAGATAATAATCGAGGTGCGCGCCGCCTCGCCCGCCGCAACCGACAAGCATCATACCAAGTTTGTCGTTGGCGGCGACCGACTCTTGCGCGCGAAGGGATTTCGGCGTCCAAATTCCGCTCGACGCGGCGGCGACCGACGCGGCGGAAAGAAGCGCCTCTTCAATAAAACGTCGTCTTGAAAGATTGGACATTCTGACTGACCTTTCTAATAATTACAAACGATTTCGGCAAAAAGCGACTTTCTGCGCGTCCGTCGCTAACGATATTGTAATTTTACCCGTTCGTTTTTAAATTGCAAGAAAAACAAAAGAATAGACTCGACAAAAAAGAAAAAAACGTCGGCTGAATATTTGTAATCGTTTACGAAAAGTATTCCCGAAAATTCGACGGTTGAACTTAATGAAAGCGTCGCTCGGGGATTCGTTTTTCGCAGAAGCGAAAAACGCGCGAAAGCCGCCTGCATTGCAGGCGGATGGGGGGAATTTTACGAGACTCTCGACAAACGAGTTCATTAAGCGTCTAATCCGTCCCGTATATAGATTCCAGAACGCGCGAACATCGCAACCCATCCGCCCGCAATGCGGGCGGCTTTCGCGCGCCGCTTTCGCGGCGATTCTTGCACGTCGTTTTCCGTGAGCGCCTACGAATATTTCTTAACGGTAAGCGTCCGCAGAAAGTTATGCAAAATTCCAACCGACGCGCTAATCTCCGAACAAACGTCGCGTAGAACCCGCCGCGCAAGCGGCGCGCCGAATAAATTTTGTAAGCGTTCACGGAAAACGAGATCGGTAAGCCAACCGTCGAATTTAATTCGGCGGTTGGCGTTAAATAACCAAAAAACGAACGATTTCAGAAAACAACGCGCCACGCTCGTATTTGAACGTCGCCTTTCATTATTCAAACTCAACCGCCGCATTATATGCGGCGGCTTACCGTGAACGATTACCTTTTAACGAACTTCAGAAATAGCCTTGACAAACGCGGCGTAATCAACGCACGTCGCCAACGATTCAAACGCCGCGTCAAGCGTTCTTTGCGTTTGCCCTTCAAGCGCCGTTTCAACTTCCGAGATAGGTCTGTTGTAGCGTTGCGCGACTGCGCAAATAAGCCTATCGCGCCTTTTGACCTCTTGTTCGCGTTGTTCCTGCTCTAACCTCTCAACACGTTCGAACAACGCAACGTAATCTTTCTTTACGGCGGCATAGTCTTTCTTTATAGTTGCGTTCTCTTCCAATATCGTATTTCTGTAAAGAGTAGAACGCCGCCGACTTTCAATATAAGCCCTTTGTTTTGGCGTCGCTAATATTTCAAACATTTGATCTATCAACTCCTTGATTTCGGGCGTCGAATTCTCTATTTGAAGTATCTCTTCTTCCGAAGTCGATTCTGGAAATCGAAACACTTTTAACCAATCGATCAGTTGCGGATTACGTAAGCTCGGCGAAAACGCTTCGCCCGCTTCTGGAATTCGAACAAAATAAAGCGACAAACAATCGCTAAACACGACGCCATTGTCGACAGACATTAATTTGATCGTTTCAAATTGCGTCTCTTTCAATTTTTTCGTCAAATCCGGCGTCAAATTTTTAATTTTTTGTAGTTCTTGATCCGACCAAATCGGAAAGTCGACAAACACGATCCCGACGACTTTATGCAACTGGATATAAGAATCGCCCTTTTTTAATTGTTCCGCCGCGAGTTTTTCAAGATAATAAACGACGCGCTCGCGAAAATTCTTATGATCCCACGTTTGCATCTCGACGTCGTACTTATTGCCTAATTCGTCTTCAACGGCAAAATCAAGAACGACGTCCTTATCGCCGTAACGTCGAGCAAACGTAAAAGGATTCTTGATTTTTATCGACTTGACGGGCGGCTCGCCAGCGTTTTGAAGCACGGCGTTCATCAATCCGCAAAGAAAGGGCGTCGACTCGGTTCGACCAAACATAATGTGAAAGAACCAGTCTTGACGAAGACTAACGCCCAGACGAACGAGGCGATAAAGATACTCTTTCAGATGTCCTCGATCCCCGTCTACGCGTTCGCGTCCGTTCGATGCGCTTTTGTCCTTTGCCGCGTTTCTCATTCGAAAGTCTCCCATCGACAAAATCGCCTTTGGCGTCTTCCGTCGTCCCTAATTATAAGCGACTCTTGGAAAATGCAAAGGCGACTACGACGTGTTACGCTATAACGTATTACTCGATTAACGTCAATTTCTATCAAACTTTATCGGCGTCGGGCACGACGAATTCTCCGCGATAATCGCGCGATTCCAAAGCCGTCGCTTCGGGATCGTCGACGAATTTTTCGGTCGTCGGATCCATTTTGAGCATACGTCCCATCGAAATCGGGTATTTGTCGAGGTCGACGCCGTTCTTAACGAGGTGGTCGATCGTTCGTTCGAACGTGTCGATATTGTCGTCGTTACCCGGTACGTCGGCAATAATTTTCTTAGCTTCGTCGACGGAAACTTTGTTGTTTTCGCCGAGATAGTAAGAAATATTGCCGATATGGCTGAGTCCGGCGGAAAGATGTCCGCAACGCGCGTCGGCGTTCAAACTCGCGTAGTCGTTGTTAATGACCGCTTCGACGAAGTTGTTGAAGTGATTATGATCGCCGCCGCCGCGGAATTCCTTGAACAGCTTCATATCTTTGTCGAAAGCCGCGCAGTAGCCGTATTCGATTTGAACGAGATAGCCTTCGGAACCGTGCGCGACGACGCCGATTTTCGCGCCGCGATAAGCGTCCGTTTCCAAGCCGCGCGTTTCGAAAACGAGCGTCTTGCCGCCGTCGTAATTGTAGATCGAAACTTCCGTGTTCGCCGTGTCGCCCGCGTCGACGTAATTGTCGTCTTTGCGTTCCGCTTGATAGCCCAAACGTCCGCCGTAGGAAATTACGCTACTTGGGAACGAGTCGACGCCGAGGAACTTGCGCGCAATGTCCGTTTGGTGCGGTCCTTGGTTGCCCAAGTCGCCGTTGCCGTAGAGGCGTTGCCAGTGCCAGTCGTAGTGGAAATTCGGACGAGTCGGCGGATCGAGAATTTGCGCGGGACCGCTCCACAAATTATAGTCGACCGTTTCGGGTACGGAATATTTTCCAAGCGAGCCGATCGACTTACGGCGCTTGTAACACAGACCGCGCGTCAATTTGATTTCGCCGATTCCGCCCGTATTGGCAAATTCCGTCGCGTCTTTGACGGCGGGATTCGAACGGCATTGCGAGCCGACTTGGCACATCACGCCGTATTTTTTCGCGCAAGCGATCAACGCTTTGCCTTCGTGAATATTGTGACAGATAGGCTTTTCGATGTAAACCGACTTGCCCGCCTGCATCGCCCAAACGCCGCAAAGCGCGTGCCAATGGTTGCACGTCGCGCACGTAACGATATCGAGCGCGGGATCGTTCAACGCGTCGCGCATATCGGCGACGATCTTGGGACGATAGCCCGCCTTTTGTTCGATTTGATTCGCGTAATTTTCCGCGTGTTTCGAGTCGGGATCGCAAAGATAAAGGATTTGCGTGCGTTTGTCGCCAAGGAAATAGCCGACGTGACTGCCGGCGCGACCGCCGCAACCGACGATCATCACGCCAAGTTTCTCGTTGGCGGCGACTTTCTCTTGCGCGCGAACAGATTTAGGAAGCCAAAGTCCGCCGGAAGCGGCGGCGAAAGCGGCGGCGGAAAAGAGCGCGTCTTCGATAAAACGTCGTCTTGAAACGTTGCTCATAGGAATACTCCGTTTTTAACGTAATAATAACAAACGATAAGCGACGCCGCGTCGCGCGCGTTTCGTCGCAAACCACATACCGTCTACAATTTTACACGTTCGTTTTTGAATTGCAAGAAAAAAAAATTTGTCGAAAATCGACAAAAACCGTCTACTAAACCGACTTTTTTTATAGGCTCGATTCGGTATAATAGTCGACAAGGCAGTGGCGCCGAAATTTTTTAGAAGGGTAATTTCAATGGCTTGCGACGCGTTTTCCGCAAATAATCCCGTTTGGTTGTACGACGAATTTCATTTTTCGGGCGTCGATTATTCAGACAAAGCGACGACCGAAAAATTCGAAAAGCGTCATCGTCAATTTCGCGATTTCGACCTTGAATTTCAACGTATTTGCGAACGGACGGGCTTGTCGCCCGACGACGTCGTTTTGGACGTCGGTTGCGGCTCCGGCGCGTTCGTTTTGCCCGCGTCGAAATATTGCCGCAAAGTTTACGCCGCCGACGTTTCCAATTCGATGTTGGAAATACTTCAAGAAAAATTAGACGCCGAAGGAATCAAAACGGTCGAGCTTCTTCACGCCGGTTTTTTGACGACGCCCCGACTAAAAGAGCCGCTCGACGTCGTAATTTCGTCGATCGCGCTTCATCACTTGCCCGACTTCTGGAAAATCGTCGCGCTTCAAAAAATCGCCGACGCGCTCAAGCCGAACGGCGTCTTCTATTTGCTCGACGTCGTGTTTGCGTTTCCCGTCGAGAAATGGCGCGAAGGCGTTCAGAACACGCTTGATTCTATGGAAAGCGCGGCGGGGCGCGAAGCGAAGGCGCATATTTCGGCGGAATACAGTACGTTCGACTGGGTTCTCGAGGGCGCGTTCGAACGCGTTGGACTCAAAATCGAAGCGGTTTACGACGACGCCCCCTTTTTGCGCGCTTACGTCTGTCGAAAAGTCGCTAAAGAAGCCGAAGAAATCGTCAAAGCGCCCGAATCGCTCGTCGTAACTCGCGAACAGGCGTGCGAAATCGACGCGCGCGCGACCGAACGTTTGCGCGTTCCTTCACTGCTCCTAATGGAAAACGCGGGGCGTTCCCTTGCCGACGTCTTCGTCGCGAACGCCGCGCGGCTCGATTCGGGCAAGACGCCACGGCGCGTCTTGATCTGTTGCGGCAAAGGAAACAACGGCGGCGACGGGTTCGTCTTGTTCCGTCGTCTCGAAGCGCTAGGATTCGACTGTCGAATCGTCGCGATCGGCGCGCCCGACGAATATCGGGGGGACGCGCGCGTAAATTTGGACGTCGCGCGCGCGATCGTCGGCAAGAATAAGGAAAAGCTGTTCTTTTGGCAAGAAGACGCCGCGCCCCTTGAACGTTTGGCGCGAGAACTCGATCGGTGCGATTGGGCGGTCGACGCCCTGCTTGGAACCGGCGCGTCGGACGCCTTGCGCGCGCCTTACGACGCGATCGTCGCGCAAATTAACCGCTCGAAAAAGCCCGTCTACGCCGTCGACGTTCCAAGCGGACTCGACTGCAACGACGGAACCGTCGTCTCCGACGCGATTCGCGCGCGACTCACGACGACGCTAGCCGCGAAGAAAATCGGCTTGACGCTGGAAAAAGCGCGAGAATACGTCGGAGAGTTGCGCGTCGGCGATATTGGAGTCGACGTCGCGCCGCTACTCGAAAACGACGAACGCTAGACGAAAAAGAGTCGATGCAATGAGCTTGATTTCCGACGCGTTTTGTTTGAATCGACGGCGTTTTTGTCGAGATTTGTCGGCGTTATGCGTCGGATTCGGCTTGATTTCGCCTCGATTTTCCGGCGCTTTCGACGGCGATTCGAACAAAGCGAACGAGCCGCCCGCGTCGAAATATCGTCGCGAAATCACGGAGTCGCTCGAAGCGCTTGCCGCGCGTCAAAATCCCGACGGTTCCTTCGGTTCCAAATCTGAGCTTTTCGGGCGCGATCCGGGCGTCGCGGCGCTTTGCGGCCTGGCGTTTTTGGCGTCGGGAAGCGCGCCGGGACGAGGACGATTCGGCGCGCAAATCGATTTAATTCTTGACTTTCTATTTAATTCTCAATTTGGCGCCGCTCAACCGACGGAGCCCGAAAAGCGCGCGTTTTTCGACGAATACCGTCAAAAAAATTACGACGTCGACGGGCTGATCGTCAATCCGACGGAACGCGGCGCCAAGCCGACCTACGGACACGGTTGCGCGACGCTTTTTTTAGCCGACGCGCTCGCGCTTGCAAGCGACGCGACCGCCCGAAAGAAAATCTTCGACGCGACGAAACGCGCCGTCGATCTGATCGTTCGCACGCAAAACGCCGAGGGCGGCTGGCGTTACGAGTCCGCGCGCGTCCTTGTCGCCGATCTTTCCGTAACCGCCTGTCAACTCTGCGCCCTGCGCGCCGCGCATAATACGGGCGTTTACGTTCCAAACGACGTTTTCAAGCGCGCCGTCGAATATCTGACAAGTCTTCAAAATCCCGACGGAGGCTTTCGTTATACGCGTTCCGGCGGCGCGAGCGGGTACGGTCGAACCGCCGCCGCGATTCACGCCCTGCAAGCGTGCGACTATCAAGAGTCGACTCTTTACGAAAACGCCTTCCGCTATCTGGAATCGACCTACCCTCTTGACGCCGACGCG
>JAZRWW010000072.1:0-4584 GCA_045599865.1 Thermoguttaceae bacterium
GGAAGGGCGGAACTTTACTAGACTCTCGACAAAACAAGTTCATTAAGCGTCCCAAGGTTTTCAAGTAAAAACGCTCGATTCAAGCGCCAAAGGTCGTTACCGTCGTAACAAAAACGTCTCGCGTCGAACCCTTCCGGCGTCTCGCGTCGAACCCATCCGCCTGCAATGCAGGCGTCTTTCGCGCGTTTTTCGCTTGCGCGAAAAACGAATCGTCGCGCGGCGCTTTCTTCCCGTCAACCTCCGATTTTTTGGGAATACTTTCCGTGAACGCTTACCATAATTATATGCCGTAATCTATCGATAAAAAATCACGCGAAGTCAAACGTCGGATAAATTGTAATTTCGATTAGAACGTAAATCAAGCGTTTTCTCAAAATTCATAGGCAAAATTTCAAAAAACGCTCGACCAAACGCCAAATTAGCGCCGTTCTCAGTTCGAATCGTCCGTTGCGACGTCGCAAATAAAGACGTTGCGATAATAAGAGCGCGCCGCGCCGCCCGCGTGAATTTGGAGCCCGATTTTACCCGACTGAACGATCGATTCGTCTTCTTCGTCGTAGTCGACCGTTTTCACGCCGTTGAGGAAAATCTTAACGTTCTTTCCTTGACAAAGAATCTCGTAAGTATTCCAATCGTTTGGAATCCAAAGCCCCTTTGTTACGTCGAAGCTAGGCGTCTGCAACATTCGATTACGTCGCGACTCGTCGTACAAACAGCCCCAATATCCGCCGTCTGACGTCATATCCGCTTGATAGCCGATCATTTCCCAGTTGTCGGGGATTCGTTCGGAACGGAACTGAACGCCGGCGTTTCCGTCGTTGTTCGGGTTCTTTTCGCCGACGACGATTTTACACTCCAAACGCAAATAGAAATCGCCGAAAGTCGCTTCCGTCGTCAAGAACTGATTTTTGTCGAGTCCTTGTTCAAAACTTCCGCCGACGATCGCGCCGTCCTCGACGCCAAAGACGCCGGACGCGTATTCTTGCCAGCCGCTGAAATCTTTCCCGTTAAACAAGGGGCGTTCGGGAAATCTATTGCCAAAATTCGGATCGATTTTGTCGAGAATTTCGCGTTCTTGCGGACGATTTTCCGTAATTCGCTTCGCGAAAGACAATTTCTGACGCTTCGCAAGGGGCGCGTCGCCCATTTGGCGCAAAAGGCGCAAATAACCGCGAATCGCGCGCGTCTTAAATTTGCCCAAGCGCCCCTCGGGCAGGAGAACGCAAAGCCGCGCCAACGCGTCGCTCGCGTCGTTCGTCGACCATTCGCCGAGCGCTTTCGTAACTTCGTCGACGACCGCGACCGTCTGATCCGCCGTCGAATTCGTCGCGTGTTTCAACGCCAAGTCGCCAAGATAATCGGCGGCGATTTTACCGCCCATAACGCCGACTAATCGCGCCAAAACCTCGGGACTCGCGGCAAATCGTTTCTCTAAGACGTCGATCGTTTGTCGCTTGTCGGTCGCGCGACGACAAAAAGTTCGCAACGCGCGTTCGAACGCGCCGGGATCGACGCAAGAAGCGCTTTGAAATTCGTCGATAAACGTCTCGACGTTTTCTGCGGACGGCGCCGCCAATTCCGCGTAAGTCTCCAAAGCGCTCGAGGCAAGTTCGACGTCGGCGCGATTTTGCGCGCAAGCCTTCGTTTGATCGACCAGCGCGACGAGACCGCGTTTTTTAACGACTTCCAAAACGGCGAACGCGCGTCGTTTCGCGTCGTCGTCGGAAGCGTCGGCAAGAGCGCTCGCCAATCGCGCCGTTTGTTCGTCGGAAAGCGCGTCGTATTGCGCGATTCCGTTAATCGCGGCGTCGCGCGTCGAAACGTCTTGCGCGCTCAAGGCGTCAAAAAAGGCGGGAAAAGCGCGCGCGTCCTTCTGCGTTGCAAGCGCCTCTAAAACGGCGTTAGGCGCGATTAAACTCGAGTCGCGTTTGGCTTTTTCCCAAAGTTCCAGCGTTTTGACGACGACGCTAGGATCGCGCGCGTCGCCCGAAGTTCTCGCAAGCAATTCGCGATATTCGGGCGCGATTCGCTCGATCTGGTCGATTACGGCGTTTGCAAACTCAGGGTCTTTGAGCGTCGACAAGACGGCGCAAGCGGCGCGGACGTCGCTACGATCTTGCGAACGCAAAAGTCCGGCAAAAAGTCCAAGATCGCGTCCGTAGACGACTTCGTTTTGCGTCGCGATGCGCGTCGTCGGCGCGTCGACGTTCGCAAGACGAACGACTTGGAAAAGCGCCGCGTCTTTAGTCGCGCGTCCAAGCGCGAAGAGACCGTCGGAAGCGGCAAGACGAATTTCTCGGTCTTCGTCCGAAAGCGCCTCGATCATAACGTCCTTGACTTCGGGATTCTCCAATTTTCCAAGCGCTCGAAGCGCCGCGACGCGAACGATCTTCGCGCTTTTGCCGTCCCGCGCAAGCGCCGCGATTTGCGCCGACGACTCGACGTCCTTCAAATTCCCTAGCGAAACGACGCAACCGGCGACGCATTCGGGCGAGTCGAGCGTCAATCCTTCGCGCAACGCTTTCCTGCCCTCGTCGCCCGGAAAAGCCTCGAGCGCGCTTCGCGCGTAAGTATTGAGTCGGGGGTTCGCCAACGTTTTCTTCAGCGCGGGCAGTTGCGCGTCGTTGGGCGAGCGCGTCGCGTTGAAAGCGTTTAACGCTTCGGCGTAATTCTCGTCTTGCCGGGCGAGCGCGTCGACGCGCAAAGTCGACAAACAACACAACGCCGCCCCTAAAATCAACATATAAAAATATTTGCGTTTCATATTCAATTAAATCCAATCCGCAAAACGCGTTTTATTGTCAATATTTCAAACGATTTGGAAAACGTCGCGCCTATAAATTCCAAGGGGCGCGGTCGGCGCGGCTTCTCATTCGATTCGCCTCGTCGTCGTCAATGAAAGAATAGGTCTTCGGATCGAAATTTAATTCGCGCTTTAAGAACCAACTCAACGCGGACGCGTGGCACGCGATATGCGACGAACAAATCACGTCGGCGTTGCAAGTCGGCTGGCGTCGCGTTTTGACGCAATCGAGGAAATTGCGAACGTGGTCGCGCGGATTCGTGCCCTCAATGTCGCATTCGGCGCGCAAAAGCGAGTCGTCGGACATAATCGTTCTTCCGCTGTCGCCCGTCTCGATCCAACCGGCGTCGCCCTCGAAACGCACGGGACAAGTGCCCAGCCCCATCCACCCGTCGGGACGCATAACCAACTTGACGCCGTTTTCGTAAATCGCAAACATTCGATCGCCTTCCGCCCAATATTTGACGGGCATACTTCCGTCGGCGTCGAGCGCCCACTGGCACAAGTCGACGGTATGCGCGCCCCAGTCGAGATGCCGGAACCCGGAGTCAAAATCGTAATATCCGCGCCAAGCGGACCACGACTTGTCGCCGACGTTCGCGTATTCGGCGTTGTAAGGACGCCAAGGCGCCGGACCGAGCCACAAGTCCCAGTCGAATTCCTCGACGTCGGGCAAAGGCTGTTCGGGCAACCAGCCCTCTTTATGATTGAGGTAATAAATCGAGGCGTGAACGGTATGAATCTTGCCAAGTCCGCCGTTTCGCGCGAGCATACAGGCGTTTTTGAAGTTGACGACGTTACGCCGTTGCGTCCCTCCTTGAAAGACGGTTCCGTACAGCTTCATCGTTTCGGCAAGTTTGAGACACAAATCAATAGAAATTGCGCAAGGCTTTTCCGAATAGACGTCCTTGCCCGCGCGAGCCGCGTAAATCGACATATGCGCGTGCCAACGGTCGCCCGTCGCAATCAAAACGGCGTCGACGTCGGTTCGGTCGAGCAAGTCCCGAAAATCCCGATACATAGCGACGTCGTTCGTCCCTTGCTCTTGTTCCGCGCGCGCCTTGACGCGTTCGCGGCGCGTTCGCGCGACGTCGGCGACCGCGACGAAACGAACGTCCGGCTGATTCAGAAAGAAGCCCAAGTCGTATCCGCCGCGAGCGTTGATTCCAATTCCTCCGAGGCGGATCGTCTCGCTAGGGGGCGCCTTGCCGTCCAGTCCGAGCGCGGCGCTCGGAACAAGCGACGGAAGTGGAACGAGTTTTGAAGCGCCTTCGACGCTCGCCAAGGCGACCGTCGCGCGCGCGGCGTCGCTGAGAAAACGACGGCGATCAGATAAACGACGCATAGAAAGTACTCCTAAAAAATGAATAAAAGGACTAAAAAACGACGTAAGCGTTCACGGAAAAACGTCGCGCAAGAACCGCCGCGCAAGCGGCGCGCGACAAGCCGCCCGCCAACGACGGGCGGTTCGGCGTTTCGCTTGACGTTGCGCAAACGATTTTTTGTTTTTTTACAGTCGACGCGTCGTAAGACGCGAGCGTGGAAGCCGCCTAACGGCGGGGGAGCCGCTCCAAACTTTATCTGCGAGCGCTTACAAAAAAACGAGGAGCCGATTTTTCGACTCCTCGTTTTCTCAACTTCTCGCTTTTTCCGTCAAACGTTCGACGCTAAATTATTCTCACGGTTGAATTTTTTCAACTTTCTTCGCGGCGTCTTGGAGGAACGACTTGAGGTCTTCGAGTCCGTCGCCGAGTTGCGTGCTAAGGAAGACGTCGACGGCT
>JAZRWW010000073.1:0-11016 GCA_045599865.1 Thermoguttaceae bacterium
GTCCCTTAGTATGGGTTTACGGTATTTCGTAACCCAAACGAAGTGGTATTTCAAGCTAAAACGACAATGGGAACTAATACGAAAATTTTCAGTCATACCGTCTATTATACAAGTTCAACGGAAAACCTGAAGGTTCGCGTCTAAAAGACGGAGGTTTTAGATCCATTGCTTGGAAAATAACGAATGAACACTGTTATTAATAGAGTTTACTGATAATTATTCCTTACCATTGAAAATTCTATCCTAAACCGTGAGACCACACTGTGATTTAAAGTGGTTTCGGTCTTTCGATGGTGGAAAAACTCAAAGACGACAAGTATATGATTTATTATGATAAATAAATTACGAATAATACATATCGTATCAGTCGAAAAGTTCATAGACTGCGTAATCAATTTATTCGACGCGTATGACAGTAGTATCGAGTCTCGTTACTATTGTATATCTAGAATGGATTCGTCTTCAGAATTAAAATATATCAAACAAATAGAAAAGATTCGTTTGATTCATCCAAGAGACGTGAGAGAATTGTTACTGAGCGATAATAAATACGACGTCGTATTCTTTCACAATTTAAGAGTCATTAATTGCTCTCGTAACCCAATTGAAAGATTTGACGACGTTGTTGTAAGTTTGCCTAAATATGTCAAAACAATGTGGGCGTCTTGGGGATTTGATTTATACGATGGTTTGTTCCCTCTCGTTAGGCTTGACCTTTTCACACCTAAAACTCGTAAGCGTTATATAGCGTCCAATATCCGACAGTTTGTCCATTTCTTCTCTTATTACGTAAGATACAGAAGAAGTTGTAAATTACTTCGTAGAATCGACTATTGTTCCACTGTTTTACCCTTTGAATATGATCTTTTGAAAACAAGGCGACCATACCTGAAGGCGAAACAAGTATTATTCCATTACGCCGATCCTAAAAGAAATACCGATATTCCGAAGTACGTTCCACAACCCAAGCGAGAATTCAATATTCTTCTGGGAAATAACTCAGCGCCGACTGGAAATCACATAGACGTGTTATATCGCCTGTCAAAACTCGATCTTGGCGACAAGAAAATTTACGCGCCCTTAAGTTACGGTGATGCAAAGAACGCCCTTTTTATTCGTAAAAAAGGCGCCAAATTGTTGCCTTCAAATTTTGAGCCGCTGTTGGATTTTATGTCTTACGAACAGTATCAAACAATTTTTGATTCTTGTTCCAGCGCTATTTACGCAAATATTCGTCAGCAAGCGGTTGGAAATATCCATTTGGCGTTTCGAAAAGGATTGAAAGTTTTCTTTTCGGAAAAAGCTTCTTTCGTTGAGTACTTCCAAGAGATTGGATATAAATTTTACCTCATAGAAAAAGACTTAAACGAAACAGAATTAAATTCCCCTCTTGAGCCTCAATACGCTGAACAAAACTACAACGTTTGGCGTAAGGGCGCTGAAAAATATCAAAAAGATTTTGACGATATGATCAATTTGATCAAGTCGGATATAGAACGCGAGCGTAACCTCCAGTAATAGACGTCAACAAATCGACTCGTTGAACTCAATGTTTGTCAAGGAAAATCAAGAATGAAAGGCATAATCCTAGCAGGCGGAAGCGGTACGCGCCTCTACCCGACAACGCAATCGGTCAGCAAGCAACTCTTGCCGATCTACGACAAGCCGATGATATACTACCCGCTAAGCGTCCTAATGCTGGCGGGCGTCCGCGAAATCCTCGTAATCTCGACCCCGACCGACCTCCCCCAATACAAGCGGCTCTTCGGCGACGGTTCGCAATGGGGCTTGACGATCCAATACGCGGAACAACCGCGCCCGGAAGGACTTGCGCAAGCGTTCATTATCGGCGAAGAGTTCCTCGCCGGTTCCCCGGCTTGTTTGATTTTGGGCGACAACATCTTCTACGGAGCCGGTTTGACGCCCCTGTTACGCGGCGCCAAAATGGACGCGGAAGAACAAGGCGCGGTCGTTTTCGGGTATCGCGTTTCCGACCCGGAACGCTTTGGAGTCGTCGAGTTCGACAAGGCGCATAAAGTCGTAAGCATTGAAGAAAAGCCGCAAAAACCAAAATCCTCCTATGCGGTCGTAGGCTTGTATTTTTACGACGCCAACGTCTGCAAATACGCGCGAAAAGTCACGCCGTCGGTGCGCGGGGAACTCGAAATTACGACGCTCAATCAGCTTTACCTCGACGACGGACTACTTTCCTGCCGCCTTTTCGGGCGCGGGATCGCTTGGCTTGACACGGGCACGCCGAAATCAATGGCCGACGCCTCGACGTTCATTGAAGTCGTCGAGAGTCGTCAAGGATTGAAAGTCGCCTGTTTGGAAGAAATCGCGATTTTACAACGCTTTGTTACGCCGGAGCAAGTTCTTGAGAATATCAAGAACTTCAAAGGCGCCTATTACGATTACGTTCGAACGTTTATCGAGGAACGTCAATGATAATCAAATCCGACGATTTTGTTAAATCGGCTCAGAGTTTAGTCGGCGTTCATACTTGTCAAGAATTGGAATCTTGGTTTGAAGAACGTAAGAAGTTTTACGCGTTCCAAATCGAGCCCGTAAACTTTTCACAAGTCAACGGCTGGAACGTTAGTCCCGATCCTTCTCGCGGTCTGCAAATTGAACACGCAAGCGGAAAATTTTTCCAGATTGTGGGTATTCGCGTATGCGTTACTGCAAGCGACGGAACGGAAGATTCTTGGGATCAACCGATCATTATACAAAATGAAATCGGCATACTCGGATTCCTTGTCAAAAAAATCGACGGCGTGTTGCACTTCCTTGTTCAAGCGAAAATGGAACCCGGCAACATCGATTATATCCAGCTTTCTCCTACGGTTCAAGCGACGCGTAGCAACATACTGCAAACGCATGGCGGTCGTCGTCCCAAATACGTCGACTACTTCCTTAATGCCTCGGCAAAGAACGTCCTAGTCGACACGTTACAGTCGGAGCAAGGAAGTCGTTTCCTCGCGAAGCGTAATCGGAACGTCGTCGTCGCAGTCGACGAAAACGTCCCTGAAGACGACGATTTTTGTTGGCTTACTCTTGGACAACTCGGATATTTTTTGCGAAAAAACAACGTTGTCAATATGGATTCGCGCACCGTTTTGGGTTGTCTTCCCTTTGAATTTGACCCGGAAGTCAACGACGGCGCAGATTCGATTTCACTAGAAGCTCAGGCGGCGCCGTTAAGTCGTTCGGTTCTGCAAACGTTGCGCAAGACGATCAACGTTGAAAAATACCGCGAAGATATGCGCTGGTTGACGTCGCATAAGTTTCTTTGCGATTCAAGAATCGAATTTATCGGACTCGACGCGTTACAAGGCTGGACTTTTTCCGATTCAGAAATATATCGCAACGATCACGACAAATTTTCCGTTTTGGCGGCAAATATCCACGCGGTCTCGCGCGAAGTTTCGAGTTGGGCGCAGCCTTTTATGAAGTCGGCTACAAACGGATTGATGGCGTCTCCAGTTCGAATCGACGCAGAAGGTAATTTGGAGGTTTTAACTCAAGCCAAATACGAGTCGGGCGTTTCCGATCAAATTGAAATTGGACCGGCGGTTCAATGGTTTCCTGAAAACAAGACGCGCGTCCCTCTTCCCTTCCTTGTCGACGAATTTTTGTCAAATCGTTTAGGACGAGTCGTCGTCGACACGATGCAGTCGGAAGAAGGAGGACGCTTCTTCCGCGAACAAAATCGTAATTTGTTTGTCTTAATCGATTACGACGAAATCCGGGACGTTCCTGAAAATTATCGTTGGATTTCGCTTGATCGCTTGAAATTTATGACAAATCACACGCGCGTCGTCAATATTGAGTTGCGTTGCTTGTTAGCCTCTTTGACGAGTTTAATTGGGAGTTTTGAATGAACGCTTTACGAATAGGGGTAGTCGGTTGTTCCTCCTTCGCGAAACGAACAATGATTCCCGCGCTGAAGGTTAGTTCCAACGCCGAATTAGTCGCCGTCGCGAGTCGAACGGAGGAAAAAAGCCGCGCGTTTGCGCAAGCGTTCGATTGCGATTCGATCGTTGGTTACGGCAATTTGTTGAAACGAAAGGACGTCGACCTCGTTTATATGCCCTTGCCTGGCGGGTTGCATCAAGAATGGGTCGAAAAGGCGATTCAAGCAGGCAAACATATTCTCGTCGAAAAACCTTTTGCTCTCGATTATTCCAGCGCCAAGTCGTTGCTAGATTTGGCGCGCGAACGCGGAGTCTTTGTTGCGGAAAACTACGTTTTTCATTTCCATCGACAAACGCGACGAATCAAAGAGATCGTCGCTGAAGGAACGCTTGGCAAGATCGTTTTACTGAGGGCGACTTTTGCGTTTCCGCCTATGAACGCCGATAATTTTCGGTATCGTCGCGAGGACGGAGGAGGAGCGTTGCTCGACGCCGGAGGTTACGTCCTAAAGGCGGCTCGAATCTTCCTTGACGCTAAAAATTTGAAAGTATTGGGCGTCAATAGATCGTTCTCGCAGGATTGGGGCGTCGACGAGTCGGGCTCGCTACTCTTGCGCGCGGAGTCGGGAATCGACGTTCAAGCCTTTTATAGTTTCAATTCCTTCTATCAGTGTTCCGTCGAATTGTTGGGAACGGAAGGCAAATTGTCGACAAATCGAATTTTCACCGCTCCGCCCGCATTGGCGCCGACGCTGATCGTCGAAAAACAAAACAAACGCTTTGAGGAGACGATTCTTCCAGATCATCAATACAAAAATCATTGGGAAAGCCTTGTCGAAGCGATCCAAACAAACAACGAATCCCAAAGACTTGAAGCGTTGGACGAAATCGAACGCCAAGCCAAAATTACAGACGACGTAAGGACGTTCGTACAAAATGTCTGATAAGAATATTTACGTAACGCAACCGGCTCTAGCTCCTATTTCAGAGCTTACGCCTTATCTCGAACAAATATGGGCGTCGGGGGTAATGACCCATAACGGTCCCTTGCTTCAGCGTTTGGAAAAGGAAATTGCGACGTTTCACGGGGTACAAGATTCCGTATGCGTAGCCAACGGAACTCTCGCGCTTGATTTAATGGTCGAAACGCTCGTCGAGAGCGGCGAAGTAATTACGACGCCCTTCACTTTTCCCGCGACGTCGACTGCCTTAGTTTGGCGAGGTTGTAAGCCCGTATTCGTCGACGTTGATCCGAGAACATGGAATATAGACCCGGAACAAGTCGAGAAAGCGATCACGCCAAACACAAAAGCTATTATCGCCGTTCACGTGTTCAGTCGCCCTTGCGACGTCGCGAGACTTGAGGACGTTGCGAAACGCCATAACCTCAAGTTGCTCTTTGACGGCGCGCACGCGTTCGGAGTCAAGACGTCGGGCAAGTCGATCGTCGAATACGGCGACGCGACTATGATTAGTTACCACGCGACGAAATTCTTCAATACAGTCGAAGGCGGCGGAGTTTTTTCAAACGATCCGAACGTATTAGCTAAAATTCGCCAGTTGCGTTTCTTCGGCTACGACGCCGAAAAGAACCTAACCGACGTCGGCACAAACGCCAAAACGACGGAAATTTCCGCCGCTGTCGGGCTGGCAAACCTAAAATATCTCGACGAAGTTTTAGCCAAGCGCCGCGAACTGAGCGAGTCGTATTTCCGCGAACTTGGCGGCGTCGACGACTTGACGTTTCAAGAGTTCGATCCGGCGGAATACAATTACAGTTATATGCCGGTCTTATTCAAGGACGAATCACAACTTTTGCGCGTCCTTGCGGCGCTCAACGCAGAACAAATCTTCCCGCGTCGATATTTTTGGCCGCTTTTGACCGATACGCCAGCCTTTGCCAACGCTAGAGTCGTCGGTGATTTGCGCGTCGCTAAGGACGTTTCTTCGTGCGTTTTGTGTTTGCCGCTCTATCCGACGTTGGTGGTCGAGGATTTGACGAGAATTTGCGCTATCATTCGCAAAACGATTAAAATTCTTTAATTCAATAGTTAGCCTAACGTATTTCAAGATATTTCGCCCAAGATATGCTAAATTATCAAATTGAACAACTTGATAGAACTAAATTTTCACTGGATCGTTTTGCGGCAATAATGCGCCAATACGGGGAGTTATTACCCGATCCTTTTAGCAAGCGTAAAAATTTTGACTGTAATGCATACATAGAAAAGAATTATAAGTTTGCCGATATTCTACTAGCAGTTTCCAACGACAAGGTCATTGGATTAGCTTGTTTTTATGCCAATGATGCTAAGACGCATTTTGCTTTTTTGTCTCTACTTGCTATTGATCCGCAGTTTCAGGGATTTGGAGTCGGAAAACGTCTGGTTTCCAAAATGATTGAGATTGCTCGAAACAAAAAAATGCTTTTCGCGAGTCTAGAAGTTAGTCGTAATAACAAACGAGCGCTTAGACTCTACAGAAAAGAAGGATTCATTGTTGTCGCTCCTTGTGTTAATGAAGAGACGAGTTCTTACAAGATGACGCGTTCACTGACAGTAGAACAGTCCTCGTCCACGCCGGTAACACAATGGTATGGGAGCGACGCATTTCCTTTTATGAAACGCGTTGACTTACGGATCAAAAGAGACGACCTTTTTTATCAGACTATCGGTTCCGCTGGGAGTAAAGCTCGAAAAGCGCCGTATATCGTCAATTATGCGGCGTCCCTCGGTTGTGATTGCGTCGTAACAAACGGGGCGATTAATTCCAATCATACACGCGCGACCACGTTATACGCCTCCCGTTGTTCAATTAAAACCCATCTAGTTTTGCACACTTCCGATCCCAAGAATCCTCCGTCGGGGACTAATTTATTCCTATCGCGTCTATGTCGTCCTTACATAGAGTACTGTCGCCTCGACGATCTCGGTAAAGCGATGGACAAAGCAATGGAGTACGAAAAGACGAACGGGCTTTCCCCATTTTACATTTGGGGCGGAGGTCATTGCCCTCAAGGTACTCGAGCTTACGTAGACGCGGTTCAAGAATTTTTGGAACAAACAGACGATTGGATTCCCGACTATGTCTTTGTCGCAAGCGGCACAGGAACGACGCAAGCGGGGTTGACTATTGGTTTTGCCAATTTTCCCACCCGAGTGATTGGAGTTTCTGTAGCTCGTTCAAAAGAACGCGGAACAGAGGTTGTAGAACAGGCAATTCGTGATTACGGCGTATTTTTTAAGGAAGACGTTCCCAAAGCACCTGTTTATTTTGACGATTCAGCTCTTTTTGGCGGTTATGAAGGATATAGCGACTCGTTGCTCAAAGTAATTGAAAAGGTTGCTTCAACTGGACTGATATTAGATCCAACGTATACGGGCAAACCTTTCTTTAGAATGTTGCAGATGGTCGAACACGGCGAGATCAACCCCGGCGCTAAAATATTGTTTTGGCATACCGGCGGGTTATTGAATTTGATTTCTTCGTCGATTCCAATTTCAAAATAAACGTTGCTCTCCAAGTATTTTCGAGTGTTATATTATGAACGTTCTTCTTTCCAGCGTCGGCAGACGCAGTTATTTACCGATATTTTTTCGCAACGCCCTTAAGGGAGACGGTATTGTTGTTGGAACCAATTCCATTCCCAATACGTCGGGTATGATAACGTGCGACGTCGCCGAGGTAACGCCGCTATGCTTTTCCCCGGATTACGTAAAGAAAATGCTAGAAGTATGCAAAAAATACTCAATTCAACTTTTGTTTTCTTTACACGACGTCGAAGCGCCTTTTTTAGCAAGGGCGCGTGATGATTTTGAACGAATTGGAACGCGCCTTGTGATTGCGTCGTCCGATTTTCTCGACGTTTGTCTCGACAAAAGCAAAACCGTTCAATTTGCTTTGCAAAATGGATTTTTCGCACCTAAAACATTCGACAATGTTGAAAACGCGATAAAGTCTATAGAGCTTAAAGAAATCTCCTATCCTCTCGTTGTTAAACCGGCGTGCGGTTACGGTTCCTTGGGATTGTATTTTGCCGAGGATGAAAGAGACCTATTATATTGTTATGAGAAGTCAAGCAGAGAGGTGAGTAGAAGAATCAAGGATTATTCGTCTTATGCAGTCGATCTTACCTTTCTCGACCACAGAGTCCTAATACAAGAAAAAATTGAGGGACAAGAATACGGAATTGACGTCGTTAATGATTTAGAAGGCAACTACGTTGCCACGTTCATAGAAAAAAAATTGGCAATGAGAGGAGGAGAAACGGATTCGGCCGTTATCGTAGAAGACGCAACATTACAGATACTTGGAAAAAGAATCTCTTCCTATTCTCAACATCCGGCAAATCTTGACATAGACGTAATTGTTAGAGCTGGAAATCCTTATCTAATTGAGATGAATCCTCGTTTTGGGGGGCATTATCCGTTTGTACATCTTGCCGGAGCCGACGTTCCGAGCGCAGTTATAGCTTGGATGTCGGGCAAAACCCCCGACGAGTCGTTATTTCATCCCAAAGTTGGATTTAGAGCAACCAAGTCCTTCAATCTTATTGAGTTTTAAACGTGTCCGACGATAAAAATCTAGCGAAACGATCCTTCAAGGCGGCAAGTTGGGTGTTGATTTTCCAATTTGCGAGCCAAGGAATCCAACTTCTGCTTGGAATCTGTATGGCGCGCCTGCTCAGCCCGGACGATTACGGCGTTCTCGGAATGCTCGCGATCTTCTGGGCGGTTAGTAACGTCTTCATTAACGGCGGGTTCGCTCAGGCGTTGTTGCAACGCAAGGAAGTAACGGAAACGGATCTGTCGTCGGTCTTCTACTACAATATGTTCCTTGCGTTCCTTTGTTGCGGAATAATGTTGGTTTCCGCGCCTTGGATCGCCGATTTTTACCATCAGCCGATTCTACGTCAAACGATTATGGTTTCGGCGTGGACGTTGCCGATCGGAGCGTTGAGTTCGGTTCAGCGCGTGATTCTTGGACGGAATTTGAAACAGGGCTTTATTACGGCGTCGCAATTGGTCGCGATTCCAATTAGCGGGAGCGTCGCGCTTTATCTCGCTTGGCGCGGTTACGGAGTCTGGGCGCTGGTCTGGCAAACGTTCGTTTCAACCGCTTGCGGAACGATCGCCGTTTTTCTCTTTGTTCGTTGGGTTCCGAAATTAGTCTTCAGTTTGAAAGCGCTGGGAAGTCTTTTCCAGTTCGGTTCCAAACTGATGATTGCCGGACTGTTGGACGCCTTTTTTGTGAACATATACAACGTAGCGATCGGGAAATTTTATCAAGCGCAAACGTTGGGATATTATGAAAGGGCGCGCGGATACGCCTCGATTTGGCCGCATAGTATTCAAGGCGCGATCTCGCAAGTTCTCTTCCCCGCCTTCTCCAAGATACAAGACGACTTGCCGCGCTTGAAGGAGGCGTTCAAACGCGCGCTTTGCGTTTCCGTTTTGGCTATTTCCTTTCCCGCGTTTTTACTTTGCACGCTCTCGCGCCCGTTTATCGAGTTGGTGATCACCCCGAAATGGCTTCCTTGTATTCCGATTTGGTGGTTGTTGACTTGTACTATCGTTTTGTGGCCAATTCATGTGTTGAATTTGCAACTTTTGAACGCGCGCGGGCGTTCGGGTCGCTTTTTGAAATTGGAAATATTTAAAAAATGTCTCGCGCTCGTTTCGGTCGCCGTTTTAATCTTTTTCGGATTGTATCCGATGTTAGTTTTTGGGATTTTCTCTTCGTTGACTAGCGCTTACCTCAATTCGTACTATACGGGCAAAGAAGTTAACTACGGGCTGTTTCGTCAACTTCGCGACGTTTCGATTTACGCGGTTCTTGCCGTCGTCGCGTGTTTCGGCGCTTGGACGTTCTATCGACTTGTCTATCCCTGCGCGCCTTGGGTTGGGTTCGTCGGGGGCGCTTGCGTCGGTTGCGTTTTGTACGTCGCGCTTAACTTTGGATTCAAAACGGCGGCGTTTTTCGACTTGCTCGGGATCGTAGCAGGGAAGGTTCCTTTTGTTAAGAAGCTTTTGCCAAAACGGAACGCTTGAAACGTATTTGTTTTGCAGAATCGTTCACAGAAAACCTAAAATTCGGCGATCATATTTGTTCCATAATTGACGATTCTTGACACCCTTCCGCGTAATCGACGCCTTATGCTTTTTTAACCGAAAGCGCAAATACTGCGGGTCGACTCGTTCCAACCAACCGCCGCAATAAATTGCGGCGGCTTTCCGTAGACGCTTACGTTCTTTTAACGCGCGGTCTCGTCGGCGATTTTTTCCAGATACGCGGCTTCTTCCGCGCTCACTTTGAAATCTTGCCCCGCCGACTTCAATTTTTCATAGAGTCCGATCGGCGACTTGCCCGAGATCGTCTTGAAGAAAACGCACCCGGCAAGATACGTTCCTTGCGGACTCGGGTGATGCGGGCGTTTGTCCCCTTCTGCGGCGTGCAAGTCGATTTTGTCGCCCGCGCGTTGGAACGCCTCGCCGACCGGCGCGACGATCGCGTCCGCCGCCTTAGCCAAGGCGTCGCAACCGCCTTTCATTCCGTCCTTTAACGCCTCGACCGTCGCATCGTTCGGCTTACCGAAACGCTTTTCCCAATCGGCGAGAATTTCCGCTTTTCGCGTCTCGTTTTCGCCGTACCCGTCGAACATACCGTCGCTACGTCCCCACGTTTGATAGAGCAGAATCTTCGTCGACGGATTGTTCTCTCGAATCAAACCGCAAACTTTTTGCCCGTATTCGAGGTATTCGGCGCGCTGGTCGACCACGCCCGTACTTTGTTCCTGAAGGACGACGTAATCCCACGCTTTGCTTTTAATAACTTCGGGCGTAGTTCCGCCCTTCCAATTTTTTGGCGTTTCTCCGTTGAAATGCTGGCGAAGGCGCCATCCTCCGGGCGTGTTTCTCGTCGCGCTCGTCGGAACGCCGGATACGTTCAACATCTCTTGAACGACTTTGTCGAGAGAATTGAAGAACGTGTAACTGTTTCCAATAAAGAGAATATTCGTCGTTTTTTCTTGCGCGTTTGCGCCGGTCGTCAACGCGAGGCAAGCGACAAGCGCTAGAAATAGAGAAGTCGTTTTCATTTT
>JAZRWW010000074.1:0-5004 GCA_045599865.1 Thermoguttaceae bacterium
GGACTCGCTAGGATTGTAGGGTTGTTTTTGGTTTTGCTTACAATACCAAACGAGTCCTTTTTTGTATACCTCAACTTGGGGGGATTTTCTCCTTATTTTTTAAAAAGTGGGGAAAGTACAGTTATTCCGGCGTTCGTTTAAAATCGTAGTTTTTTGGTAATGAAGGCGTCCGCCGATATGTAATCGGCGGCTTCCGCGCCCGCCTTACGGCGGGGTTCCGCTTCGTCGTTTTTTTGAAATCGACGTTTTGCGAACCGATCCCTTCCGCCGATATGTAATCGGCGGCTTCCGCGCCCGCCTATCGGCGGGGTTCCGCTTCGGCGTTTTTTTTGAGATCGACGTTTTGCGAACCGATCCCATCCGCTCGTATGTAACGAGCGGAAAAACGCCGCGAAACGAACCGCTACGGAAAAAACTTGACGCCAGAAATTCCGTCTGGCACAATCAACACGAGTGGTCTGGCACGTTGTCAGTTCCCCCCCCTCTTCCTATAGAATGGGGAAACCAAAACGCCTATTTCCAATGAAGAAGCCGTTGATCTTGTTATGCGCATATGCGAAGGGTATGAACCAACCGACGAGGAAGGACGGCTTTTAAGCGAGTTGAAAGAACTGAGTTTGAATTGGAATCCGATCTGTTCATTGGAAGAGATTAGAGGATTAAAAATCTACGATCACTCGATATAAGCGGCGCGCCAGTCAGTTTATTGGAAGGGATTAGCGGGTTTCACTAATCGTAGCGTTCACGAAAAAATATGCTCGCGCAACCACTATGATAAAATCGGCGCGTATTCAAGGCGTCGATCCGCTCGTCTGAAGACGGGCGGCTTATCGCGCGAACCTTTCGGCGTTATTCCTACGAGGCGCTTATTTAGGAATTAACGCAACGCCTGGGAACTTCGCGCATCTTTCTATGCAACCGTTCATACGCAAAAGCCCCAAACTGAAAACGCCCCTCTTTTCAAGACGTCTTCGGGCGCTATAATGCGGTCAATTAACGAGGCGCGCTTGTCCGACATAATCGGGGGAGTCGACATTAAATTAGCCCTAGACGACTTGCAATTTACAGAAAGCGGTTTTCGCGTAACGTTTTGATTTTGACGTTTTTTCGTCTTCAATTCGTCGGCGTTCCCTCTTTCCGAGTCGTCGACCTTGTTTTTGGGGCTCCTAGAACGGACTTGCGCGCCTCGTTTTTTTTCTTGACTTTCGACTCGATTAGTTCAAAATCTGCGGTAGCAAATGGAAGACGCTTCTCGTTCGGTTCTTTTAGAAAAATTGGAACGCCTGTTTCAACTGTTTGACGCGCAGCCTTGCGTCGTCGCCTTTTCGGGCGGAGTAGACAGCGCGACGCTGGCGAAGGCGCTTGTTCTTGCGTCGGCGCGTTCAAGTTTCGGCGCCGTGAGAAAAAACGTTTTTCGGCGCGCCGTCGGAATATTGGCGGAGAGCCCAACCCTGACGCTGAAAGAGCGCGTCGACGCGCGCCGAATCGCCAACGAGATCGGAATCGCGCTTCGAACGTTTCAGTCCGCCGAATTTGACGACCCGCGCTTTACGGAAAATTCGCCCGAGCGGTGCTACTGGTGCAAAAAGACGCGCTTTGCGGCAATGCGCGAAATAATCGCGCGAGAATACGGCGCGAACGTCGCGCTCGTCGACGGGTCTAACGCGGACGACAAGGGCGATTTTCGACCTGGAACGCGCGCGGCGCGCGAGTCGGGCGTTCGCAGTCCGTTCGCCGAACTTGGCTTCGCTAAATCGGAAATACGCGAACTTGCGCGATTATGGGGACTCTCCGTCGCGGAGAAGCCGTCGAATCCTTGTCTTGCGACGCGCGTTTCCTATCGTCTTGGGCTTGAAGTCGACCTTTTGCGCCAAATCGAACGCGCCGAATCGTTCGTAAGAAATTGCGGCTTTCCAATTTGTCGCATTCGCGTCGATCAAAGGGACTGCGCGCGAATTGAAGTCCCGGACGCCGACCTCGAGAAACTGGCGCGCGTCGAAACAAGACGCGCGGTCGTCGCGGGTCTAAAAGACGTCGGATTCAAATTCGTCTCGCTCGACTTGGAAGGCTTTTACTCGGGCAAGAACAATCAAGCGCTCTCGCTCGCGCTTATTTCGCAAAAATAGCGTCGGTTATTTTAGTCGGATCGTTATTTTTTCCCGAAAAGAATTTTGCCGTCCTCGATCCGATAGTCGACGTCGAGCTTTTTGGCGATCGTGGCGGCGATTTCCGCAAGACCGGCGCCGTTGAATTCGCAAGAGACGCGCGAGTCTAAGGAGACTTCGGAACCGTCGAGAGAGTCGTCGAGCGCGCATTCGACGCCCGCGTTATTTTGCAGATACGCGAAAATATCGCGCAACGTCTTGTTTTTAACGACGCCCGAAATTTCGACGCGCGACTTGCCGGAAATAGCGCGCGGTCTTGTCGGCGTCGTTCCGTTGGAATCGTTCGACGCGACGCGCGATTTCGTCCCTTGCGCTTCCTTTTTCTTTTCTTCTAAGCGCCAGATTTCAAATTCTATTTGCGCGACGTCCTTAAAGGCGCCCGAAACGCGCGCGGAACCGACGCCCGATTTGTCGTTCGTTTCGAACGCGCAAGTCGGAAATTTCTTTTGAAGCGCGAAAACGTCGAGCCCTTGCGGATAATCGCGAACGACTTCGCGTTCTTTGTCAAACGCGACGAGCCTCGTTTCGACCTTTTTCGGGTCGTATTGGAAATCAAGATTGTATCCGAGCGTAATAAGCGTAATCAAATCGCCGATAGGAACGTCTTTCAACGCGACGCCGCGAACGCGATCGAATTGAACGTATTCGGCGCCAATTAATTTAACGCGCGTTTTTTGAGCGAGCGCGTCGAACAATTCGCGCGTTTCGGCGGCGGTCGGAATCGTCAAATCGACCGTCGACCTCATACGCTCGGCGATTTTTTTCGACCAACTCGTCGTCTCGTCGCGCTTTAATTTCAGCGCAAGAAGGCTTTCGCCGACCGTTTCGCGCGAGCCGATATAAAGCAAGGAGTCGTTGATTTCGAAACAATATAGCTCGGAGTCTTCCAATATTCGCTTTAAAACGACAAGAAAGGGAACGTTGGAAAAGGCGCCGGAAATCGTTCGTTCAGGATCGACGCGGCGATCCAAGAGAAACTCGAAATTATACGTCGCGGCGGATTTTTCCAAAAACGGAACGAGCGACTCCCCCTCGAAATCGACGGAAACGACCGTCGACAAATCGAACGCGCTATTTCGCGCCGCGTTTTTCTTTTTGGAATCGCGTATTTTAACGGAATCGCCCCAAGAAACGCCGACGGAACAAAGGAACAAAACGACAAAAGGAATCGTCAAAAGACTCAACGTCTTCGACGCGTTCGCAAAACGACGTAATTTCATAATATTCCCCTCCGTTTCAAAACGGCGCGAATTCCGCCAAATTCCGCAATTTCAAAATCAGACGTTCCATTCCTTGAGCGTCCAACGCTCGCCGTCGTATTCAAAGACGCCGAAAGCGCCGGTCGACAATTTGCTTTGTTCCGGCTTTGGCGCGTCGTCGGGCAAAACGTCGAGCGCAAAACGCGCGACGCCGTTGCTCGTTACCGCGACGATCGTCTCGCCTTGACGTTCCCGCGCCAAATTATTCGCAAAGGCGCGCCATTCGTCGGGCAAAGACGCGACTCTTGAATTTAAAAAAGACCAGCCAAGCGGCGCGCGTCGTTCGGAATCCCAACGTTTCAGCGCGATTTTTCCGAGCGATTCGTAATCGTCGCTTCCGTTCCCTTCTCCGGCTTCCGCCTCGCAACGCCCCAAACGAATCGTTATTTCCTTTTCGGGCTTGCCGTCGTCTTCGCCGTAGTCAAATTCCGTTAAAAACGGCTCGAGCGTCGGCTCCGAATCAAGCGCAAAAACGCGCGCAATCTCGCGCCCCGTCTCTTGCGTGCGAAGCAACGGCGCGACAAAGACCCGACTAGGCGTCAAGCCGCGTTCGCGCAGACGCTCGGCGAGTCGCGCGCCCTGCTTGCGCCCTTCAAGCGTCAAAGGCAAATCGGTTCGCGCCCCGACGCGGAGTATGACGTCACCTTTGTCGAACGTATTGCCGTGTCTTGCGACAATCAATTTTGTTTTCATTTTTATCGAAATATAATCGTTTAAAGCAACAAGGATCAGTCCAGTAATTCGCCGTATTCTCGAATAATCCGCGCGACGCGTTCCAAATCTTCGGGCGAATCGACGCCGGACGCCGAACGCTCGTAACCGGGCGGATAGATTCCTTCGACCATTTTAATCGAGTATCCGTTTTCTAAAAAACGCAACTGCTCCAGCTGTTCGAGTCGTTCGTACTCGCTCTTTTCCGCGTTTGCGAAGAATTTTAAGGCGTCGTAACGATACGCGTAAAGCCCTACGTGTCTCTTGACGGGACCGTATTCCGACTCCGCCCTTCTCTTCTCTTCGTCGCGAATAGCCGGAATAATATTTTTCGAAAACCAGACCGCCTCGCTATTCTTATTGAGAATCAAGGTCGTGCCGCTAAAAGGACTCGTTTTTTTCGCTTCTCGCAACGCGTCTAGCGCGTCCCAAGTGAGGCGCGTATAAATCGATCCGACCGACGCCTCCGGCGCCGCCAAAAGCGCGTTTGCCAAATCGACGACAAATTTAGGCGGACAAGTCGGAACGTCCCCTTGCAAATTTACGATTACCTCGGGTCGTTCCGACAAATTCGAGACGACTTCCCAGACGCGATCCGAGCCCGAATGACAAGAGTCGGAAGTAACGACGACGGGTATGCCTCGCGTTTCACAGAATTTGACGATTTCGCCGCTTTTGGACGTCGGCGAAGGCGTCTCCGTCGCGACGACCGCGCGACAGTCGGGCAACTCTTGACAGGCGCGTCGCGCTATGTCCCAAACGCGCTGTAAAATCGGCTTGCCCTCGAGAACCGCGAGCGGCTTGCCGGGAAAACGTTTCGAACCGTACCGAGCCGGTATGACGATAATTACTTTCATTGAACTATGTCC
>JAZRWW010000075.1:0-7672 GCA_045599865.1 Thermoguttaceae bacterium
TCTTGACGCAAATTGACGCCTAATCGAACAAGTCGATCAAGATACTCGCGCAAAAGTTCCAACTGCTTTTCTTCGTCGACGTCTCGACTCTGATCGTCCCTGTTTTTCTTCATAAAACGTTCCTTTCTTTTATTCAAACGACGCGATCGATTCGACGGACGCAACTTCAACGCCCGCGCGGCGCAAGCGAGCGTCTTTGACGATTCCAACGCGCGACGAAATCGTAAGCGTTGGAGAATTTCGCTTGTGGAAAGGGGCGGCGTTCGCACGTATAAAAAGGGGAAAGGGAACACGACGTAGGGCGACTCCGTCGCGTTCGCAAATTTACAAACGTATTGTAACGTCAACAGGAGTTTTTTTCAAATTATTTTGTCGATTTTTTCTTGATATTCCGTATGAAAACGTTTATGATAGATTCTAGAGGACGTCAAGGCGTCCATTAGAATAGGAAATACGGCGGAGTCGACAAAATGAAAAACGCATTGGTCACAGGCGGCGGTCGCGGAATCGGCGCGGGCATAGTCGAGTCGTTGGCGGCGGAGTCTTGGAACGTCGCTTTTTGCGGACGAACCTCGCCCGAAAAAATGAAGGAACGTTGCGAATGGTTGGAAGACAAATTTAACGTTCGCGCGCTCTATCTTCAGTGCGACGTTTCGAAAAAAGAGGATCGCGTCGCGACGTTTGAGAAGGTTCTGGAAGAATTTGGCGAGTTGAACGCGTTGGTCAATAACGCGGGCGTGGCGCCCTTGCAACGCGCGGATATTCTCGAAGCGACGGAAGAAAGTTTTGATCGCGTGATGAACATTAATTTGAAAGGACCTTACTTCTTGACGCAACTTGTCGCCAATTATATGGTCGGCAAGAAGAAGGAAAATCCCGATTTTAACGCGGCGATCGTCAATATTTGTTCCGTTTCTGCGACGGTCGCTAGCGTGAGTCGCGGAGAATACTGCTTGTCGAAAGCGGGCGTCGCGATGGCGACTCTTCTGTGGGCGACGCGTTTGGCGGAATTTGGAATACCCGTCTATGAAATTCGACCGGGGATCATTAAGTCCGATATGACCGCCGCCGTAACGGCGAAGTACGACAAGTTGATCGCCGAAGGCTTGACGTTGCAACCGCGCTGGGGCTTGCCCGAAGACGTCGGCAAGGCGGTCGCGATGTTTTTGCGGGGAGATTTGCCCTATTCGACGGGGCAGTCGATCAACGTCGGGGGCGGGATGGAAATCGGACGCCTTTAATCGAGCGAGTCGAGGCGATTTCGTTTGAGGTTCAATAAAAACGAGGACAAAACGCTATGCGGATCGTTAAAGTTCACACGTTGGTTTTGGGTAGCGGCGCTTCCGGACTAGCCGCCGCCGTTCGTTTAAAAGCGGAGGGCGTCGACGTCGCGATTTTGACGGAAGGCTTGAACAAAGGAACGTCGATCAACACGGGTAGCGACAAGCAGACGTATTATAAATTAGGACTTTGCGGGTCGACGCCCGATTCTCCTCGTTCGATGGCGGAGTCGTATACGTCGTCGGGCGCGACGGACGGCGATCTTGCGTTGGTCGAGGCGTCGACGTCGACGCGCGCGTTTTTTCACTTGGTTAATCTTGGCGTTCCTTTTCCGCACGACGCTTTCGGACAATACGCCGGTTACAAAACGGATCACGACCCCGCTAAACGCGCGACAAGTTGCGGTCCTTATACGTCGCGCGAGATGTGCCGCGCGCTGATTCGCGAAGCGAAGCGTTTGAACGTTCCCGTCTTCGAAGATCAAGTCGCGGTAAAATTATTGGCGGTCGACGCCGATCGCGACGCGGAGTCGGACTTGCCGCGTCGTAAAATCGTCGGCGTCGTCGCGCTTTCGAAAGAAGAGCCGATCGTTTATCGCGTGAAGAATCTTGTTTTTGCCGTCGGCGGACCGGGCGGGCTCTATCAAACGAGCGTCTATCCCGAAGTTCATACGGGCGCGATCGGTTTGGCGTTGGAGATCGGCGCGTTGGCGCGGAATTTGCCCGAAAGCCAATTCGGACTGGCGTCTTTTACAAAACTTGAAGGGCGCGAATGGAAGGGGGAAGGGGAGCGTCCGAAAGAGTTTCGTTGGAACGTTTCGGGCTCCTATATGCAGGTCGTCCCGAAATTCGTCTCGACCGCGCCCGACGGCGTTTCCGATTCGCGCGAGTTTTTGCGCGACTATTTTTCCGATCCTAGCGACCTTTTCGGACGCGTCTTTTTGAAGGGGTATCAGTGGCCCTTCGACGCGCGAAAAGCGGTCGACGGCTCCTCCTTTGTCGACCTTTGCGTTTTCTACGAGACGGCGGTTTTAGGACGACGCGTCTTTCTCGATTATCGCGAAAATCCCAAAGACTTTGATTTTCAACGCTTGCCGACGGAAGCGTTTGAATATCTGCAAAAGTCGAACGCGTTGGGGGCGACTCCCTTTGAGCGTTTGCGTCAAATGAACCCTAACGCGATCTCGCTCTATTGCGACAACGGCGTCGATCTTGCGACGGAACCCCTTGAAATCGCCGTCTGCGCTCAACACAACAACGGCGGACTCGCCGTCGACGTTTGGAGCCGATCGCTTAATGTCGAGGGACTTTACCCGATCGGCGAAGTTTCGGGCACGCACGGCGTCGCTCGGCCGGGCGGCTCGGCGCTCAACGCGGGGCAAGTCTGGGCTTTTCGCGCGGCGGAACGCATCGCGTTCGAATTGCGGCGCGGAGAAAACGCCGACGACTGGACGGACGAACAGTTTGAAACATACGCGGAGAACGTCGTCGCCCTGTTGTTTGCCGTTGCGACGGAGCGCGCGCGAAAACTTGATTGGCGCGTCGAGCGCGAGGAACTGCGTCGACGTATGAGCGCTTCGGGCGGAGTCTTTCGTTCGCGCGCTAGTTTGGAACGCGCAAGTCGCGAAGCGCGCGAGCAGTTGCGACGTTTGCAAACGCCGGACGATTCGAGCGCGGATCGGTTCGTTTCGACGTCGAACGACGTTTTAGAGACGTTGCGCAACGTTCAACTTTGCGTTTCTCAAGTCGCGTATTTGGACGCGATTTTCGCCGAAGTTCAGGCGGGCGTCGGATCGCGCGGCTCTTCGTTGACGCTTTCTTCAGACGGACGAGCAATTTCCGACAAGTTTCCCGACGACTGGAAGATTCAAGACGAAGACGCGTCTTTTCGCGCGAAGTCGCTTTATACGTATTGCGTTCAAAAAAGCAAACTTGAAGACGATTTGTTCCAGACTGGTTCGTTTTGGCGCGACGTCAAGCCGACGCCCGCGCCGGACGAATGGTTTGAAAACGTCTGGAGAGATTTTCGCGAAGACAAGATATTTGAGACTGACCGCAGATATTTAGACTTCGACGTCAAATAACCAACGACCTCAAAAGTCGCTTACGCGAAGATTTTAACTCGCCGATTTTCTTGATCGGCGTCTTATGGGGAAACGCGGAAAAGTTTATCGTTACAGGTTGTGTTTTTACGAGAAGGCGCCATATTATAATCCGCAAGAGGACGTTCGTTTCCTCGAACAGAAACGCTCATACGGAGTTCGCAATGAGAAAATTATCCTTTTCGTTGTTTAAAAAACGCGTCGGAGCCGTCGCGACGTCTGACGGCGGGATTCCCTTTCTTTGTCTCGACGTCGGTTTTCGTTCCATATTTGGCAGTCGGGGTATGGAAGACGTTTTATGTTCGTTGGTCAACTCGGTGTTGCGCAACGCGGAACTTCCTACCGTCGCGAGACTTGAACTTCGCAATCCCTATGTTTTACGACGTTGGAGTCAGGATAAAGAGCCGATCGTCGACGTTCGCGCGACCGACGAACAAGGGAACGTTTTTGATATCGAAATGCAGGTCGTGGATCACGCCGATTTCGACAAACGCGCGGAATATTACGGGTCAAGATTGTTTGTCGATCAAATAGGGAACGGAAGTAATTACGGTGATTTACGACGCGTCGTGTCGATTTATTTCGTTCTTTTTCCGATTCGTAAAGACGACGACGAACGTTGGTTTGACGTTTGGCGTAAAATTTCGATCTATGATCAACATATTGGGAACAACCTAAACACGACGATCTTTGTTCGTCTTCCGATCAGAGCCGACCAAAAACCGCAAGGATTTATTGATCCAGAGTTGCAAGATTGGATCGCTATGTTCGGTTATCCGTACTTGACGACCGGCGAACAAATGGAAGCGTTGAAAAAGAAGAGATCGATTTTCAAAAAGGCGGGGGACAAAATGAACTATTTCTTTTTAACGGAACGCGGACGGCGCGCTAAAGATTTGAAAGAGAGAATACGCCGCGATTGGGTTGCGATCACGAAGTTTGCAGAAGACAGCGGATATGAAAACGGAATGAAAAACGGAATGAAAGAGGGGAGGGAAGAGGGAAAGAAAGAGGGAATGAAAGAGGGAAAGAAAGAGGGAATGAAAGAGGGTAAAGCCGATTCGTTTACAATGATTGTGAAAACTCGTTTTCCAGAGGAATATGCGAAGAATTACGACGATTGGAACGCGACTTTGGCTTCAAAATCGATTTCGGAATTGAACGATCTTATTAACGCGAGTATTAATTGCGCCTCGTTTCAAGAGATTGCCAGTCGTTTGTAACGACTCCGCGCGATCCGAGGCCCGTCGGTTTGACGCCGACGTTGCGTTACGAGCGTCGGATCGCCTTGGCAATACGGTTCTTGATTCGTGTTCCGCTTGGAAACGCGTTTCATTGCGGATATAATTATAACAAATTATAGCTAACGGACAAATATTATGGCAGAATTTAAAAAAATCGCTTCTTTTAAAGACTCTAAAGAATTTCGTTCCTATCTTCGCGAGATCGGCGCCGAGTTCGATTTAGTCGACGAGCCGCGTTCAGGGGACGCGTCTGCGTTTTCCAAGCCTTACGAGTACGTTAGCAAAATTACCGGCGCCAAGCGAACGTTCGCGAATCGTTGGACCGTGTTGCCGATGGAAGGCTGGGACTGCTTGCCGAACGGCGCGCCTAGCGACTTGGCGCGTCGTCGTTGGCTCCGATTCGCCGAGAGCGGGGCTTCCGTCTTTTTCGGTTGCGAGGCGGTCGCCGTTATGCCGTCGGCGAAGGCGAACGCGCGCCAGATGACGATTTCTAAAGAGACGGTCGGCGAAATTGCGAAATTGCGCGAGGACGTCGTCGCGCGCGTTCGCGAGCTGTTCGGATCGGATCGCGTTCCTTATATGGGCTTGCAGTTGACTCATTCGGGTCGTTTCGTCAAGACGCCCGACGACAAGCGCTTGGATTCCCATACGGCGTATCGGCACCCTATTCTTGACGCGAAATTCCATTGCGACGCGTCCAACGTGTTGACGGACGACGAAGTCGAAGAGATAATTTCTTATTTTCACGCGGCGGGTAAATTGGCGCAAGAAGCCGGTTTTGATTTCGTCGACGTGAAATGCGCGCACGGGTATTTGGGCTTTGAATTTCTCACGGCTTACGACCGACCGGGCAAATACGGCGGCTCCTTCGAAAATCGAACGCGGTTTTTCCGCGAGATCGTCGAAGGAATCAAAAAGGAAGCGCCGGGACTCGATATCGGAACGCGGCTCGGCTTGGGCGACTTAATGCCCTTCAAAAAGGGCGCCGACGGATTCGGCGTGCCCGTCGATTGGGATTTTGAAAAACACGGCTCGTATCCTTACGCGTTCAACGGCGACGGAACCGGCTTGGGCGTCGACCCCGAAATAAAAGACTTGCTCCAATTTGCCGATCTTCTCGACGAATTGGGAATCTCAATGATCGGAACGACGTTCGGCAGTCCTTATTACGTTCCTCATACGCAACGTCCCGCCGCCTTCGCCGTCGCCGACGGGTATCTTCCGCCCGAAGAGCCGCTTCTTGGCGTTTCGAGGCAGATCAAGACGGTTCGCGCGCTCAAAGAGAAGCGTCCCGACCTATTTTTAATCGGCTCCGGCTATACCTATCTTCAAGAGTTCCTGCCCTTGGTCGGCGAATGGGTTTTGGAGACGGGAGGCGCCGATTCTATCGGGCTTGGACGTTCCGTCCTCTCCTATCCGTCGATGGCGGCCGATTATTCCGCCGGGCGAGCGCTCAATAAACGCGCGATTTGCCGCACGTTCGGCGACTGCACGAACGGACCGCGCGCGGGTTTGGTTTCCGGCTGCTACCCGCTCGACGAATTTTATCGCAATCGCGAAGAAGCGACGATTTTGAAAGAAATCAAGCGCGCTAAATAAATCGGCGTCGCGCGTCTTTTTGCAGACGATCGTTTTTTTGTCGCGTCCATAAAAACGGGAGGTTAATCAATGAGAAAAAGAAGAATTTCGTTGATCGTCGTCTTGTTCTGTTTGATCGCGTCGACGACGGCGACGCTCCTTGAAGCGCAAGAGAACGGTTCCGACGCCGCTTTTTTCCAAACTAAGGCGGGTTCTCGCGCGGTTGTAAATTACAACGGCGCCGAAATCGCGTTTCGTTATTGTCCCGCCGGAACTTTCATAATGGGCGCCGCGTTGGACGAGCCGGGACGCCTTGATTACGAAACGCAAGAAGAAACGACGATCGACGAAGGCTTTTGGATTTGCGAAACGGAGACGACGCAAGAACAATGGGGCGCGGTCGGCGTCAAAAAGGGAAAGAAGAGCCGGTTCAAAGGCGCTAAGTTGCCCGTTGACTGCGCAACTTGGGACGAATGCGACGCGTTTGTTAAGAAACTGAACGCTTCGAACGCCGCTCCGAGCGGTTGGCGTTTCGCGCTTCCGACCGAGGAACAGTGGGAATACGCTTGTCGCGCGGGAACGACCGGCGCGACTTACGGCGTTCCCCTGAGCGACGCCGCGTGGTGCGAATACAATAGCGAATATAAATTCCACGAGGTTGGAACTAAGACGCCCAACGCTTGGGGAATTTACGATATGCTTGGCAACGTTTCGGAATGGACTAATTCAGAATACAAAACGAACGACGGAGCCCTTTTAACGCAATCGACCGTGAAAGACTCCAACGGGGCGTCGATCGATTCTAATTACGCCGTTTGGATTACGTTCGTTTTTCGAGGCGGCAGTTACGCTTACGACGAACGTTCCTGTCGTCCTGCAAATCGCGCCCAATGCGCTCAGGGACGTTGGCATTACGACCTTGGCTTTCGCGTTTGTCTCGTTGCAAGTTCGTCCAAATAGATTTTTTGCGATCATTCGCGAACTCTTGTCCATAGTAAGCGTTCACGGAAAGCCGCGTATCGTTGATACGCGGACTGTTTCGGCGCTCGACGGCGTGCGATCAAAGACGTCGGTTTAACGTGCTTGAATCAAAACGACGCTTCCAAAGATTTCTCGAACGTGAGAAAACTTTCAATATATTAGCTTTTTAGTGTTCGCGACGCCGTTTTGGCAATTCAACGTATCCGTGCATCGTTGATGCACGGCTTTCCGTGAAAGGTTACAAATCGAAGAAGTCGGTTTAACGCTCTTGAATCAAAACTGCGCTTCCAACGATTTGTCGAACGTAAGAAAACTTTCAACGTATAACTTTTTACTATTCGCGACGCCGTTTGGGTAATTTAAGGAATCCGCGCATCGTTGATGCGCGGCTTTCCGTAAACGGTTACTCTTTTTAACATATGCAACTTTGTCGGACGCGTTCCTTTTTAAGACGGGGAAAGCGCCGACCTAAATTTAGACGCAACTA